>CAZMZS010000047.1:0-17957 GCA_964570675.1 uncultured Roseovarius sp. | reverse complement strand
GCGGCCAGTAGAAATCGGGCGGCAGACCGGCTTCGGCGCGCTTTTCCTCGTTGAACGGAGGTTTGAGCGCGCCGTGAAAATAGCGCCGCACAAGGTCGTGAAACACCTCCTTGGGGTCAAGATCATGGCGACCGCAAAGAAAATGAAACCATTTCGAGCCATAGGCGACGTGGTGAACCTCTTCGGCGTAGATCACCTGCATCGCCTCGACCGCGCGCGCGTCCCCGGCCTTGGTAAAAATGTCGATCATACCGGGGGTGACATCGAGGCCGCGGGCCTCGAGCACCATCGGCACCACCGCGAGCCGCCCCATCAGGTCGCTGGCCGTGTCCTCGGCGGCGCGCCACATGCCGGCATGGGCGGGCAGCGCGCCGTAATGACTGTCATGCGCTTCAAGACAGTCGCATATCAGGTTGAAATGCTTGGATTCCTCGTCCGCCGACTTGACCCAGTCGTCATAGAAGCCGACCGGCATCGGCACATGGCCGAACCGCGCGATGATATCCCAGTGCAGATCGACGGCGTTGAGTTCGATATGCGCCACCGCGTGAAGAATGGCGAGCCGCCCTTGCGGGCTGCCGGGGCGGCGGCGGGGCACGTCGCGCGGATCAAGAAGTTCGGGGCGGTCGGGGCGCGCGGGGCGCAGGGGCGGCTCGCCCTGGCCCACGGGAATGTCGCGCCCGTCGGCGCGCGCCGCGAACCAGGTTTGCGCGTGGCGGCGCGAAAGCGCGGTCTTTTCGCGCCCATCCTTGGCCGAGAGCACCTCGACCGCCATTTCGGTCAGGGTTTGCGCGCTCACAGGGCGCGCACCGCTTCGAGCACCTCTTCGGCATGGCCGGGCACCTTGACCTTGGGCCAGACGCGCGCGATGCGCCCTTCGCCGTCGATCAGGAAGGTGGACCGCTCGATTCCCCAGAAGGTCTTGCCATACATGCTTTTCTGCTTCCAGACGCCGTATTGCTCGCAGATGTCGGAGTCCGCATCCGAGAGGAGTGGCACGTTCAGGTCGTGCTTGTCGCGGAATTTCTGATGCTTTTCAACGCTGTCCTTGGAAATGCCAAGCACCTGCGCGCCTGCTTCGCCGAAGGCGTCCTTGAGGGCGGTGAAGGCCAGCGCCTCTTTGGTGCAGCCCGAGGTGTCATCGCGAGGATAAAAGAACAGCACGACGGGCGCGGGGCGCAGGGCCGAGAGGGTAACGGAGCTGCCGCCATCGCGGGGCAGGGTGAAATCGGGGGCGATCGTACCGGGTTCGGGCATGGGCTTTCCTTGTTATGGGTTTGACTCCGGGTCATATTAGGGCAGGAGACGCCGGAATAAAGACATCAGGCAGGCGGCCGGTCAAACCGGGCCGAGCGAACAAGACGAATGAGCGAGTCCCAGGACATGAAGCCGCGCGGCGCGCGTACCCGCAGGGCCCTGCCCTGGGTGGTGTCGGCGCTGGTCGGGGTAATCATCATACTGGCGGTGGCGGTGAGCCTGGCCGCGGGGCGCGAATTCGTCGCGCCAGAGTGGCTGCGCGACAAGATCAGCCAGAAGATCAACGACGATCTGAGCGGCTTTTCGCTGCGCTTTGGCGAGGTGGCGTTGGTGATCCAGTCAGACTGGGTGCCAAGGCTGAGCCTGCATGACGTGACATTGCACGACCCGTCGGGGGCGACGCTGGCCAGCCTGTCGAGCGCCCAGAGCAAGGTGGCGCTCGGGCCGCTTTTGAGGGGCGCGTTGCAGCCTGCGGAAATCAATCTGTCGGGGGCGCGGGTGACATTGCGCCGGTCCGAGGATGGCGCGGTGGGGCTGAGCGTGGGCGATACCGCGCCGCCGCTGGAAGAGGCCGCCAATATGGGTGCGCTGGCGGCGCAGCTTGATGCTGTGCTGGAGCGGTCCCATTTCGCGGCGCTGCGCGAGGTGGAGGCCAGCAACCTGACGCTGCGCTATGAGGATGCGCGCGCGGGCCGGGCCTGGAATGTCGATGACGGGCGCCTTGAGATGACGCGCGAGGGCGACCGGCTGACGCTGCGCGGCGATGTCGCCCTGCTGGGCGCGCGGGCCTATGCGACCACGCTGGCGGTGAACTACACCCGGGAGATCGGCGAGACGGCGGCGGATTTCGGCGTCACATTCGAGGACATGCCCGCGCGCGACATTGCCGGGCAATCCCCTGCGATGACATGGCTCGGGGCGCTGGATGCGCCGATATCGGGCTCGCTGAGGGCTTCGGTTGATGAAAGCGGGCGGTTGGGCCTTCTGAATGCCACCCTGCAGATCGCCGAGGGCGTGTTGCAGCCGACCGAGGCGACGGAGCCGGTGGCGTTCTCGCAGGCGCGGGTCTATTTCGCCTACGATCCGGCGCAGCAGGTGCTGCGTTTCGACGAGATCTCGGTGGACAGCAAATGGGTCTCGGCGCTGGCCGAGGGGCGCGCCTATCTTGTGGGGATGGAATCGGGCTGGCCAAGCGAGTTGCTGGGCCAGTTCCAGTTTCGCCGCATCTCGGCCAATCCCGACGGCATGTATCCCGAACCCATCGAGGTCGAGTCGGCGGTGATGGACATGCGGCTGCGGATCGACCCGTTTCTGTTGACGCTGGGCCAGTTGAGCCTGAGCGACGAGACGAGCCGACTGGTGATGAAAGGCGCGCTGGAGGCCGAGCCCGAGGGCTGGACGCTGGCATTGGATGCGACGCTGGACGCGCTGCAGCCTGATCGGCTGTTGACGCTCTGGCCCGAGGGGCTGGCGAATGGCGCACGCGAGTGGATCGACAAGAACGTGACCCGCGCTGATCTGAGCAATCTGCAATTCGCCGCGCGGTTCCGGCCCGATCATGACCCGGATGTGTTTCTGGGGTTCGATTACGAGAACCTGGATACGGTCTTTATCAAGGATGTGCCGCCCATCGAGGCGGCGGCGGGCCATGCCTCGTTGATCGACAACCGCTTCGTGATCACCACGGATCGGGGCCATGTGACGGCGGCGCAGGGTGGGCGGATCGACATTTCGGGCACCAGTTTCATGATCCCCGACGTCAATATCGACCGCGGCCCGGCGGGGGCGCGGCTGAAGACCGACAGCACCATCACGGCCGCCCTGTCGCTGCTGGACGAGGGACCGTTCGGGTTCATGACCAAGGCGAACCTGCCGGTGACGCTGGCGGATGGGCGGGCGCAAATCTCGGGGGAGCTGGATTTTCTGCTGAAAAAGGAGCTGAGCCCCGACGAGGTGGCGTTCAGCGTCAATGGGCGCCTGAGCGATCTGCGCAGCGAGACATTGGTGCCGGGCCGGGTGCTGGCGGCGTCGGGCCTGGAGCTGCGCGGCGACAATGCCGGGATCAGCGTCTCGGGCGCGGGGCGTATCGGGGGGGTGCCGGTCGAGGGGCAATGGCGCACGGCGCTTGGCGAAAAGAGCGACGGCACCGGTCGGTTGACGGGCTGGATCGAGCTGTCGGAGCGTTTCGCCGACGAGTTCCGCATCGGGTTGCCGCCGGGGAGCCTTTCGGGGGCGGGGCGCGCCGATATCGAGATCACCCTGCCGCCCGGAGAGCCGGGGCGTTTCGAGTTGCGCTCGGATCTTGCCGGGGTCGGGCTGCGCGTGCCGCAGCTGAGCTGGTCGCTGGGGGCGCAGGAGACGGGTGATCTGCAGGTCACGGGCACGCTGGGCGAGCCGCCCCGGATCGAGTCGACCACGCTTGAGGCCGCCGGGCTTGAGGTGCGCGGCGCGGTCACGCTCAATGATGACGGCACGCTGGCGCGGGCGGTGTTCTCGCGCGTGCGGCTGGGAACGTGGCTGGATGCGCCGGTCGAATTGCAGGGCCGCGGCGCGGGGCGGGCGCCGCAGGTGCTGGTGTCGGGCGGGATGGTCGATCTGCGCCAGACATCGCTGGCGGGTGACGGAAGCGGGGGCGGCGGCGAGGGCGGGCCGGTATCGCTGGCGCTGGACCGGTTGATCATTTCGGACGGGATCGTGCTGAGGGATTTTCGCGCCGATCTGGACATGAGCGACGGGGCGTCGGGGTCTTTTACCGGGCAGGTGAATGGCGGGCCGGAGATCTCGGGGCGGGTCGCGCCCAAGGACGGGCGCAGCGCCTTTCAGATCCGCTCGCAGGATGCGGGCGCGGTGCTGGCGGCGGCGGGGATGCTCAAGCAGGCGCGCGACGGCGAGATGAATCTGGTGCTGGTGCCGGTCAGGGGCGCGGGGCGTTACGAAGGCTCTCTAGAGGTCAAGAATGTGCGCCTGACCGATGCTCCGGCGCTGGCGGCGCTGCTCAATACGGTGAGCGTGGTGGGCCTGCTGGATCAGTTGAGCGGCGAGGGCATCCATTTCAGCGACGTGACATCGCGATTCCTGTTGACGCCCCGGCGCGTGACGCTGATGTCGGGCAGCGCCGTGGGCGCGTCGATGGGGGTGTCGATGGAAGGCTATTACGATCTTGAAAGCACGATGATGAACATGCAGGGCGTGATTTCGCCGTTTTACCTGGTGAATTCGGCTGGCGGGCTGTTTACACGGCGCGGCGAGGGGCTGGTGGGGGTGACTTACACCATGCGCGGGCCGGTGGCGGACCCAAGGGTCAGCGTCAATCCGCTGTCGGTGTTCACGCCGGGGATGTTCCGCGATCTTTTCCGCCGCCCGCCACCGGGCAGCGGCGAGGCTGCCAAACCGGCGCCCCGGCGCCAGATTGAAGAAAGAGACGGGGGAGAGGCCGGGCAGTGAAACTGAGCGATTTCGATTTCGACCTGCCCGAGGAACTGATCGCGACGCGCCCGGCGCGGCCGCGCAGCTCGGCGCGCCTGGTGGTGGCTGAGGGCGCGGCGATCCATGATGCCTGCGTGCGCGATCTGGGCGACTGGCTGCGCCCCGGCGACCGGCTGGTGCTGAACGACACCGCCGTCATCCCAGCCCGCCTGAGCGGCGCGCGTGCGCGCAGCGGCCCCGAGGGCGAGACCCGCGCGCGCATCGAGGTCACGCTGCTGGAACCGGGGCGCGAGGGCGACTGGGCGGCGCTGGTCAAACCCCTTAAGAAACTGCGCATCGGCGAGGTGGTCAGTTTCGCCGCCGGGCTGGAGGCGGAGTTGCTGGCAAAAGACGGAGGGCAGGCAAGGCTGCGCTTCAACCTGGAGGGCGCGGATTTTGACGCGGCGCTGGCAGAGGCCGGGGCGATGCCCCTGCCACCCTATATCGCCGCGCGCCGCGCCGCCGATGAGCAGGACAAGACCGACTACCAGACCGTCTGGGCGCGCGCGCCGGGCGCCGTGGCGGCCCCCACGGCGTCGCTGCATTTCGACGAGGCGTTGCTGGCGGATCTGCGCGCGCGCGGCATCGCCTTCAGCCATGTGACGCTGCATGTGGGGGCGGGCACCTTTCTGCCGGTCAAGGTCGAGGACGTGACCACCCACCGGATGCATGCCGAATGGGGCGAGGTCAGCGAAAAGGCCGCCGCCGAGATCGCCGCAACGAAGGCGGCGGGCGGGCGGGTGATCCCGGTTGGCACAACGGCGCTGCGCCTGATCGAAAGTGCCGCGCGCGAGAGCGGCGGGATCGTGCCGTGGCGCGGCGATACCGATATTTTCATCTATCCGGGTTTCGATTTCCGCGTGACCGACGCGCTGATGACCAATTTCCATTTGCCGCGCTCGACCCTGTTGATGCTGGTGGCGGCGTTGATGGGGCAGGAGCGTATCCAGGCGATCTATGACCATGCGCTCAGGGAGCGATACCGCTTCTTTTCCTATGGTGACGCATCCTTGTTGATTCCGGGATGAATTGCTGGCACGGCGAGTGCGACAGATTGACATGACATGACGGGACACGGGCGATGTTGCAGGTGCTGAACGGCGCATGGGCGCTATTGCTGGGAATGATGCTGTTGCAGGTGGGCAATGGCATGCAGGGCACGCTCTTGGGTATCCGCGGCCAGATCGAGGGGTTCTCGACCATCGAGATGTCGCTGGTCATGTCCGGCTATTTCGTGGGTTTCCTGTTCGGCTCGCGCATGGCGCCCGAGATGATCCGGCGCGTCGGCCATGTGCGGGTCTTTGCGGCGCTGGCCTCGATGATTTCGGCGGTGATGATCCTTTACCCTGCGCTGACCGATCCCATTGCATGGGGCGCGGGGCGCATTCTGATCGGGTTCTGTTTCTCGGGCGTGTATGTCACGGCGGAAAGCTGGCTGAACAATTCGGCCACCAACGAAACCCGCGGCCAGTCGCTGTCGCTTTACATGATCGTGCAGATGGCGGGGATCGTGGCGGCGCAGTTCCTGCTGCTGGTGGCCGATCCGGGCGGGTTCATCCTGTTCATCATCCCCTCGGTTCTCGTGTCGCTGAGCTTTGCGCCGATCCTGCTGTCGATCAGCCCGACGCCGGCCTTCGGCTCGACTAAGCCGATGAGCCTGAGCGAGATCATGCGCATCTCGCCGCTGGGCTGTGTGGGGATGTTCCTTTTGGGCGGGGTCTTTGCCGCGCAGTTCGGCATGGCGGCGGTGTTCGGCGCCGAGGCGGGGCTGAACGTGGCGCAGATTTCGACCTTCGTCGCCACTTTCTATATCGGCGCGCTGGTGCTGCAATATCCGATCGGCTGGCTGTCGGACCGGATGGACCGGCGGGTGCTGATCTTTGCCGCGGCGCTCTTGTGCGGTGTGGGCGCGGTGCTGGGATTCGTGTTCAGCGGCTACTTCGTGATGCTGCTGGTGGTCGCGGTGATCATCGGCGGCACGTCGAATCCGCTTTATTCGCTGCTGATCGCCTATACGAACGATTTCCTCGAACATGACGACATGGCGGCCGCGTCGGGCGGCATGGTGTTCATCAACGGGCTCGGGGCGGTCGCGGGGCCGCTGGTGACGGGCTGGGCGATGGGCGCCATCGGGCCGCGCGGCTTTTTCGCGGTGATCGGGGTCTTGATGCTGGCGATGGCCGGTTACGCGGCCTACCGGATGACGCAGCGCGCCGCGCCGTCGGTGGATGAAACCGAGAGCTATGCGCCGGTGGTGGCCTCGTCGTCGCCGGTGGCGGTCGAGGCCGCGCAGGAATACGCCATCGAATCAGCTCAAGTAGAGTCGGCGGGCTGATTGCGCTAACCTCACAGGGGTGTCGTGGCTGTAGTAATAAGTTACTGTCATTTCAGATGAATGTGCGTTTAACATTTTTGTGACAGACACTGGACGCATCTGGGGAAGACGAGGAGGGCTCCATGGTCGCGCCTGACGACATATTGGGTTTCTGGCTGGACGAGATCGGCCCGAAGGGTTGGTACGAAGCCTCTGACGCGTTGGATCAGACGATCCGCGACAGGTTCGAAGACGCATGGCGCAGCGCCCGCGAGGGCACCTATGCTTTGTGGCTGACCTATCCGACCGGCACGCTGGCCTATATCATCCTGATGGATCAGTTTCCCCGCAACATGTTCCGCGACAGTGGCAAGGCCTTTGCCAGCGATGGCGCATCACGCGCCGCCGCCAAGGCGGCGATCCACCGCAAATGGGACATGCGCATCGACGAACCGGCGCGGCAGTTCTTTTACCTGCCCCTGATGCATTCGGAGAACCTGTGCGATCAGGAGCAATGCGTGCGCCTGATCTGCGAGCGTATGCCCGAGACCGGGGAGAGCAACCTGTTGCATGCCCGCGCGCATCGCGAGGTGATCCGCAAGTTCGGCCGCTTCCCCTATCGCAACGCGGCGCTGGGGCGCAGCACCACCGCCAGCGAAAGCGAGTTCATGGCGCAGGGCGGTTACGCTGCCACGGTGAAGGCGTTGCAGTCCGCCAAGGCGGCGTGAGCGGGGAAATAATTTGCCGCAGCGTCAGGCATTTGGGCGCGCGCAGCGCAGGATTGCGCAGCGCGGCGCCGCTGCTGCGTTGTGATCGCGCCAGAGATAGTTTAATGTCAAACTAAATTCTGGAACGGAGTCGGCAATGGCGGCGAAAAGCTTTGACATGATCGTGATCGGTGCGGGTCCCGGCGGCTATGTGGCCGCGATCCGGGGCGCGCAACTGGGCCTCAAGGTGGCCGTGGTCGAGCGCGAGCATATGGGGGGCATCTGCCTGAACTGGGGCTGCATCCCGACGAAGGCGATGCTGCGCAGTTCGGAAGTGTTTCACCTGATGCACCGCGCCAAGGAATTCGGTCTCAAGGCCGAAGGGCTGGGCTACGATCTGGATGCCGTGGTCAAGCGCTCGCGCGCGATTGCCAAGCAGCTCAGTTCCGGGGTCAGTCACCTGATGAAGAAGAACAAGGTGACGGCGATCATGGGCGAGGCGAGCCTGCCCGCCAAGGGCCGTGTCAGCGTCAAGACCGAGAAGGGCACCGAGGAGCTGGAAGCGAAACATATCGTGCTGGCCACCGGCGCGAGGGCGCGCGAGTTGCCGGGGCTCGAGGCCGATGGCGAGCTGGTCTGGACCTATAAGCACGCGCTGGTGCCGCCGCATATGCCCAAGAAACTGCTGGTGATCGGTTCGGGCGCGATCGGGATCGAATTCGCCAGTTTCTACAACACGCTGGGCGCCGAGACGACCGTGGTCGAGGTGATGGAGCGGATCCTGCCCGTCGAGGATGCGGAGATCAGCGGCATGGCCAAGAAAGCCTTCGAGAAGCAAGGCATGACGATCATGGAAAAGGCTGCCGTCAAGAAGTTGGACCGGGCCAAGGGCAAGGTCACGGCGCATATCGAGAGCGGCGGCAAGACCGAGAAACAGGACTTCGACGCGGTGATCTCGGCGGTTGGGATTGTCGGCAATACCGAGGGGCTGGGCCTTGAGGAACTGGGCGTGAAGGTCGAGCGCAGCCATGTTGTGACGGACCCGTTCTGCCGCACCGGGGTCGAAGGGATTTATGCCATCGGCGATCTGGCGGGCGCGCCGTGGTTGGCGCACAAGGCCAGCCATGAGGGCGTGATGGTGGCCGAGCTGATCGCGGGGCAAAAGCCCCATCCGGTCTCGCCCGACAGCATCGCGGGCTGCACCTATTGCCAGCCCCAGATCGCCAGTGTCGGCGTGACCGAGGCGCAGGCCAAGGAAAAGGGCCTTGATATCCGGGTCGGGCGGTTTCCATTCATCGGCAATGGCAAGGCGATCGCGCTTGGAGAACCCGAGGGCATGATCAAGACAGTTTTCGATGCCAAGACCGGCGAATTGCTGGGCGCGCACATGATCGGGGCCGAGGTGACTGAGCTGATCCAGGGCTATGTGGTGGGCCGCCAGCTGGAGACCACCGAAGAGGACCTGATGCAGGCGGTATTCCCGCATCCGACGCTGAGCGAAATGATGCATGAATCGGTGCTGGATGCCTTTGACCGGGTGATCCATATCTGAAACCTGGCAGGATGGGGGCGCTGCCCCCGTCGCCGCAAGCGGCGACTCCCCCGAGGTATTTCGGGCCAGATGAAGCCGGGCGGGGCTTGCCGTGCGCCGTGGTGCATGCACAATGGCCGCTGTCCGAGTGTGAGGGGTGAGAGCCGGTGCCGAGTGTGAACAGGGTGGTGATGCAGCGCAGCTCGCGCCAGTGGCTGGAGGCGTTGCCGCTGGCCGAGATGGACGCGGCGGAGGTCTCGGGCAAATTCGGGATGCGTTTCACATTCCGCAGCTACAACCGCTTTCGCTTTCCCAAATATGATATCTGCGAGGGGCCGTACCGGGGCAAGGATGGCGCGGTGGCGCAGTTCGATCTGGTGCTGGCCAACCAGGTCTGGGAACATCTGGACCGCCCCTACGCTGCTACACGCAACGTGTTGGAGATGCTGCGGCCGGGGGGTTATTTCTGGGTCGCGGTGCCGTTCTATATTCCCTATCACGGCGATCCGGTCGATTGTTCACGCTGGAGCGCAAGGGGTCTCAAGAACCTGCTGATCGAGGCGGGGTTCGAGGAAGACGCGATCCGCGCACAGCAATGGGGTAATCGCAGCGCGGCCATGCGCAATTTCGAAACACCCTGGCCACCGCCCTATGAGCGCGGGCGCGATGTGCTGACCAACGAGCCCGACTTTCCCATCTGTTCCTGGGCGCTGGCGCAGAAGAAATAAGGGGCGGCTCGCCTTGCGTTCACGAAATGTTCGCAAAATTCCCTTGGAACCCGGCGCGCGCTCCTCTATCTGTTAACCACCGTTGACCGGGGGACGCCGATGGCCGAGCTGAAGCATATCGAGGTGCGTGGCGCGCGCGAGCACAACCTCAAATCCATAGATGTCGATATTCCGCGCAATGCGCTGGTGGTGATCACCGGGCTGAGCGGGTCGGGCAAGTCGAGCCTGGCGTTCGACACGATCTATGCCGAGGGGCAGCGGCGCTATGTCGAGAGCCTGAGCGCCTATGCGCGCCAGTTCCTCGACATGATGGAAAAGCCCGATGTGGATCATATCAGCGGGCTGAGCCCGGCGATTTCCATCGAGCAGAAGACCACCAGCAAGAACCCGCGCTCGACGGTCGGCACGGTCACGGAAATCTACGACTACATGCGGCTGCTGTTCGCCCGTGTCGGCACGCCCTACAGCCCCGCCACCGGCAAGCCGATCGAGGCCCAGCAGGTGCAGGATATGGTCGACCGGATCATGACCATGGAGGAGGGCAGCCGCGCCTATCTGCTGGCGCCCATCGTGCGCGACCGCAAGGGCGAATACCGCAAGGAGATGCTGGAGCTGCGCAAGCAGGGGTTTCAGCGCGTCAAGGTGGACGGGGCGTTTCATGATCTCGACGATCCGCCCGTTCTGGACAAGAAGTTCCGCCACGATATCGACGTGGTGGTGGACCGGATCGTGGTGCGCGAGGGGTTGCAGACCCGGCTGGCGGACAGTCTGCGCACGGCGCTGGACCTGGCCGATGGGATCGCGGTGCTGGAGACCGCGCCGCGAGAGGGCGAGGGCGAACCGGAGCGGCAGGTTTTCAGCGAGAATTTCGCCTGCCCGGTGAGCGGCTTCACCATCCCCGAGATCGAGCCGCGGCTGTTTTCCTTCAACGCGCCCTTCGGGGCCTGCCCGGATTGCGGGGGGCTGGGCGCCGAGCTTTATTTCGATGAGCGGCTGGTGGTGCCAGATGCAACGTTGAAGATCGGTGATGGGGCGATTGCGCCCTGGCGCAAGGGCAAGAGCCCTTATTTCCTGCAGACCATCGAATCCATCGCCAAGCATTACGAGTTTGACATGAATGCCCGCTGGAAGGACCTGCCCGCGCATGTGCAGCAGGTGTTCCTCTATGGCTCGGGCGAGGACGAGATCCCGTTCCGCTATGACGAGGGCGGGCGGGTTTACCAGGTGACGCGCAGTTTCGAGGGGGTGATCCCCAATATGGAGCGGCGCTATCGCGAGACCGACAGCAACTGGGTGCGCGAGGAGTTCGAGCGCTATCAGAACAACCGTGCCTGTGGCAGCTGTGACGGCTATCGTCTGCGCGAAGAGGCCCTGGCGGTGAAGATCGCCGGGCTGCATATCGGGCAGGTGGTGCAGATGTCGATCCGCGAGGCGCATCAATGGTGCGCCGAAGTGCCCGAAAGCCTGAGCGCGCAGAAGAACGAGATCGCGCACGCGATCCTGAAAGAAATTCGCGAGCGGCTGGGGTTTCTCAACAATGTGGGTCTGGATTACCTGACGCTGAGCCGCAATGCCGGGACCTTGTCGGGGGGCGAGAGCCAGCGCATCCGCCTTGCCAGCCAGATCGGCAGCGGGTTGACCGGGGTGCTTTACGTGCTCGATGAGCCGAGTATCGGCCTGCATCAGCGCGATAATGGGCGGCTGTTGCAGACGCTGCGCAACCTGCGCGATCAGGGCAATACGGTGATCGTGGTCGAGCATGACGAAGAGGCGATCCGCACCGCCGATTACGTCTATGATATCGGTCCCGGCGCTGGCGTGCATGGCGGTCAGGTGGTGAGCCACGGCACGCCCGAGCATATCGCGGCGGACCCGGCCTCGATCACGGGGCAATACCTGTCGGGCCAGCGCGAGATCGCCATTCCGGCCGAGCGGCGCAAGGGCAATGGCAAATCCGTGAGCGTGGTGAAGGCGAGCGGCAACAACCTCAAGGATGTGACGGCGGAGTTCCCGCTGGGGCAGTTCGTCTGCGTGACCGGCGTGTCGGGCGGGGGCAAATCCACGCTGACCATCGAGACGCTGTTCAAGACCGCGAGCATGCGCCTCAACGGTGCGCGCCAGACGCCCGCGCCTTGCGAGACGATCCGGGGGCTTGAGCATCTGGACAAGGTGATCGACATCGACCAGCGCCCGATCGGGCGCACGCCGCGTTCGAACCCGGCCACCTATACCGGTGCCTTCACCCCGATCCGGGATTGGTTCGCCGGGCTGCCCGAGGCCAAGGCGCGCGGCTACAAGCCGGGGCGGTTCAGCTTCAACGTGAAGGGCGGGCGCTGCGAGGCCTGCCAGGGCGACGGGCTGATCAAGATCGAGATGCATTTCCTGCCCGATGTCTATGTCACCTGCGAGACCTGCAACGGCGCGCGCTATAACCGCGAGACGCTGGAGATTCAGTGGAAGGGCAAATCCATCGCCGATGTGCTGGACATGACGGTTGAGGATGCGCAGGAGTTCTTCAAGGCGGTGCCCAGTATCCGTGAGAAAATGGATGCGCTGGCGCGTGTCGGGCTTGGCTATATCAAGGTGGGCCAGCAGGCGACGACCCTGTCGGGGGGCGAGGCGCAGCGGGTGAAACTGTCAAAGGAGCTGGCCAAGCGGTCCACCGGGCGCACGCTTTACATCCTGGACGAGCCGACGACGGGGCTGCATTTCGAGGATGTGAAGAAGCTGCTCGAGGTGCTGCACGAGCTGGTCGAGAGCGGCAATACGGTGGTGGTGATCGAACATAACCTGGATGTGATCAAGACCGCCGATCATCTGGTGGATATCGGCCCCGAAGGGGGCGATGGCGGCGGCGAGATCGTGGCCGTGGGCACGCCCGAAGAGGTGGCCGAGGTCGAGCGCAGCCATACCGGGCGCTACCTCAAGGAGATGTTGGCGGCGCGCAGGGTGGCGGCGGAATAGATGAGGCGCGGGGGCGGGGTGTTGCCCCGCCCGCCACTGGCCCGGTCAGTCGCGCGGGCAGGTCCTGATTCCGATGATCGAATAGAGCGGACAGGTGCTGAGCAGGCCGGTGGCCAGCGGCACGATGCCGATCAGGTAAAGCCAGCTATACTGGCCTGACGGGTTGAGACCGAAGGCGACCAGCAGGGCGATGCCCACAAGGATACGAAGGGTGCGGTCGATGCCGCCGACGTTTTTCTTGAACATGATGTCCTCTTTCACATGAGATCGTCGTCACGTAAAACATACGTTCACAAATATGAATATGACATAGATCAAAACGCCACGGGATGCTGCAGAGGCGGGCGCGCCCGAGCGTCGCGACGTCAGCTGTAGCCGCGTTTTTCGAAGCGCGGCAGCATGGCCGAGAAATCGCGGCCCTCGCCGTCTTCTTCCTCGACGAATTTCTCGTAGAGCTTCATCGCCGCTTCGCCGAGCGGGGTGTCGGCATCGGCGGAGGCGGCGGCCTCCTGGGCAAGACGCAGATCCTTGAGCATGAGATCGGCGGCGAAGCCGGGCTTGTAGCCATTGTCGGCGGGCGATTGAGGGCCGACGCCGGGGGCGGGGCAATAGGTGGTCATCGACCAGGACTGCCCCGAAGAAGTGGAGACCACATCATACATCGCCTGCCGGTCAAGCCCCAGCTTGTCGGCAAGGGCGAAGGCCTCGCAGGTGACGATCATGGTGGCGCCGAGGATCATGTTGTTGCAGATCTTGGCGGCCTGGCCATTGCCCGAGGGGCCGCAATGCACGGCCTTCTGGCCCATGATGTCAAAGAGAGGGCGGGCCGTGTCGAAGCCCGCCTGATCGCCGCCCACCATGAAGGTGAGCGTGCCGCCCGAAGCCCCGCCAACGCCGCCCGAGACGGGCGCGTCAAGCGCGGAAAGCCCGGCATCATTGGCCTGTTGAGCGACCGCACGGGCACTGTCGACATCGACGGTCGAGCAATCGAGCAGCACCGCGCCCTTGTCCATCGCCGGGATCAGTTCGTTGGCGACGGTGCGAAGGATCTGGCCGTTGGGCAGCATGGTGATGACCACCTCGGCGCCGCTGGCCGCCGCGGCGGCGCTGTCGGCGCTGGTAACGCCGCCGATGGTGACGCCAGCGGTATCAAAGCCCGTCACTTCGTGCCCCGCCTTGGCCAGGTTGGCCGCCATCGGCCCGCCCATGTTGCCCAGTCCGATGAATCCGATTTTCATGGCTTATCCTCCGGTTGCGAATGTCAGCTCGTGTTCCCCGAGCGGCGCGAGCATGGTGTCTGCGGCGTCTGCGGGAAGGGTGTCGAGATCGTGGCGCCAGCGAGGCTGGCGGTCGCGGTCGATGATCTGGGCGCGGATGCCTTCGAGGAAATCACCCGATTCCATCGCGCGGGCGGTGAAGCGGTATTCCTGTGCGAGAGCGGCGCGGATATCGGCGTTTTGGGCGCGCAGATGCCCCAGCATGGCGAGGGTGCAGGCCATCGAAAGGGGCGAATTGCGTTCGATTTTCTCAACCGCATCCTGCGCCAGTTCGCCGTGATCACTGCGCAGGGCATCGAGCAGGCCGGGCAGGGTGGTTGCCCGAAAAAGCGCGTCGATCTCTGGCTGCGCGTCGCTCAGCGCCCCTTGCGGGGGAGCCTCGCACAGGTGGGCGAGTGATGTGGCGACATCGCCGGTGGTGCAGAGCGCCTCGACGAGGCCGGGCCAATGGGCGGCGGGAATATAGCTGTCGGCGAAACCGGCATGGATCGCGTCGCCTGGTCCCATGCGCGTGCCGGTGAGGCCGAGATATTCGCCCAAACGCCCCGGCGCGCGGGCCAGAAGGAGCGAGCCGCCGACATCGGGCACAAGGCCGATGGAACATTCGGGCATGGCGATACGGGTGGTTTCGCAGGTGATGCGGTGGCTGCCATGACAGCCGATCCCGACCCCGCCGCCCATCGTGAACCCATGCAGTAACGCGATGTAAGGCTTTGGATATTCGGAAATTTTCGTGTTCAGGCGATATTCGTCGCGCCAGAAGCGGCGGCCATATTCGAAATCCCCGGCGCGGCCGGTATCATAGAGTTTCTGAATGTCGCCGCCCGCGCAGAACGCCTTGTCGCCGTCGCCGTCGATGATCACCAGCGCCACGGCATCGTCATCGGCCCAGGCGTCGAGCGCCTCTTCGATGGCGAGGCACATGTCATGGCCAAGCGCGTTGAGCGCCTTGGGGCGGGTCAGGGTGATGCGACCGGCGCGGCCCTCGATGCGGATATGGATGTCGTCGCTCATTGCTCGGCCAGCATTTGACGGGCCACGATCAGGCGCATGATCTCGTTCGTGCCTTCGAGGATTTCATGCACGCGCAGGTCGCGCACCAGTTTTTCGATCCCATAATCGGCGAGGTAGCCGTAGCCGCCGTGGAGTTGCAAACATTGATTGACCACATGGCTGCCGGTTTCGGTGACGAATTTCTTGGCCATGGCGCAGAACTTGGTGGCGTCGGGCGCGCCGGTGTCGAGTTTCCAGGCGGCCTGGCGCAGGAAGGTGCGGGCGGCCTGGAGTTCGATCTCGAGATCGGCGAGGCGGAACTGGAGCGCCTGGAAGTCGCTGATCGGGCGCCCGAAAGCCTTGCGTTCGGCCATGTATTTGAGCGTCATGGTCAGCGCCTGCTGGGCGGCCCCGAGCGAACAGGCGGAAATATTGAGCCGCCCGCCGTCAAGCCCGGCCATCGCATATGTGAAACCTTTGCCCTCTTCGCCGACCAGATTGGTGGCAGGAATGTTGCAATTGTCAAACTGCACTTGGGCGGTGGGTTGGCTGCGCCAGCCCATTTTATCCTCGAGCCCGCCGAAGCTGAGGCCGGGGGTGCCGTCTTCGACATAGACGGTGGAGATGCCGCGCGGGCCATCTTCGCCGGTGCGCACCATGACCACATAGGCATCCGAATATCCGCCCCCCGAGATGAAGGCTTTGGTACCATTCAGGCTGTAACCTTCGTTGGAGCGGGTGGCGCGGGTCTTGAGGGCGGCGGCGTCCGAGCCGGAGCCGGGTTCGGTGAGGCAATAGGAGAGCACCGTGTCCATCGACAAGACACCGGGCATGACGCGGGTTTTCATCTCGTCGCTGGCGAAGGTGTCAATCATCTTGGCGCACATGTTGTGGATCGAAAGAAACGCCGCAACCGAGGGGCAAGCCATTGAAAGGGCTTCGAAAACCAGTGTCGCATCAAGGCGCGAAAGGCCCGAGCCGCCGCCCTCTTCGGAGACATAGAGCCCGCCGAAGCCAAGTTCGGCGATCTGCGGCCAGAGCTGTTTGGGGATGGTGCCGTCGCGTTCCCAGTCGCGGGCGTGGGGGGCGATATTGTCCTGCCCGAAGGCATGGGCCATGTCGAAAATGGCGGTCTGTTCCTCGGTCAACGCGAAATCCATGCCGGGCTTCCTCCTCCCTGAGTGAATTGAACGTGTGTTTAATTACCAATTCTTGCAGCAGTTTTGCAAGGACGTGAGAGAATCAGGTGATTGGCCTTTGTTAACAGGGAAAAGCCGCTTCGGCATCGCGTCGGCGTCACATCGGTATCGCGTCGGTATCATGCACCGCGAATGGCGGGGTTAACAGGGCGCGCGGGGCGGGCCCTCAGAGATCGGCGTGGTATTCCTCGATCAGGTGGCGCACCACGGCGCGCAAGGCGTGTTCGTGATCGTCCTCGGCGTGAAGCGCGTCTTGGTAGACTTGGCGCTGGCGCCCGGCGGAGCCGCCGCTGCGCAGGATCTCGCGGGCGTTCTCGATCTCGGCGGTGGATTCGAAGAAGCGGGAATCGTCTTGCAGCAATTCGATCAGTTCCTCGATCAGGTCGCCCATCGGCACGATTTCCCCGAGACCGAAATCAATCAGCCCCTCGCGGATGCCGTAACGCTGCGCGCGCCAGCGGTTTTCGGCAACGAGGAAGCGGTCATAGATGCGCCAGCGCTGATTGCGCACCGCGAGGCGCCAGAGCATACGGGCCAGCGCCTGGGTGATCGCGGCCAGCGTCAGCGCATGTTCCAGGCGGGGCTGCACATCGCAGATGCGCGATTCAAGGGTGGGGAACTGGTGCGAGGGGCGCAGATCCCACCAGATCTTGGAGCTGTCCTCGATCACGCCGAGATCGACAAGCGCCGAAACCGAGCGCTGAAACTCGCCGTAGCTTTCCATGCGCGGGGGCAGGCCGGTGCGGGGCAGGTTGTCGAACACGGTCAGGCGATAGGAATCGAGCCCGGTATCCTGCCCCTGCCAGAAGGGCGAGGAACAGGAGAGCGCCAACAGATGCGGCAGGAAATAGCTGAGCTGGTTCATGAGATCGACGCGCCGGTCGGGCGGGTCGATGCCCACATGCACATGCATCCCGCAGATCAGCATCCGCCGCACCACCCCGGCCAGATCGCCCGCCAGCATGTTGTAGCGCTCGCGGTCGGTATGGGTCTGGTTGCGCCAGTCGGCGAAAGGGTGGCAGGAGGCGGCGATCGGCACGAGGTTATGGCGCGCAGCACAGCCCGAGACGGTGGCGCGCAGGCGTTTGAGGTCGTCGCGCGCCTCGGCCACGTTGCGGCAGACGCGGGTGCCGATCTCGATCTGGCAATTGAGGAATTCGGGGCTGACCTGATCCTCGAGCTCGGATTTGCAATCCTGCATGAGTGCGTCGGGCGCATCCGCCAGAGCGAGGCTGTCACGGTCAACGAGCAGGTATTCTTCCTCGATGCCGATGGTGAATTCGGGGTGGATGAGGGCCATGACACCTGCCGCGAAGGTTTTACCAGACTTCGATCACAGCACGAGCGCGTTGCCTGTGGCAAGTATTTGTCATGCGCTGCAAACGAGAAACGGCCCCCGGAGGGGCCGTTTTTAACGTGTCTTGCTGCGTGAGCGTGAGGCTCAGGCCGCTTGCTTGCGGCGACGCAGGGCGGCGAGGCCACCCAGACCCGTCAGCAGGAGAAGCCCGCCTGCGGGCAGCGG
>CAZMZS010000046.1:0-18464 GCA_964570675.1 uncultured Roseovarius sp. | reverse complement strand
TATTGTCCGCTCCACTGGCCCGCGTGGTGGAATGGTAGACACAGGAGACTTAAAATCTCCAGGCCGAAAGGCCGTGCCGGTTCGAGTCCGGCCGCGGGTACCAGAGTCAGCGATGCATTGTCAGGACCGGGGTTTTCAGATCCCGCACGGGGTTTGGGCGGATGCCCCGCCATCGCTTGGGCGCGGGGCTGGTCGTCCTGAACCGATCCGGTCAGGGTGAGATAGCGAAAGGGCGGCCCTTGGGGCCGCCCTTTTTCGGTGCGATTGCGGCGCGCGGTCAGTCCTGAACGCCGGAAAACTGCGCCTGCCATTCGTCGCGCTGGTCGTCGGTGATCTTGGTGAACAGCACCTCGGGCACCATGAAGCCATGCCCCGGCGGCAGATGTGCCAGCGCC
Organism: uncultured Roseovarius sp.; assembly: GCA_964570675.1. Classification (GTDB taxonomy): domain Bacteria; phylum Pseudomonadota; class Alphaproteobacteria; order Rhodobacterales; family Rhodobacteraceae; genus Roseovarius. Next base: position 18,069 of record CAZMZS010000046.1, on the reverse strand, counting down.
TGTGCCACATCATCGGGCCAGGAATCGTCGCTGGTCTGCATCGCCTTCAGCATCGACGCCGAGGCATCGGGGATGAAGGGCGAGGAGAGCACCGCGTAAAGCCGGATCAGGTTGAGCGCCAGGCGGATCTGGGCGGCGGCCTGTTCGGGGTCTTCCTTGTAGGTGGCCCAGGGCGCGGCCTCTTGCAGGTATTCGTTGCCCTCGACCCAGATCGCGCGCAGCGCCTGGGCGGCCTTGCGCACTTCCATGGCCTCCATGTGGACCTCATAGGCGCGCACCCGGTCGGTGATATCGTCGATCAGGGCGCGTTCACGGGCGCGCATCTCGCCGCCATCGGGCACGGCCTCGCCGAATTTGGAGCGGCAGAACTTGGTCACGCGAGAGACGAAATTGCCCAGCACGTCGGCGAGGTCCTTATTCACCGATTGCTGGAAATTCTCCCATGTGAATTCGGAATCCGAACTTTCGGGAGCGTGGCTGAGCAGCCACCAGCGCCAGTAGTCGGGTGGCAGGATTTCAAGCGCGCGGTCCATGAACACGCCGCGCCCCTGCGAGGTGCTGAACTGGCCGCCATCGTAGTTCAGGTAATTGAACGACTTGATGAAATCGACAAGTTTCCAGTCCTCGCCCGAGCCGATCAGCGTGGCGGGGAAGCTGAGCGTGTGGAAGGGCACGTTGTCCTTGCCCATGAATTGCGTATAGCGCACGTCGGACGCGCCTTTTTCGGTGCGCCACCAACGTTCCCATGCGCTGTCGTCAAGGCTGTGGGCCTCGGCCCATTCGGCGGCGCAGGCGATGTATTCGATCGGGGCGTCGAACCAGACGTAGAAGACCTTGCCTTCCATGCCGGGCCAGTCCTCGTCGCCGCGTTTGACGGGGATGCCCCAATCCAGGTCGCGGGTGATGCCGCGATCCTGAAGCCCGTCATTGTCATTGAGCCATTTGCGCGCGATCGAGGTGGTGAGGATCGGCCAGTCGTTCTTGGAGTCGATCCAGGCGTTCAACTGGTCGCGCATGTTGCTCTGGCGCAGGAACAGGTGCTTGGTTTCGCGCACCTCGAGGTCGGTGGAGCCGGAAATCGCGCTGCGCGGGTCGATCAGGTCGGTCGGGTCGAGCTGCTTTGTGCAGTTCTCGCACTGGTCGCCCCGGGCCTTGTCATAGCCGCAATTGGGGCAGGTGCCTTCGATGTAGCGATCCGGAAGGAAGCGGCCATCGGCCTTGGAATAGACCTGTTTCTCGGTCACTTCCTCGATCAGGCCGGAATCATAGAGTTTACCTGCAAGATGCTGTGTCAGGCGGCGGTTCTGGGGGCTGGAGGAGCGGCCGAAATGGTCGAAGCTGAGCCGGAAGCCGCGCGCCAGATCCGCCTGCACCTTGTGCATGCGCGCGCAGTAATCGGCCACGGGCTCGCCGGTCTTGGCGGCGGCCAGTTCAGCGGGCGTGCCGTGTTCGTCGGTGGCACAGAGAAACAGCACTTCGTGACCGCGCCCGCGCTGGTAGCGCGCATAGAGGTCGGCGGGAAGCTGAGAGCCGATCAGCGTGCCCAGGTGCTTGATCCCGTTGATATAGGGAAGTGCCGATGTGATCAGGTGCCTTGCCATCGAGTCCGTCCTGCGTTCTGCGGATGCGTCAGTATTTCACCCCGTGTAATGCGCACAGGCGCGAAGGGCCAGAGCCAGCGCGCGAAGGGGGCGGCAAAAATCCGACATTCCTGTCGCAATCGCGTTCGACGAGGGCCGTGTCGGCTGATAGGCCCGCAGGCAAGGAAGCGCCCGCAGCTGCGCCCGAAATGCGCAACGGCTGCGCCCAAGGACAAGGTAAGTGCGAATGTTTCAGGTGATCGCCTCGGTATGGGCCTTGTTGCTGGGCATGACGCTGATCATGATCGGCAACGGCATGCAGGCGACGCTGATGGGTGTGCGCGGCGCCATCGAGGGATTCGGCACGCTGGAGCTGTCGATCATCACCTCGGGCTATTTCCTGGGCTTTCTGGTGGGCAGCCGGCTGGCGCCCGAACTGATCCGGCGCGTGGGGCATGTCCGGGTCTTCGCGGCGCTGGGGTCGTTCCTGTCCGCCGGGCTGATCGCATTTCCGGTGCTGACCGATCCGATCAGCTGGACGGTGATCCGGGTGGTCATCGGGTTTTGTCTTTCGGGCGTTTATGTGACGGCGGAAAGCTGGCTTAACAATGCCGCGACCAACCAGACGCGCGGCAAGGTGCTGTCGCTTTACATGGTGGCCCAGATGGCCGGGCTGATCGTGGCGCAGGGCATGATGAACCTTGGCGAGGCGGCGGGGTATTTCCTGTTCGTGATCCCGTCGATCCTGGTCTCGCTGAGTTTCGCGCCGATCCTGTTGTCGGTGACGCCCACCCCGGCCTTTGAGTCCACCAAGCCGATGAGCCTGCGTCAGCTTTACGATCATTCGCCGCTGGCCAGTGTCGGCATCCTGCTTCTGGGTGGCGTGTTCGCGGCGCAGTTCGGCATGGCCTCGGTCTATGGCGCGGCGGCGGGGCTGAGCGTGGCGCAGATCACCGGTTTCGTTGCGGCGATCTTTGTCGGCTCGATGGTGTGGCAGTTCCCGGTGGGGTGGCTGTCGGACCGGATGGACCGGCGGTTACTGATCCTTGGAATGGCGGCGATCGGCGCCGTATCGACTGTCGTGGGCCTGTTCGCGGGCATCCAGTTCGAGACGCTTCTGGTGCTGGCCTTCATCATGGGGGGCGTGGCCAACCCGCTATATGCGCTGTTCATCGCCTATACGAATGACACGCTCGAGGCCGAGGACATGGCGGCGGCGTCGGGCGGTTTGATCTTTGCCTATGGCGTCGGGGCGATTGCCGGGCCGATCATCATGGGGCAGGTGATGGAACTGGTCGGCCCCGAGGGGTTCTGGCTGTTCTCGGCGGTCATCTTCGTGGCGATCACGCTATATGCCAGCTGGCGGATGACGCGCCGCGCCGCCGTGCCGGTGGACGAGACCGGCAGCTATCTTGGCGTTCTGCCGACGTCCTCGCCGGTGGCCGTGGAGGCGGCGCAGGAGTGGTATGTGGAGCAGGCCGAGGATGCAGCCGAGGCGGCGGAGGCCGAAGCCGCCGCCGAAGCCGCCGCCGGGGCGGATCACTCGGCGCGGCGCTGATCGCGCTCGCGGCTGCGCCCGGTCAGGCGACCGATCACGAAAGAGGTGCGCGGCGCCCAGATATAGGAGGTGCGCGCGCCCGAGGTGGGCCGCGCCCGCATCCGCGCCAAGCCGAACAGGATCAGTGCCAGGTGGCCGACGGCGATCATCGCGAACATCGCCTGCGGCCCGTAACGCGCGATCAGCGTGGAGGCGAGCACCGGCGCGGCAATGGCCCCGATGGCATAGAAGAACATCAGCGCCGCCGACAGCTCGACCCGCTGCGAGGACTTGGCGAAATCATGCGCATGGGCCACCGAGACCGAGAAGATCGGAAAGCTGGTCAGCCCGAAGAAGAATGCGGTCAGGAACACGCCGTTGGTGGTCAGTTCGTGCGTGACGGCGGTGACGATGCAACTGACGATCGTGGCAAGCGACAGCGCCAGAAGCACCCAGCGGCGGTCATAGCGGTCCGCCAGCCAGCCCACCGGGTATTGCGCCAGCGCACCGCCCAGCACGAAGGCGGCCAGAAACCACGCGATCTGATCTATCGCCAATCCTACCTGCTGGCCATAGACCGGCCCGATCATGCGGAACGTGGCGCTGGAGAGCGCGGCGACCACCACACCCATCGCCGCCAGCGGCGAGCATTCGAACGCAAGGCGCGGGCGCAGGCGCGGGGCGTCGGGGGTGGCGGGTTCGCGGATGCGGGTCATCGCCAGCGGCAGAAGTGACGCGCAGCACAGCAGCGCCAGCAGGTTGTAGGACACGTAAGAGGCCGGTTCGAGCACCGAGATCATCATCTGCGCCAGCAGCGCGGCCCCCATGTCGGCCATCCGGTAGGCGGCCATCGATCGGCCCCGCGTCTCGTTGGTGACTTCGGCCTGAAGCCAAGCCTCGATGATCGTGTAGCAGCCCGCGACGCAAATGCCCGAGGCCACCCGCAACAGCGCCCAGGCATAGGGATCGACCACCATCATGTGCAGCAAAAGCCCGATCGCTCCCATGGCGGTAAAGGCGGCGAAGGCGCGCGAATGGCCGACATTGCCCATCAGGCGGGGCGACCACCAGCAGCCGATGAAGAAGCCCACGAAATGCGCCGACCCCAGGAAACCGATCTGCGCCGTCGAGAAATCGAGCGCCAGCCCCGAAATGGCGTCGAGGGGCGCCACGCCGCCCGTCGAGAGCTGCAGCAGGATGACCGAGAGGAAGAGGGCCGCGAAGGAAATGAGGATGCGCATGACCCGCCCAGAGTGTCATCTTGGCGGTCAGGCGCCAGCAGGTTCTCGACAAAGCCATGTCGTTTTTCGCATGTTCACGCTTTTTCGCGCCCCGCGCGGCGCGCGGCAAATCCGGGGGTGACCCTGCGCGCCAAAACGTTAAGTTCGGCCCAAAGCTGAAAAACCACGGGAAGGGACAGACATGAAGATGAACCCGCTTGGCCGCAGCGGCCTTGAGGTCAGTGCGCTATGTCTTGGCTCCATGAGCTGGGGCTCGCAGAACAGCGCGCCTGAGGGACATGCGCAGATCGACCGGGCGCTGGAGCGCGGCGTGAACTTCATCGACACGGCGGAAATGTATCCGGTCAACCCGACCCTCAAGGAAACCACCGGGCGCAGCGAAGAGATCATCGGCGAGTGGTTCGCCAAAAGCGGGCGGCGCGGTGACGTGATCCTTGCGACCAAGCATTCCGGCGAGGGGTTCATGAATGCGCGCGAGGGTGCGCCGATCAGTTCCGCCACCATCCCCGAGACCGTGGAAGGGTCGCTCAGGCGGCTCAGGACGGATCATATCGACCTTTACCAGTTTCACTGGCCCAACCGGGGCAGCTACATGTTCCGCAAGAACTGGCGTTTCGACCCCTCGTCGCAGGACCGCGACGCGACCATCGCGCATATGGAAGACGCGCTGGAGGCGCTGCAAAAGCAGGTGGACAAGGGCAATATCCGCCATTTCGGCCTGTCCAACGAAAGCGCATGGGGCACGGCGCAATGGCTGCGCCTGGCCGAGGCGCGGGGCTGGCCGAGGGTCGCGTCGGTGCAGAACGAATATTCGCTGATGTGCCGCCTGTTCGATACCGACATGGCGGAACTATGCGTCAACGAGGATGTGGGGCTGTTGGCGTTTTCGCCGCTGGCGGCGGGTCTCTTGAGCGGCAAGTATCAGGGCGGGGCCGTGCCGGAGGGTTCGCGCCGCTGCCTCAACGAAACGCTTGGCGGGCGGATCACGGAGCGCGCCTTCGGGGCGGTCGATGCCTATCTGGATGTGGCGCGAAAGCACGGGCTGGAGCCGGTGCAGATGGCGCTGGCATGGTGCCTTTCGCGCCCGTTCATGTGTTCGGCGATCTTCGGGGCGACCAGTCTTGAACAGCTCGATCATGCGCTTGACGCGGGAGATATGGAATTGTCCGCAGAGGTACTGGAGGATATCGACGCCGCGCACCGGGCACAACCGATGCCGTTCTGACCCGCGCGTCACCGGGGCTGTGCTTGTATTTCTACCAGAACTTGAACACGTAGGGCGAGATGCGGTCATGCTTGTCATGTGAGGTGTTGGTGATGATGCGCACGAGTCCCGCGTAGAAGATCAGCACCAGCGCGACCGACAGAAGCGAGTCGATCTTCAGCATATCACCGACCATCAAGAGCTTGCCGATGACCATGCCAAGCGCCATCGCCGCCGGAATGCGGATGAAGGCGCCCAGCGTCAGCCAGAAACCGAGCGCCGCGAGGAACCCGAGGTAAAGCTTGTCGAGCACCGGGCTGAATCCCATCGGTTTCAGCAATTCGGTGATGACATGCAGCTTGGTGTAATCGTTGCCCAGCAACCCGTATATCCCGAGGCCGAAAAGGATCAGCCCGGACGTGATGCTCAGGAAACTGGCGATGTAAAAGAGCACGTTGCCCTCCGGTAGGTTTGAAGGTGCACCCAACCAGATCATCATCAACATGTGGAACGGAGACCCGGCGATAACGCGGCCGGTGACGCTACGCGTCTCGAAAATGAGACTAACTATCTCAGCACGGGGAAGTAGTACTCAACTCAACGCTGGAGTAGAGTCATCATATGCCTGCCTTCTGTCTGCGCGTGGATCGTTTACGACCCTTGGTTGTGCGATCACGTTAATACAGTGGCGGTCAAGATCAACCCTAAATTTAGTGAAACCAAGATTTAGGTATTTATGCGTAGAATTAGCGACACTTGGTTTTGATGGTTCGGCACGGATGGGTGAGGCGGACAAAGCCGCATCCGGTCAGCGGGGGTCTTTCGCACCGGGCGGGCGTTCGCCCGGAACAAACCTTGCGATGTGGCGGGATCGCCGCGCCATGTTCGCCAGCGGGCGGCAGAACACGAGCAGACCCAAAGCAAGGATCAGGAAATAGTCGATCATCGGGTGTCTCCCGTTGCCCCGTTCCAGATTGTTCAGCCCATGTTTCGCTCATGCACCGCAACTGTGGTGCGGGTATGGCCGAGATGTGTCGACACGGTGGAAACCGGCGCGAAGCGCTGGGTTTGCGAAGACTTCATGCGCTGTGCAGAGCAGGGTGGGCGGGCGCGGTGCGCATCTATTCCAGTAGCTTCCGGCGCAGCGCCCGCAGGTGGTCGGGCAGTTCGCGCGCCGACACATGCGCCTCGCGCACGAGATGGTCGAAATGCTGGGTCAGGGCCTGAACGCGCTCCGTATCGCGAAACGCCAGATAGTTCTGGCCGATATAGATCACCGCCAGAAGCGGGCCGAATATGGTGAGCGGCGCCGAGTAGAGCCGCCGCGCGTCGAACAGATAGACCCTCAGCCTTGGGTAGAGTAGCTCGGTCGTCTCGATCAGGCGATCCACCTGAGCTTCGCGGATATCGCGGGGGAGCCCGGCGTAATAGCCGTCGCCGCGCACAAGGCTGTGGACCTCGAAGATCGGCATCGCGATTTCATAGTCGGATTGCGCGCCGCGCATCCATTCCATCCGGTCCTCGGAGGCGCCGATCACCTGTTGCGTGCTGCGGCCAAGATGTGGCGCATATTCCCATTCGACCATTTCGCGGGTCTTCAGCATGTCCGACATTCCCGCCGGGACATGGCGGATCTTGTAGCCCGCGGCTTCCTTGTGCCACTGGAATATCTGTTCGTCGACCAGTGCGCGGGGCGCCTCGGTCAGTGACATGGTGTTGGCGAGGATGTCGGCGGCGGTTTCGGGCCTGTCGGTCAGCCCCAGCAGCCAATCGGCCGACACCCCGAGCGCGCGGGCGCATTCGCCCACCACCTGCGCATTCGGCAGCCGTGCGCCGGACCCCTTGAGAAGCTGTGAAATGGTCGAGCGGTCCACCCCCACGGCGCGCGAAAGCGCGCTTTGGTTGGTGCCGCGCTCGCGCAGGGCTTCGGCAAGGCGGGTTCGAAACAGGTCGGCCCGCAGGCGTTTGTCGGTTTTTTGCGACATATGGTGATAAATATCACCGTTGCAGGAAAATGTTAACTGTTTTTGGAATGCCCCGCCACCGCGTCAGGGCGTAACGGTGATGCCAAGCACAACATCGGAGGATTCATGGAAACGCGGCAGCGCACGCTGGTGAAGGCGATTGTCTGGAATGTGATCGGGCTGACGGTCATGGCCATTGTCGGGCTGTTGATGACCGGATCGGCCGCGGTGGGCGGGGCCATGGCGGCGATCAATACGATGCTCGGCCTGACCATGTATTTCATCTACGAGCGCATCTGGGCGCATATCGGCTGGGGGCGCAAGAATGGCTGAAGCGCTGCGCGCACGCGCACGCGCCGAGTGGCCGACATTGCTGCTGCTGGTCGCGTGTTATGGTGGCTGGGCGCTTGGTACGACCTGGGCCGCAGCGCTGTGGTTGCCGCTGGGCATGGTGATGACGGCGCTTTGCGTGGCGCTGCATTCCTCGCTCTGTCACGAGGCGCTTCATGGCCACCCGATGCGCGATCCGCGCCTCAACGAGGCGCTGGTCTTTCCGGCACTGAACCTTGTCGTCCCTTATAGGCGGTTCCGCGACACCCATCTGGCGCATCACCGCGACGAGCATCTGACCGATCCCTATGACGATCCCGAAAGCAATTATCTTGATCCGGCGGTCTGGGCGCGGCTGCCGGGATGGCTGCGTCGGGTGCTGACGCTGAACAATACGCTGGCGGGGCGGCTGCTGCTGGGGCCGCTGGTGGCCCAGGTGGCGTTCATGCGCGACGACCTGCGCGCGATCCGTGCCGGTGTGCCGGGGGTTTTTTCGGCGTGGCTCTGGCATGTGCCGGCGGTGCTGCTGGTGGTCTGGTGGTTGATCGCGGTGGCGCAGATGCCGGTCTGGGCCTATCTGCTGTCGGTCTATGCGGCGCTGTCGATCCTGAAGATCCGCACCTTCCTGGAGCATCGCGCCCATGACAAGGCACGCGGGCGCACCGTCATCATCGAGGACCGCGGGCCCTTGGCGCTGATCTTTCTCAACAACAACCTGCATGTGGTACATCACATGCATCCCAAGGTGCCCTGGTACCGCCTGCCCGCGCTTTATGCGGCGCACAGGGCACATTACCTTGGGCGTAACGAGAGTTATCTTTATCGCTCCTATGGCGAGATATTCCGGCGTCATTTCCTGCGCGCCAAGGACCCGGTGCCGCATCCGCTCTGGCCGAGGCGGTAAATTCGGGGCATACCGCTGCGCATGGAGCCGTGGATCATCCTTTCCGTGGCCGCGGCGGCCTTTCAGACACTGCGGTTCATGCTGCAAAAGCAGCTCAGCCTTGGCGCGCTGTCCGCCGGAGGCGCGACCTTCGCCCGCTTTGCCTATTCCGCGCCGCTGGTGGTGGCCGGAGTGGTGGCCTATCTGGCCGCGACCGGAACGGCGCTGCCGGCCATGGCGCCGGGGTTCTGGGCCTACGCATTGACCGGGGGGCTGACGCAGGTTCTGGCGACATGGTGCATGTTGGCGTTGTTTGCGGCGCGCAACTTTGCCGTGGGGATCACCTTCAAGAAAACCGAAGTCATCCTGACCGCGTTGTTCGGGCTTGTCATTTTGGGCGACCGGGTCGGGTTGCTGGCCCTTGGCGCCATCGTTCTCGGCCTTTTCGGGGTGCTGGTGCTCTCGGACAATGCCGGGCTGCCGGGGCTGAGCCTGCGGCGGGTGGCGAACCGCGCAGCGGGGCTGGGGCTGGCCTCGGGGGCGTTCTTTGCGGTCTCGGCGGTATGCTATCGCGGCGCGACGCTGGCGGTCGGCAGCGAGGATGCGCTGTTGCGCGCGGGCGTCGCTTTGGCGGCGGTCACGACAAGCCAGGTGATCGGTATGGCGATCTGGCTGGCATGGCGCGAAGCCGGGCAACTGACGGCGGTCTGGCGCGCGCGCCGGGTGGCGCTGTGGATCGGGCTGAGCAGCATGGGTGGCAGCCTGTGCTGGTTCACGGCCTTCACCTTGCAGAATGCCGCGCTGGTCTTTGCGGTGGGGCAGATCGAGGTGATCTTTTCGCTGGCGGTTTCGGTGCTGGTCTTCCGCGAACGCCTGACCGGACGCGAGGGCGTTGGCATCGCGCTTCTGACCGGCTCGATCGTGGCGCTGGTCCTTCTGACCTAAGGGCGCGCCGTCAGCGGACTGAGGCCCTGAAGGCGCAGGAACAGGCTTTCCTCGTCATCATTGCGAAAGAAGGGCACCGAGGCGGGCGGCTCGGGATCATGCGCGCGCGCTGCGATCTCGGCCAGGACGACTTCGGTGATGAAGGGCAGATCGAATTCGCGCGCTCGCGCAAGCGGGATCCATTGCAGGTGCGAAAGTTCTTCGCAGGCGGCGGAGAAATCATCCAGATCGCCCTGGATCGCCCCGGCATCCACCAGAAAGAAGCGCGCATCAAAGCGGCGCGGACGCCCCGGCGGGGTGATGGCGCGAAACACGAATTGCAGCGCTTCGGCCGACGGCAGCAGGCCGCGCGCGGCAAATTGCGCCCAGTCGTCGGGCGCGGTGCCGACCCAGTCGCCGGGTGTCCCCAGCATCAGGCCGGTTTCCTCCCAGAGTTCGCGGATCGCCGCCGCCGCCAGCGCATTGGCAAGGTTGCCCGGCGCGTCCTCGGTCAGGCGTTCGGCGCAAAGCGCGGGCAGTGGGCGCGCCAGGGGCACTTCGGTATCCGCGGCATCGACCGCGCCGCCGGGAAAGACGAATTTGCTGGGCATGAAGGCCGCCGTTGCGCCGCGCTGACCCATCAGCACATGCGGATCGCTCTCGCGGTCGCGCAAGGCGATCACCGAGGCGGCGTCGCGCAGGGCGGATTTGTCGATCGTGCTCATCTTGGCCCTTTCGGTTCAGAAAGGGTCAGCCCGGTTCGCCGAACCCGTGCATGTGGCGTGCCCATTGGAACGCCACGATCATCCCCTTCAATCGTGGCAGAAGGTATAGCGAGAGCGTCACACATCCAACCGCGAAAATCGTGAACAGCACCAGCGGCTCGGGGCGCCAGGTGACGAAGGCCAGATGCAGCAGTGGCGCCATCAGGTGCCCGACGATCAGGATCGTCAGGTAGGCCGGGCCGTCATCCGCCCGGTGATGGCTGAGGTCTTCGCGGCACACCGTGCAGGTGTCGCGCACGCCAAGGTAGCTCTTGAGCATCGGCCCGCTGCCGCAATTGGGGCATTTGCGCCGGAATCCCTTGCGCAGGGCAGGCCAGAGCTCGCGCTCGGCCATGGTGTTATCGGTCTGTGTCATCGCGTTTCCTGACGTTCAAGTCCCGGAAAATGGGACATTCGGCGCCGGATATGAAGGTGTTGCGCCGCCCTTGCGTCGTGATGTCGCAAACCGGGCCACTGTGTTCACGCAGGCGTGAACAGAAAATGTGCAACTCGTGCGACGGAATTGCAAGCCCCGCGCGTTTGACCCTTTGAAACGGTCATCAAGGGCTGTTTCGCCAACAGCAGTCGAGCGAAGGAGATAACCACATGAAACCCGCATATTACATTACCGGGGCCGCCGCAGCCCTTGTCATCGCAACCTCGGGGGCGCTTTACGCCCAGCAAGGTCAGGGCGGCGGCATGGGGCACGGCCACGGGCCGATGTTCGATTTCGAGGAGCTTGATGCCGACGGCGACGGCATGATCACGTCCGAGGAAATGACCGCCCGCGCAGAGGCGCGTTTCGGCGCGGCCGACGCCGATGGCGATGGCAAGCTGACGGCCGAGGAAATGGCGACCCAGATGCGCGCGATGATGGTCGGACGCATGACCAGCCGCGCGCAGGCGATGATCGAAAGCCGCGACACCGATGGCGACGGGATGCTGAGCGCCGAAGAGATGCGCGCCGGTGGCATGGACCGCATGTTCGCCCGTATCGATACGGACGGCGACGGCAAGGTTTCCGTCGAGGAGTTCGATTCGATCGGCGAGCGGCGCGGTGGTCGCATGGGCCAGCCGCGCAAGGGCGCGGGCTACCATGGTCAGGGCAAGATGGAGTGCGGCGCAGATGACGCGCGCCGTGGCCACATGAGCAAGGGCTATCATCAGGGGGCCAACGAAATTCACTATCACACGCACCACCACTATTACGGCGACGATGCGGCGCGTGGCCCCGGCAAGCGCTCGGGCGGCATGTCGGGCGGGAAATCCGGTGCCACATCCGCACCGCAGAACTAAGCGGGCGCCAAGCTGCGGGGCGGGCCCTGGAGCGGCCTGCCCCCAAGGACCATTGCCGCGCCGCCCGAGGCGGTGCATCGTGAGCCCCCGGGACAGGGAACATGCCGCTGGATGCCATGAACGACATATCGGACGACGCCTTGCTGGTGCTGTTTGCCAATGGCGACCGGGCGGCTGCGCGGGCGCTGACCCTGCGGCTGACGCCGCGCGTGCTGGCGCATGCGCAGCGCCTGTTGGGCAACCCTGCCGAGGCCGAGGACGTTGCCCAGGAAGCGATGTTGCGCCTGTGGAAGGTCGCGCCGGACTGGCGTCAGGGCGAAGCGAAGGTCACGACCTGGCTTTACCGGGTGGTGGCGAACCTGTGCACGGACCGGCTGCGCAAGGGGCGCGCGCTGCCACTGGAGGCTGCGCCCGAGCCGGTCGACACGGCATGCGGCCCGGCTGCGGCGCTGCAGGGCGCGGCGCGGGCGGATGCGCTGCAACGCGCGCTTGGCAGATTGCCCGAGCGCCAGAGACAGGCGGTGGTGCTGCGCCACCTCGAGGATCTGGGCAATCCCGAGATTGCCGGCATCATGGATATCAGCGTCGAGGCGGTGGAAAGCCTTCTGGCGCGCGGACGCAGGGCGCTGGCGGCGGAACTCGCCGGTCGGCGCGCGGAATTGGGGTTTGCGGATGAGCAGGAATGACGACGATATTGCCGCGCTGAGGGCGCATTTCGAGGCCGGGCGCAACCATCGCCCGGAACCGTCCGACGCGTTGCTGGCGCGGGTTCTGGACGATGCCACTCAAGTTCAGGCGGCACAGGCCGCAGAGGCCACATCATCGGGCGCGGAAACCGCGCGCGAGGCGGGGATGTGGCGGCAAGTGCTGCGTGGCCTGGGGGGCTGGCCCGCGCTGACCGGCCTTGCGACGGCGACGGTCGCGGGCATATGGATCGGGCTCAGCCCGGCAAGCGGAATTGACGCCTATCTCGACCCGGGAGACCCCGCCTATGTGGTCGACCTGGACCCATGGCAGACATTTGATCTGGCCAGCATGACAGAAGGAGCCATGTGATGGCGCAGGATGAAACAGGGAATGCCGGCGCGCCGCGACACTGGATGCGCGTGGCGCTTGTCGTGTCGCTGGCACTCAACCTGCTGGTGGCGGGCGTGGTCGTGGGCGCGCTGTTTTCGGCGGGGTGGCGCCATATGGGGCATATGCCGCACATATCGGGAGCGGCGGGGCCGATGACCCGCGCGCTGGCCGAACCCGACCGCGAGGCGATCGCGCAGCAGATGCGCCAGGCGTATCGCGACGGGCGGCCCGGTCGCGCGGCACAGCGCGCGGCCTTTGAGTCGCTGATCGAGGATCTGCGCGCCGAACCGTTCGATCGAAGCGCCATCGAGACGCATCTGGCAGGGATACGCAGCATGATCAGCGAACGTGTCGAACTGGGTCAGGGCCTGCTGCTTGACCGGCTGTCTGAGATGGATCCCGCGGCGCGCAGGGCCTATGCCGACCGGCTCGAAGCGGGTTGGCGCCATCACGCAAGGCGCCCCAGAAGCGATTGACCGGCTGCGCCGATGCGGTCAGGCGGCGGGATGGCGGCAGAAGGTGACCGTGTTGCGCCCGCCCGACTTGGAGCCGTAAAGCGCGCGGTCGGCCTCGTCGAGCAGGTCGGTCGCGTTGCCCCCGGCGTGGCCGATGGTGACCCCGATACTGACCGTGACGTGGACGGGAGCTTCGCTCGAGGCGACCGGCACGGGCGTATCGCGCACGGCCGCGCAGAGCTGACGCGCCACGCGACGGGCCTCGTCGCGGGTGGTTTCCGGCATCACGATCATGAATTCCTCGCCGCCGATCCGGGCGATCATGTCTTCCTGACGCAGGTTCAATTTCAGCAACCGCGCCACGTTGCGCAGGACCGTGTCGCCCGCCGCGTGGCCGTGTCGGTCATTGATCAGCTTGAAGTGATCGAGATCCGCCACCATCACGGCAAATCCGCGTCCCTCCTTTGGGGCCGAGTCGATCAGGCGATTGAGGAAAGGCAACGCGTAGCGGCGGTTATAGAGCCCGGTCAGCGGATCGACCACTGCCGCCCGCAGCCCGGATTGAAGCTGCTCGCGCATCGCCTCGGCGCGGCGTGCAAAGCCCAGATGCCGCCCGATCCGCAATACCAGCTCATTGGGGTCGCTTGATTCGGCGATCACATCGGCGACGCCCATGTCCAGAAGGTTGGCCATCTGCTCCTGCGCGTCGGCCGCCAGCAGCACGAGAATGGGCCTTGAACGGCTATGAGGCTTGGCGTTCAGGTTGGCGATCAGATCGGTCGCTGCATCGCGGCTGCGCGTGCAGACACGGAGGACGTATAGTTCGGGTGCGACCTTTGATCTGGGCGCGGCAAGCGCGGTTTCGGGGTCGAGCGGCGTCACCTTGTGGCCGCTGCATTGCGCAAGACGCTGGGCAAGGCCCACCGGGCCGCCCCTGTCCGGCACGATCAGGCCAATACGGCCGGGGCGGTCAAAACCCCGCGCCGCCTCGGACAGCCCGAGCGCCGAGACGGCACCCGCATGCATCCGCAGATCACGCGCCACCTGGTGCTGGCGCAGAAGGCTGCGAAGGCGTGCCAGCAGGGCAGGATCCCCCACCGGCTTGACCAGCACCTCGTCGGCCCCCGCATGCAGCGCATCGAGCCGCAACCCGGGCGCGTGATCGCACAGGAACAGCAGCACCGGGGGCGCATCGCTGCCCTGACGCGCCTTGAGCCGACGCACGAATTCGGGACCGGTCATGTCGGCCAGAACCGGGGCGCAGATCACGAGGTCAGGCGTTTCCTGGACTGCCAGCGCCATGGCTTCGGCCGCCGTGCCGGCCTGAATCACATCGTAATAGGCTGCGGACAGCTTGACCTTCATCACGATCCTGTTGGTCGCCAAGCCGTCAACGATGAGAACCTTGCCTGACATGCACTGCCGCCTTTCGGACTTGCTCTTTCTTTGAGCATGACTATCCCTGTGAGAGGTTAAGAAAACCTTTCCGGGAATTAATCATTTTGACTTTGACGCAAGAGTCCGCCGAAACGATCGCGCTGAAATGCCTGGTCTGGCTGATGGGCAATGACGATCTGATCGGGGTCTTCATGGGGGCCACCGGGGCCTCGCAGGAGGCCCTGCGCGATGCTGTCCATGACCCTGATTTCCTTGGCTCCGTTCTGGATTTCATCCTGATGGATGATGCCTGGGTGCTGGCCTGTTGCGAGGCGCAGGGGCTGAGTACGGACATGCCGATGCGCGCCCGTGCGGCGCTTCCGGGGGGTGAGCAGGTGAACTGGACATGACCTTGATCCGCAAGGATATGGCAAGAAAGGTTGATGCGATCCTCTTCGACAAGGATGGCACCCTCTTTGATTTCCACGCCACCTGGAGCGATTGGGCCGCGGGTATCATCCGCGACCTTTCCGGCGGCGAGGCCGCGACAATGGCCCGGATCGCCAGCGAAATCGGCTTTGATCTGGCCGTCGGCCGCTTCCGGCCCGAAAGTCCGATGATCGCGGGCACCAACCGCGAAGGGGCCGAATGTGTCGCCCGTGCCTTGCCGGGGCGGGACGTTGACGAGATCGAGCATCTGCTGATGCTCAGCGCCGCCGAAGCCGCGCCCGCACCGGCAGTGCCGCTGGCGGCGCTTCTGGGCGGGTTCATGGCCGACGGATTGGCCCTTGGCGTCATGACCAACGACACCGAATACGGCGCGCGCCGCCATCTGCAGCATGCGGGTATCGAGACCTGTTTCGCCTTCATTGCCGGGTTCGATTCCGGCCATGGCGCCAAGCCCCAGCCCGGCCCGCTGCTGGCCTTTGCGCGCCAGATGAATCTGGCGCCCGAACGGGTGGCGATGGTGGGTGACAGCACTCATGATCTGCGGGCCGGGCGCGCTGCGGGAATGCAAACGGTGGGCGTGCTGACCGGCACCAGCCTTGCCGATGAACTCTGGCCACATGCCGATGCGGTTCTGCCCGATATCGGCCATCTGCCCGGCTGGATGACCGCATGACGCGCCATCCGCTTTTCGGCATTCTGCTGGCCGCGTTCGGCACGCTGGTCCTGACCCCGGACACAATGTTCATGCGCTGGTCTGAGATGAGCGGTTTCCAGATGATCGCATGGCGTGGCCTCTTGATGGGAACCGCGATGCTGACCGCCTGGGCCATCCTGAGCCGCGACCGGCGCGGCGATCTGCGGGTGCTGACCTCGGGCTTCGGGCTGACGATCGTGGCCTGTCAGTTCGCCAATGCCAGCCTGTTCGCGCTTGGTATCTCGCTGGCGCCGGTGGCGGTGGTGCTGTTCGGACTGGCCACGGTGCCGGTCTTCTCGGCGGTGCTGGCCTGGCTGATCCTGAAGGAACCCACGCGCATGGCGACCTGGGTCACGATCGTGGCGGTGATGACGGGGATCGGCATCGCTGTGCTGAGTGGCGACAAGGGCGATGTCGGCCTCAACACCGCCTCGTTGCTGGGGGCGCTGTTCGGCCTGGGCACGGCGATCGTGCTGGCGCTCAATTTCGTGGTGATCCGCCGCCGCCCGCAACTTCCCATCCTTCTGGTGATCGGCACCGGCGCGGTTCTGGCGGGCCTGAGCGGGCTCGCTATCGCGGGCCCTGGGGCGATGATGGGCGGCAATGTCTGGGCGATCGCGGTGACGGGGCTCGTGATCCTGCCGGTGTCATTTTTCACGCTTTCGCTGGCGTCGCGGTTCACCCATGCCTCGAATGTCAGCCTGCTCTTGCTGCTCGAAACCGTATTGGGGCCGGCCTGGGTGTGGCTTGGCACCGGCGAGGCGCCGACGCCGATGATGATTCTGGGCGGCACGCTGGTGGTCGGCAGCCTTGCGCTCTACATCCTGTGGACCGGGCAACGCGCAAGCAGGGCGCGCCGCGCGCGCTGAGGTCCCGAGTTTTCCAAAAACGACAGGATCAGTCGCAAAGTGGCAAACGCTGCATGATGGCCAGTGCTCTCATGGGGACAGCAGCAGCGGAGGCCCAACATGGCAGAGCCGGCGAAACGCAGAAAACGCAGCGGCGGGCGCGCCGGCAATGCGCAACGCCGCGGCGTCGCCGTGATCGAGCAGATGCCCTGGAACCCGCCGGTCAATACCGACCGACCGGTGGAACCGCTCGACGCGGACGGGATCGCGGCCATTCATGACGGCGCGATGCGCATCCTCGAAGAAATCGGTATCGCGTTTCTAAACCCCGAGGCGCTTGAGATACTGCGCGCTTCGGGAGGCTGTGACATCGAGGGCGAGACGGTCCGGATGGGCCGCGATTTCGTGATGGAGATGATCGCCAAGGCGCCGAGCCAATGGACGATCACGCCGCGCAATCCCGAAAAGCAGATCACGATCGGCGGGCGCCATATGGTGTTCGGCAATGTTTCCTCGCCGCCCAATTACTGGGACATGTCGCTTGGCCGCAAGGTGCCGGGCAACCGCGAGATGTGTCGCACGCTCCTGAAATTAAGCCAGTATTTCAACTGTATCCATTTCATCGGCGGCTATCCTGTCGAGCCCCAGGACGTCCACGCCAGCGTGCGCCATCTCGATGTGCTCTATGATAAGCTGACGCTGACCGACAAGGTCGCCCATGCCTATTGCCTCGGGCCAGAGCGGGTCGAGGACGTGATGGAAATGGTGCGCATCGCGGGTGGCCTCAGCCATGAGGCGTTCGAAGCCTCGCCGCACATGTATACCAACATCAATTCGACCTCGCCGCTCAAGCATGACTACCCGATGCTGGATGGTTGGATGCGCGTGGCGCGGCGCAACCAGGGGCTGGTGGTGACCCCCTTCACGCTGGCCGGCGCGATGGCGCCGGTGACGATGGCGGGGGCGGTGGCGCAGAGCCTGGCCGAGGGACTGTGCGCGGTGGTGCTGGCGCAGCTGATCCGCCCCGGCGCAGCCTGCGCGATCGGGACTTTCACCTCGAATGTCGACATGAAATCGGGCGCCCCCGCTTTTGGCACGCCGGAATACATGCGCGCCACGCAGATGACCGGGCAACTGGCCCGCTTCTATGGGCTGCCGATGCGCGCCAGCGGCGTCTGCGCCGCCAATGTGCCGGACGGGCAGGCCATGTGGGAGACCTCGAACAGCCTCTGGTCAGGCGTGCAGGCGGGCGCGAACATGATCTACCACGCGGCTGGCTGGCTGGAGGGCGGGCTGATCGCCAGCCCCGAGAAATTCATCATGGATTGCGAAATAATACAGCATATTCAACGCTATATGAGCCCGGCCCTGACAGCGACCGGCACCGACGAGATCGCCTTTGACGCGGTGCGCGAGGTGGGAGACCAGGGGCATTTCTTCGGCAT
>CAZMZS010000045.1:0-18482 GCA_964570675.1 uncultured Roseovarius sp. | reverse complement strand
TATCGTGTGGGGTTGTCGATCCGCGACAAGCGGTTGGTGTTCGATATCCGCACCGAGGCCGAGCAGCCCGCTGCTGAGTTCCATCTCTCGCTCAGCCCGTTCCGTCAGGTGGTCAAGGATTATTGGCAAATCTGCGAAAGCTATTTCGACGCCGTCAAGAACCTTCCGCCCGCCCAGATCGAGACCATCGACATGGCGCGCCGGGGTATCCACAACGAAGGCGCTCGCATTCTGGAAGAGCGGCTCGAGGGCAAGGCCGATGTCGACAGCGACACAGCCCGCCGCTTGTTCACGCTGATCTGCGTGCTGCATTTCGGGGGCTGAGAGCGGATGGCTGAAGAGCTTCCACAGTCGGTGCTCTTTTGCTGCGACCATAACGCGGTGCGTTCGCCAATGGCCGAAGGCATCATGAAAAAGCTTTATGGTTCAAAAGTTTACGTGCAATCCGCCGGTGTGAAAAGCGATATGGAGATCGACGGGTTCTCGATCGCCGTCTGCGACGAGATCGGCGTCGAGTTGGCACGCCATCGGACCCGCAGTTTTGATGAGATGGAACAATGGGGGGATGACCTTTCGTCATTCGATCTCATTGTCGCGCTGAGTCCCGCGAGCCAGCGCAAGGCGCTGGAACTCACGCGGGTCTTTCATCTTGATGTGATCTATTGGCCGATCATGGACCCGACAGGTCTGGGCGAGACGCGCCCGGCCAAGCTCGATGCCTACAGGCAGACGCGCGATCAGATCGCTTCGCATCTCAAGGAACGCTGGGGGTGTCCGGGAGAAACCGAATGAATTCAACAGTCAAAGCCTATTTCGAAGCGTTTGGCGCAGGAGATGTGGACGGTATGCTTGCATGCCTGAGCGATGACGTGGCGCATCATGTCAACGAAGGGCAGGTGCGCGTCGGGAAGGCGGCGTTCCGGGATTTTTGCGAGCATATGAACCGCTGCTACCGCGAGGATCTGACCGATATGGTGATCTTTGACGCGGAGGATGGGACGCGGGCGGCGGCGGAATTCGTGGTGAATGGCACCTACCTTAAGACCGACGAAGGGCTGCCCGATGCTGCCGGGCAAACCTACCGCTTGCCTGCGGGGTCTTTTTTCTCTTTGAAAAACGGGCAGATAACGCGGGTTGTGACCTATTATAACCTGGCGGACTGGATCCGGCAGGTCAAAGGATGATCCGCGTTGAGCGGCTGACTGGTGAGGCGCTGGCGGGGGCGCTGGAGGATGTGGCGCGGCTGCGGATCGAGGTGTTCCGCGCCTGGCCCTATCTATATGATGGGGACGAGACATATGAGCGACACTACTTGCAGACCTACCGCGACAGCGAGGATGCGATCCTGGTGGGGGCGTTCGATGGGGCGCGATTGATCGGGGCGGCGACGGGGACGCCGCTGGAAGATCATGCTGATGATTTCGCTGCGGCGTTCGATGGCCAAGATATTGATCTGAATGATGTTTTCTATTGCGCCGAGAGTGTTCTTCTGCCCGACTACCGGGGCCGGGGGATCGGGCACGCGTTTTTCGACGCGAGGGAGGCGCATGCGCGGGCGATGAAGCGGCGCTACGCGGCCTTTTGCGCGGTGGTGCGGCCTGACAGCCACTTCTTGAAACCGGGGCAATATCAGTCACTTGACCCTTTTTGGCGCAAGCGCGGATATGCCCCGCTGGCCGGGGCGGTGGCTTCGTTCGAATGGAAGGACGTGGACCAGCCGGCAGAGACGGCAAAGGACTTGCAGTTCTGGTGGCGGGCGCTCTGAGCCACGATTTCGGGCAAGCCTTTGAAAAGTTATGGAAAACGGGTTCGGTATCGCGTCGCTATCACGTCGGTATCGCGTCGGTATCGTTTCGGTAATCCCAGGACGCCAAAGGGCGGAAAAGGCGAAAGGGCGCGCTTGATGCGCGCCCCCGAAGATCCCTGAGTCGAAGGGCTGGCGAACCAGCCCGGAGGGACCGCCCAGTCTTGATCTTCCTCGGTGCCACCGGCCCCTCGGTGGTCCCGGCGTTGGCGGCACAAGATGAATGCGAGGTCATGCCACCATCCGAGTCGCTGTCGCCTGACACAATGTCCGGGACCGGACCGTTACAGGCTTTGGCTGCTATGCCCAGATATGTCCGCAATCGTGGCGAAATCTGGCCGTTTTCAGAGCAAAGATCGGGCGGCGAGGCGGGGCGGCGAAGACTTGCCTACCCGTCACGTGCCCCTGTGCGAAGATTAGCCGAGACCGGGGCTCATGTGGGATCGGGGCGACGCGCCTTGCAAATTTTCGAGGAAACCTTTTGACAGGACTTCCCAGGATGATTCGCGTCTGCTAACCTGCCGCTAATAAAAAATAAAAGAGGCAGGCATACAGGCAATGAGAACGGGCTTTCGTGGCGCGTTTGTCATCTCCTGGTCGCAGACGGAAGTGGACGGTTTGGACACCGCACCCCTCCATGCGCTTTCGGTCGGGGCCGCATGGTCCTGGCGTGGCGATATGGTGCGGGTGGACGGGCCCAACGAGTCGCTGCGCCTTGAAGGGGCAAACGGGGCAATCAACTGTCGCAAACGTGCGGCACGGCTGGTGCGGCGTCTGGTGGGCGCGGCGCAAGCCAATACCATGGACATCAACAAGGTCGAAGTCGAGGAACCGCTGATGGATTGCGGGTTCGTCGTGACCGATGGGGCGCAAAGCTACACGGTGACGGTGATCGAGGTGGGTACGGGTGCGCCGCCGCTTCTGCTGTTCCTTGACCAGATCCCGCCCGCGAATACGGAGATGTGGGTGGTGCATCACACGATGGAAGGGCTCTACCGGACTCCGGGGGAAAATCCCGGTGAAGGTGGGGTGATCTGTTTCACGCCGGGCACGCGCATAGCAACGCCTGAAGGGCCGCGCCCTGTGGAAGAATTGCGCGAAGGCGACCGGGTGCAGACCAAGGATAACGGCGCGCAGGATATTCAGTGGATCGGCAGTCGCCGGATGAGCGGCGCAAGGCTGTTCGCGATGCCCTATCTGCGACCGGTGCGCATTCGCGCCGGGGCGCTTGGGGTCGAGCGGCCGGACGAGGAATTGCTGGTCTCGCCTGAGCACCGGATGCTGATCAAGGGCGACGTGGCTCGGGCACTGTTCAATACGCCCGAGGTTCTGGTAACCGCCAAGGACATGGTGAACAATGGCACCATAGGCGTTGACATGAATGTGCGCGAGGTGACTTATATTCACCTGCTTCTGCCCAGCCATCAGATCCTGTGGGCCAATGGTATCGAAACCGAGAGTTTCCACCCTGCCAGCGCCGCGCTGTCGACGCTGGATGCCGAGGACCGCCGCCGCCTGTTGTGCGTCGAGCCCCGGCTGGAACACGAGCCGGAGCGCTATGGCCGGTTCGCACGGCGCAAACTCTGCGGGTCCGAGGCAGCATTACTGATGCATGAGGCCGCCTGAAAAGCGGCCCTGCGGGCAATTCCTGATGAGCGGTTGACACCGCTGCGCGCGCAGGTATAAGCGCGCCTTCATTGGTGTTGGTGGCCCTCGCAAGGGGATGCCTGTCACTTCGGCCAAATCCGAAGAGAGGACAACGCCCTTCGAAACCTGAAACGAAGGAGATCAGCAGATGACAAAAAGAACTGCTGCCAAGTACAAAATCGACCGCCGGATGGGTGAAAACATCTGGGGCCGTCCGAAATCCCCCGTCAACCGCCGTGAATACGGCCCCGGCCAGCACGGTCAGCGCCGCAAGGGCAAGATGTCCGATTTCGGTCTGCAACTGCGCGCCAAGCAGAAGCTGAAGGGCTATTACGGCGACCTGACGGAAAAACAGTTCCGCCGCATCTTCCGCGAGGCCGAGCGTCTGCGCGGCGATACCGGCGAGTTGCTTGTCGGTCTGCTGGAGCGCCGTCTGGATGCCGTCGTCTATCGCGCCAAGTTCGTGCCGACCATGTTCGCCGCACGCCAGTTCGTGAACCACGGCCATGTCCGCGTGAATGGCAAGAAGGTCAACATCCCTTCTTACCGTGTCAAGGAAGGCGACGTTGTCGAGGTGCGTGACCGGTCCAAGCAGATGGCCGCCCTGTTGGAGGCGTCGCAACTTCCCGAGCGCGATGTGCCCGACTATATCGAGGCCGACCATTCCAAGATGACCGCCACGTTCGTGCGCACCCCGGGCCTGAGCGACGTGCCCTATCCGGTGATCATGGAACCCAATCTCGTCATCGAATTCTACGCGCAGAACTAAGCGTTCTGAAATATTCGCTGGAAGGCCGCGACGGGATACCCGCCGCGGCCTTTTCTGTTTGCGCCGTCGCGCAGGGTGCGGCAGTGCTGCCACGCTTGCCCATACTGGCAGGCAACCGCCTTTTGGCGCTGGTCAAGGCAAATACGCAAAGCTAGAACACCGGGCAAGGAGACCCGAGCATGACGAAGATCACACCACAGCCCGGCATCATGGAGATCGAGCTATACGAGGGTGGCGCCAGCCATGTGGACGGCGTTTCGAATGTCGTGAAGCTGAGCTCGAACGAGAACCCATTCGGCCCGAGCGAAGCCGCCAAGGAGGCGTTCCGCAAGGTATCCTTCGATCTGCATCGCTACCCCTCGAGCGACCATCGCGCCCTGCGCGAGGCGATTGGCGAGAGGCATGGCCTTGATCCCGCGCGGGTGATCTGCGGTTCGGGCAGCGACGAGATCATCGCCTTTCTGTGTCAGGCCTATGCCGGCCCCGGCGACGAGGTGATCCATACCGAGCACGGTTTCGCGCTTTACAAGATCGGCGCGCTGGCCAATGGCGCGACCCCGGTCGAAGTGCGCGAGCGCGACCGGGTGACGGATGTGGATGCGATCCTTGCCGCCTGCAGTGAACGCACCAAGCTGGTGTTCATCGCCAATCCCAACAACCCGACCGGCACGATGATCGGCGAGGGCGAGATGTCGCGGCTTGCCGCCGGGCTGCCCGAACAGGCGTTGTTGGTGATCGACGGGGCCTATGCCGAATATGTCGAGGGTTACGATGGCGGTGCGGGATTGGTCGAGGCACGCGACAATGTCTTCATGACGCGCACCTTTTCGAAGCTCTATGGTCTTGGCGCGTTGCGCGTTGGCTGGGGCTATGGGCCGGACCATGTGATCGGTGTGCTCAACCGCGTGCGCGGGCCGTTCAACCTGAACCAGGGTGCGCTGGTGGCCGCCGAGGCCGCAATCCGAGACACCGCTTGGGCCGAGAAATGCCGCAACGACAATACCCGCCTGCGCGCCTGGCTGGCCGAGGCGCTGGCGGGGCATGGGGTGGTGTCGGATACCTCGATGGCGAATTTTATCCTGGCGCGGTTCTCGAGCCGGGCCGAGGCCGAGGCCTGCGACGACTTCCTGCGCTCCGAGGGGCTGATCGTGCGGCGGGTGGCGGGCTATAACCTGCCCAACTGCCTGCGCATCACGGTCGGTGACGAGCCCAGTTGCCGCCGCGTGGCGCATGCGGTGGGGCAGTTCATGGGGGATGAGTGATGGCGCAGCTCTATGATCGCGTGGCGCTGATCGGGCTGGGGCTTATTGCTTCGTCGATGTTCTGGGCGATGAAGCGCGGCGGGCTGGCCGGCGAGGTGACGGGTTATGCCCGCTCGCCGGAAACCCGCGCCACCGCGCGCGAGATCGGCCTGTGCGACCGGGTCTGTGACAGCGCCGCCGAGGCGGTGGAGGGTGCGGATCTCGTGGTGCTCTGCGTGCCGGTCGGCGCGATGAGCGAGGTGGCGGCGCAGATCGCCCCGGCGCTCAAGCCCGGCGCGACGGTCAGCGATGTGGGCTCGGTGAAGAAGGCCGTCATCGAGGCGGTCGCCCCGCATCTGCCGGATCATGCGCATTTCGTCCCCGCCCACCCGCTGGCGGGCACCGAGCATTCCGGCCCGCGAGCGGGTTTTGCGGGGCTGTTCGACAACCGTTGGTGCCTGATCGTGCCGGTCGAGGGCAGTGACCGCGAGGCCGTCGCAGGTGTCGAGCGGCTCTGGCAGGAGATGGGCGCGCAGACCGGCGAGATGGACGCCGAGCATCACGACCTGGTGCTGGCGGTGACCAGCCATGCGCCGCATCTGATCGCCTACACGATGGTGGGCGTGGCCGATGACCTGCGCCGGGTGACCGACAGCGAGGTCATCAAGTATTCCGCCGCCGGGTTTCGCGATTTCACCCGGATCGCGGCCAGCGACCCGACCATGTGGCGCGACGTGTTCCTCAACAACAAGGATGCCACGCTGGAGATCCTCGGTCGCTTCACCGAGGAACTCTTCGCGCTGCAGCGCGCGATCCGCACCGGTGACGGCGATCACCTGATGGAGTATTTTACCCGCACGCGCGCCATCCGGCGCGGTATCATCGAGGCGGGTCAGGATACCGACGCCCCCGATTTCGGACGTGCCAAGAAAGGATGAGTTCATGCGCAAGGTTCTGCTTCTCCCTCTGGTCCTGATGGGCTGTTCGCTCTTGCCGGGCGGCGGCAAGGAGCCGGTCGTCTCGAGCCGCGGGTCGGTTTGCGGCGACCCCACGATCAAGGGCGAAGTCGTCGGCCAAGTCCCGGGACCGGGCGGGTGCGGCGTGGTCAGCGCGGTCAGCGTGCGCTCGCTTGGCGGTGTCCCGCTCAGCCAGCCTTCGGTGATGGAATGCAACACCGCGCGCACGCTCAGGCACTGGATTTCCCGCGACATGACCCCGACCGTGGGCAAGATGGGCGGCGGCGTGAGCGGACTGAAGGTGGCGGCGCATTACGCCTGCCGCACACGCAACCACCAACCCGGCGCGCGTCTTTCGGAACATTCAAAGGGCAAGGCCATCGACATCGCCGCGATCCAGCTCAGGGATGGATCCGAGCTTTCGGTTCTCGATGACTGGAACAATGGCAGGAAGGGCCGCGTGCTGCGCCAGCTCCATGCTTCGGCCTGCGGCCCCTTCGGCACGGTTCTGGGCCCGGAATCGGATGTCCATCACCGCGACCATTTCCATTTCGACACCGCAGAACACGGCTACGGGCCTTACTGCCGCTAAGCCGCCGTCTTCTTCTGTTTTCAAATATCCTGGGGGTGAGGCCGCAGGCCGAGGGGGCAAGGCCCCCTTCTTTCGCTTCCTTCAACGCAGGCGCAAGACAGGGGCAGGGCCGATGGGTACCGGCCCCAGCATGACCCGCCCACCCCTGAGCCTGAGGGGAATATCGAGCGTCCTGGGATTGCCCGCCATCCCTGAAATCAGCGACAGCCCGTCCCGCAGCGTCCCGGCAAGACCCGGCGGGATCGCGCCAGCATTCACTGCCAGCTCGAGAATTTCGCGCCAGTTGCGCGCCTTGATCGTGATCTCGCCGGTGGGCTGTCCGGCGCTGTCCACGGTCACTTCGCCCGCCGCCTGAAGTTCCAGCCGCCCCCAGCGGGCCTCTGCAAGGCGCAGGTGAATTCTTTGCGGCTGCGGGCGGGCGATCTCGATCGCGCTGCGATCCCATGGTTTGTCGAATTCGACGGTCATATCGGCGCTCAGCGCGTCGAACCGGTCGGGCAGCGTGCCGTTCGGGTCCACAAGGTCGCGCCAGCCAAGCGAGGGCGAGAACCCGTCGGCGGCCAACCCCAGCCTATAGGTCGCGGCGTCGGCCATCGGCACATGCTCGGCCGCCAGCCGGAGCGACTGAAGCGCGGTGCTGCCTTCGCCCGAGGCGGGGCGGATTTCGAGGCTTTCGGCAGTCAGCGCCGTGCGTTCGACCTGAAGCGTCGTGTCGGGGGAGATCACGAGGCTTGCGCGCATGTCGGCGCTGGTGAGGTGGTATTTCTCGAGCGGCGTCGCCAGAAGTTGTTGCCCCGGCCAGACGGCGATCACATGGTTGGGCCGGTAGCTGAGCGCGTTGATCTGGAATTGCGGCGCCTCCCATGCCAGACCGGTGCCGGGATCGGCCAGCGTAAGACCGGTCACGACGGTGTCCAGCCGGTTGGGATAGCCCTGCACATCGAGGCTGGAATAATCGGCGACCCAGCCTTCGGCGCGGCGCTCTTCGAACCATTTGGTGAAGGCCGTTTCGAGACCGGTTGCACCGATATACCAGTATCCGGACCATGCCGCGGCGGCGATCACGGTGACAGTCAGCAACAGCCTGAGCATTCCGGGCCCTTTCATGCGGTTTCCCGATGGTGTTTAAGGCGTCAAAAGCAAGAGGAACAGCAATAATGACGATGTGGGTGTTCGGTTATGGGTCGCTGCTTTGGAACCCCGGTTTCGAAGCGCAGGAACGGGTGATCGCCAAGCTGCCTGACTATCACCGCAGTTTCTGCATGCGCTCGATCCATCATCGCGGCACACAGGACGATCCCGGCCTCGTGTTGGCGCTCGATGCGCTGGCGGGGGCGCAATGCAACGGCGTCGCGCTGTCGGTGGCCAGTCACGAACAGAATGACGTATTGGCTTACCTGCGTGAGCGCGAGCTGATTTCCTCGGCCTACCTCGAAAAGATGCTGCATATCGATCTGGTGGATGGGCGCCGGGTCGAGGCGGTGACCTATGTGATCGATCCGGATCACGTGCAATATTGCGGTGGTCTGGACCTCGAGGAGCAGGCCCGGATCATCGCGCGCGCGGTTGGCGGGCGAGGGCCCAATACCGAGTATCTTTTCAACACTGCCGCACATCTGGGCGAATTGGGCATCACCGACGACGAGCTTGACTGGCTCGCGCGGCGCGTGCGCGCGTTGACCGCATAAGTCCTTGGCTTGCCCGCGCCGGGCGCGTAGGGTTGGCGCAACGAGAAACAGAGCCGGGAGCCGTCCAGATGGACCAGCCGGACCGCGAGGTCGAGCCGCATTTTTCACGCCCCGTGCGTCAGATCGTTCTGATGCTGATCGTGCTTGGCCTGACAGGCGCGGGCGCGTTTCTGGCGCTGCCCAGGGTCATGCCGGTATTCGAGGCGAACCCGTGGCTGAACGGCTTTATCCTGTTCGTCTTTTTCATCGGGGTGGTTGCCTGTTTCTGGCAGGTGTTCCAGTTGATCGGCTCGGTGCGCTGGATCGAGGGCTTCGCGGCTCAGCATCCGGGGCACGAGATGGTCAAGGCGCCGCTGTTGCTGGCGCCGCTGGCGACCTTGCTGCGCCAGAGGGGCAAGCGGATGCAGGTTGCCTCTACCTCGGCGCGGTCAATCCTGGATTCCGTTGCGCAGCGGATTGACGAGGCCCGCGAGATCACGCGCTATATCGTCAACATGCTGATTTTCCTTGGCCTTCTGGGCACGTTCTACGGTTTGGCAACCACGGTGCCCGCCGTGGTGGACACCATCCGCAGCCTTGCCCCTCAGGAGGGCGAGGGCGGCGTGGATGTGTTCAATCGCCTGATGACGGGACTCGAGGCGCAGCTTGGCGGCATGGGCGTGGCCTTTGCGTCTTCGCTGTTGGGTTTGGCGGGATCGCTGGTGGTGGGCCTGCTCGAGCTGTTCGCGAGCCATGGTCAGAACCGGTTCTACCGCGAGCTTGAGGAATGGATGTCGACGATCACGCGGGTCGGGTTTTCGGCAGGGGATGGCGAGGGCGGCGGCGAGACCGGGGCGATGGCCGGTGTTCTGGATCAGATGGCCGAGCAGATGGATAATCTGCAGATGGTGCTGACCCAGTCGGATGTGAGCCGCGCCATGGTCGACGAAAAGCTGGGCGTGCTGGCGGATTCGATCGAGCGCCTGACCCATCGGATGAGCGATACCAACCCGGTGACATCGGCGCTCAACCGGATGGCCGAGGGGCAGGAGCGGATGATCCACCTGATGGAGGAAAACGCCTCGCGCGGGGGCGAGGGGATGGATGCAGAAAGCCGTATGCGGCTGCGCTCGATCGACGTGCAGATGCTGCGCATCCTCGAAGAGATCAGCGCCGGGCGCCAGGAGACCATGACCGAGCTGCGCACCGATCTGGCCGCGCTGACACGGGTGTTCAACCAGCTGCGCGCTCAGCAGCGCGGACGCGGCGCAAGTCAACCTCTTGCGCTTGATCCGGACGACAGGCAGGAGAGCTAGGAGATGGCGCTTTCCCGGCGCACAGGCGCGCGATTCCAGGCCTCGATCTGGCCGGGATTCGTGGACGCGATGACCGGGCTTCTGCTGGTGCTGATGTTCGTGCTGACGATCTTCATGGTGGTCCAGTTCGTGCTGCGCGAAACGATCAGCGGACAAGCCAGTGAATTGAACGAATTGTCGGCTGAGGTCGCGGCGCTGGCCCAGGCTCTGGGTTTGGAGCAGGACCGCAACGCCACGCTGACCGAACGCGTGGGCGAGTTGACCACCACCTTGGGCGATGCACGAGAGCGCCAGCAGGAACAGGCGGCGCTGATCGCCAGCCTGCAATCCGAGCGCGCGGCGCAGGACGAGGCGTTGTCCGCGGCGCAGTCAAGGCTGGCCAGTTTCGAGGATCAGGTGGCGGGGCTTCTGGCGCAGCGCGATCAAGCGCTCGGGCAGGTGGCCGATCTGGAGGCCTCGAACGAAGAGCTGATGTCGCGACAGGAGCAGTTGCAGCTTGCGCTGGCGGATCTGCGCAGCGAGGTCGATGCCTCGGCCGAAGCAGCGCGATTGGCTGCCGCCCGGCGCGAGGCGCTGGAGGCGCTGGTCGCCGACCTGCGCAGCGAGGCCGCGACGCAGGAGGCCGCCGAGGCCGATCTGAGCGCGCAGGTGGAAGCATTGGAGACCGAGCTCAGCGAAGAGGAGAAGGCCCGCCTTGCAGAGGCTGCTGCCGCCGAGGCGTTGCGCAAGAGGCTGGAGGACTCCGAATCCGAACTGAGCGCCATGACCCTTGCGCTTGAAGAACAGCGCAAGCGGGCCGAGGAGACCCTGACCCTGCTGGCTGCCGCCGAAACCGCGCAGGAGGATCTGAATGCGCAGCTCGCGGCGGCGATCCTGGCGCGCGACGAGACACAAGAAACGCTGGCCGCCAAGGATGCGAGGCTGGCCGAACTGGAAGCGCGGGTGGACGAGGCCGAGATTGGCCAGCAAGGCACTGCCGCCGAGTTGGCTCGCGTGCGCGACCAGTTGGAGGCCGCACGCGAGCGGCTTGCGCAGATGGTTGCCCAGAAAGAGGCCGCCGAGGCCGAGGCGATGGATGTCGAGGATGTGCGCGCGAAACTGGCCGCCGCCCTTGCGGCCCGTCTTGACGCCGAGCAGCAGGCCCAAGAGCGCCTGACGCAGGCCGAGGAGCGCGCAGCCCTGCTGGCGCAGGCGCGCGACAAGCTGGCCGAGCAGCAGGAGATCGCCAGCGAGGCGCAAAAGCAGCAGGCGCTGTTGAACCGGCAGGTCGCGGCGCTGCGCGATCAGCTGGGGCAGTTGCAGGCGCTTCTGGACGATGCAAAGGCGCGCGAGGCGTCAAAGGACGTGCAGCTTCAGTCTCTGGGCAATGAACTGAACACGGCACTGGCGCGCGTTGCCGCAGAAGAACGCAGGCGCCGCGAGGCCGAGGAGGCCAGAGCGAAGATACTGGAAGAGCAGAACAAGGACCTGGAGCGTTATCGCTCTGAGTTCTTCGGGCGGCTGCGCGATGTTCTGGGGTCGCGCGAGGGCGTGCGGATCGAGGGCGACAGGTTCGTGTTCTCGTCTGAGGTTCTGTTCGCGCCAGGGCAGGCCACGCTGTCGGGCGATGGCCGTCAGGAAATCGCCAAGGTCGCCGACATCATCAGCGAGGTGACCGAGGAAATCCCCGAAGGCATCGACTGGGTGTTGCAGGTAGACGGGCATACAGACGACGTGCCGGTCGTGCCCGGCGCCGCCTTTGAGGATAACTGGGAGCTGAGCCAGGCGCGCGCGCTGTCGGTGGTGCGGTATCTCATCGAGGATCTGGGTCTTCCGCCTGAGCGGCTTTCAGCCAATGGTTTTGGTGAGTATCAGCCGATCAATCCCGCAGATACGCCCGAGGCACGGGCGCAAAACCGCCGGATCGAGTTGAAGTTCACGGGGAAATGACGCCGATATCGGCGTGGCGCGCGGCGATCACCCGGCCATCGCGCTGAAGCACGACGTAACCGCGATAAGCCCCTTCGGGCCAGCCGGTTTCGGGCGCGCGCCGGCCAAAGGCGCGAAACAGCTGCGCCTGCGGGGTCTCGAGTTCGAGCACGGTCGCGAAAATCTCACCTTCTGGCCCTTGGGCCGTCAGGGTGAGTGTATCGCCGGGTTTGGCGTAGAAGACATGCGCATAAAGCACCAGCGGCTGATCGGGCGCGGCCTCGCGCATCCGGGCGGCGCCGGAGCGGACCGTTTCGAGTTCCGGCACTGCGGTTGAGAACCCGGCGGTGAACAGCCCCGCGCGATCATAGCCCGGCGCGTCGCGCCACAGCCCGCCACCCGAGGCCGCGCCGCAAGTATCGCGGTTTTCGGGGTTGAAAGGATCGGCGACCTCGCCATCCTTCAGCACGCCCAGATGGAGATGTGGCACATTGGTCAACCCGCTGAGCCCGACAAGCCCGAGAACATCGCCCGTCTGCACCTGTTGACCGGATTTCACGGTGATGCTGCCGTTCTTCATATGGCAATAAAGGGTCTGCCAGCCGCTGCCATGGTCGATACGCACGGCGTTTCCGCACTCGCGCCCTTCGATTTCGGCGCGGTTATCGGCGCTGACCGGGCGATCCTGAACGCCGTCGCGGGTGGCGGCCACAACTCCGGGTGCGGCAGCAAGGACGCTGACGCCTTGTTCCATCGCCTCGAATGACAGCAGAGCGATATCGGTGCCGCGGTGGCCGTCGCGGCTTTTGATGCCGCAGGCATGGTCGCGCTGGCCCTCGCCGGGATCGGTATCGACGTAATCCTCGATAAAGCAGGTCTCGCCAAGGTCGCAGGCAAGGGGGAGCGACAGTTCCGGTTGGTCGGCCGCCATAGGTGAGGCGACCGACATCAGCCAGAGCAGAAGCGCGCCAGCACCCCGGCGCATGGTCAGTCCGCAGTCAGAAGCGGTGGCCGCTTGCCCGACAGGCGCGGGCGATCCGGCCCGTCGATGCGCAGGTCGATCTTGCCGTCCTTGACGCCGACCTGAACAACGCCGCCCTTGGACAACTTGCCGAACAGCAGCTCCTCGGCCAGGGGCTTCTTGATGTGCTCCTGGATGACGCGGGCCAAGGGGCGCGCGCCCATCTTGTCGTCATAGCCCTTCTCGGCCAGCCACTCGGCGGCGGGTTTCGTCAGTTCGATTGTGACGTTGCGGTCCATCAACTGCGCCTCGAGCTGGAGGACGAATTTCTCGACGACCTGCAGGATCACCTCCTTGGGCAGCGGGCCAAAGGAAATCACCGCGTCCAGACGGTTGCGGAATTCCGGCGTGAAGGTGCGTTCGATCGCGGCCGTATCTTCGCCCTCGCGGCGGTCGCGGCCAAAGCCGATGGCCGCCTTGGCAAGTTCGGTCGCCCCCGCGTTCGAGGTCATGATCAGCACCACGTTACGGAAATCGACTGTACGACCGTTGTGGTCGGTCAGCGCGCCGTGATCCATCACCTGCAACAGGATGTTGAAGACATCCGGGTGCGCCTTTTCGATCTCGTCCAGAAGCAGGACGCAATGGGGGTGCTGATCGACACCGTCGGTCAGAAGCCCGCCCTGATCGAAGCCGACATAGCCCGGCGGCGCGCCGATCAGGCGGGAAACCGCGTGTTTCTCCATGTATTCGGACATGTCAAAGCGCAGCAGTTCAACGCCAAGCGAGTCGGCCAATTGTTTGGCTACCTCGGTCTTGCCGACGCCGGTGGGGCCTGCGAACAGGTAGTTGCCGATGGGTTTCTCGGGCTCGCGCAGGCCGGCACGCGCCAGCTTGATCGCGCTCGATAGGGCCTCGATCGCCGTGTCCTGTCCGAACACCACGCGCTTGAGGGTCTTTTCCAGATCCTTGAGCACTTCGGCATCGTCCTTGGAGACGTTCTTGGGCGGGATGCGGGCGATCTTGGCGACAACGGCCTCGATCTCCTTTGCGCCGATGGACTTGCGGCGCTTGGAGGCGGCGACAAGATGCTGCGCCGCGCCAGCTTCGTCGATCACGTCGATCGCCTTGTCGGGCAGCTTGCGGTCATTGATGTAGCGCGCCGACAGGTCCACCGCCGACTTGATAGCGTCATTGGTATATTTGACGCTGTGATGCTCCTCGAAATAGGGCTTGAGGCCCTTGAGGATCTTGATTGCGTCGTCGGTCGTTGGTTCGACCACGTCGATCTTCTGGAAGCGGCGGCTGAGCGCGCGATCCTTTTCGAAATGCTGGCGGAATTCCTTGTAGGTGGTGGACCCCATGCAGCGCAGCTTGCCGCCCTGAAGCGCGGGCTTGAGCAGATTGGATGCATCCATCGCGCCGCCCGACGTGGCGCCCGCACCGATGACGGTGTGAATCTCGTCAATGAACAGGACCGCGTCGGGGTGGTCCTCCAACTCGTTGACGACGGCCTTGAGCCGTTCTTCGAAATCCCCGCGATAGCGGGTGCCCGCCAAAAGCGCGCCCATGTCGAGCGAATAGATCGTGGTCTTGGACAGCACCGCGGGCGTCTGGCCCTTGACGACCTTGTGCGCCAGACCCTCGGCGATGGCGGTCTTGCCGACGCCGGGATCGCCCACCAGAAGCGGGTTGTTCTTGCGGCGGCGGCACAGCACCTGAATGCAGCGCTCGACCTCGGAGTCGCGCCCGATCAGCGGGTCGATATCGCCGCTGCGCGCCTTTTCGTTCAGGTCGACGCAATATTTCGCCAGCGCGGATTCCCCGGCTTCGACGGCGTCGGATTCGGTGTCGGCGCGGCTGTTTTCGCTATCGGATTCGGTGGCGCCGGTAACGGGGCGCGATTCACCATAGGCGGGATCCTTGGCGACGCCATGGGCGATGAAATTCACCGCGTCATAGCGGGTCATATCCTGTTCCTGAAGGAAATAGGCGGCGTTTGATTCGCGTTCGGCGAAGATGGCGACCAGCACATTGGCGCCGGTCACTTCGGTCCGGCCTGAGGATTGAACATGGATCGCCGCGCGCTGGATAACGCGCTGAAACGCGGCGGTCGGCACGGCCTCGGACCCTTCGATGTCGGTGACGAGATTCGCCAGGTCATCGTCGATGAATTCCACCAATGTGCCGCGAAGATCCTCGGTATCGACGCTGCAGGCCTTGAGCACGCGCGCCGCGTCGGGTTCGTCGATCAGCGCCAGCAGAAGGTGCTCCAGCGTGGCGAACTCGTGCTGCCGGGCGTTGGCCAGGGCCAGCGCCGCATGGATTGCCTGTTCCAGCGTGGTCGAAAATGAAGGCACGTCGTGCTCCTTGCTGATCTGGGTCGGGGCCTGAGCCACCGACCGTGGCCTGATAGGTTTAAAGTTTGGTCTATATGACCCGGTCTTCAAGTTTTTTCTGGCCCCGGGCGGTCACTTTTCGTTCCCCGGGAGCGCAATTGTTGCAGATGCGTGCTCAGAACGCATCCTTGCGCCTGCGGATTTCGGCGAAAACCTCGGCCGGGTCGGCCCCGGTCATGCCCAGATGCGCTTGAATCGCGGGGTCGGTGGCGCGCAGGAAGGGGTTTGTTGCCAGTTCCTCGGACAATTTGGACGGCACGGTGGGGTGATCCTTTTCGCGGGCCGCGTCCACTGCCGCTGCACGGGATGTAAGCGCGGCATTGTCAGGATCAATAGTCAGTGCGAATTTGGCGTTGGCCTGGGTGTATTCATGGCCCGAACAGACGGTGGTGGCGGGCGGCAGGGCGGCCAGCTTGCAAAGGCTGTCCCACATCTGTTCCATCGTGCCCTCGAACACCCGCCCGCAGCCAAGCGCCATCAGGCTGTCGGCGGTGAAGACCGTTTCGCTTTCGGGGAAATGAAAGGCGATATGGCCGACGGTGTGGCCGGGCACTTCGATCACATGGCCGGTGGCATTGCCGATGATGATGCTGTCGCCCTCCTGCACCTCGATGTCGAGTGGCGGCAGGCGATGCGCGTCGGCGGCGGCGCCGATGACTTTTGCATGTGCGTTTTCAAGCAGTTCGTTGAGGCCTTGCACATGATCGGCGTGGTGATGGGTGATCAGCACATGGCTGAGAGTCCAGTCCCTTTCCTCGAGTATGTCGAGGATCGGTTGCGCCTCGGGGACATCCACCGCGGCGGTCATGCCCGTATCCGGGTCATGCGCAAGATAGGCGTAGTTGTCCGAAAGGCAGGGAATGGTCTCGATCTGAAGAGTCATGGTATTTTCCCAATTGCCGGTTAATGTTAGCGTCGAGACTGACCGATCATGGGCCCGGCTGCAATGCATCTCGATGTGCAGGACCTTCGCAACTTCTATTATCGCAGCCGGTTGGGGCGTGCGGCGCAGAAGGCGGTGCGCATCGAGGTTGGACGGTTCTGGCCCGAGGCGCAGGGGCAGACGGTGGTGGGGTTCGGATTCGCGGTGCCTTTCCTGCGCCCCTACCTTGAGAATTCGCGACGGGTGATCGGATTAATGCCGGCACCTCAAGGGGTTATCGGGTGGCCGCAGGGTGGGCCGAATGTTTCGGTGCTGTGCGAGGAGACGGTCTGGCCGCTGGAAACGGGGCATGTGGACAAGCTGTTGGTGATGCACGGGCTGGAAACCAGCGAGAATCCCGGCGCGCTGCTGGAGGAATGCTGGCGGGTGCTGGGGCCGGGGGGATCGGCGCTGTTCGTGGTGCCCAACCGCGCCGGGCTGTGGTCGCGCTCGGACCGCACGCCGTTCGGATACGGGCGCCCCTACAGCCAGTCGCAATTGGAGAACCAATTGAAATTGCACGGTTTCATGCCGCTCAATCACGCAACGACCCTGTATCAGCCGCCATCCGAAAAACGGTTCTGGCGCAAGACGGCGGGCATGTGGGAGAAGCTGGGCGGCCGCTTGTCGATGGTTCTGTCGGGGGGCGTTCTGATGGTCGAGGCGACCAAGCGGGTGCATGCGCCCTCAGGGCCGGGGCTGCGCGAAACGGTGCGCAAACCGCTGGATGTTCTGAAACCCAAACCCGAGGCGAAGCCGGTCTGAGGACTGTACGAAACGTCCGGTTTGTACGGCGGTTTTGTACGGGATTCGGAGGTGCGGCGCGAAATTCCGTACAGAATGGCCGATGGTGTGTGTTTGGGCGGCTTCCGACTGAGCTCTGCCCGGCGCGGTCAGCGACTGTTGAGAGATGAAGAGAGGCGGCCCGGCGATGCGCTTCGGATCAGCCCAGTCGCGCGCGGAGCTGGCCGGGGAGGAGGCCGAGGGCGATGCCGATGGCGTCGGCCAGAAAGTCGCCCCATTCGGCGCTGCGCCCGACGCTGGGCTGGATCAGCTCGATCGCACCGCCATAGGCCAGGGCCAGCGGTCCGAGCCAGAGCGCGGCGCGTGGTCGCACCCAGCCGAGCGGCAGAACCAGCAGCGCGAAGGCGAGCGCATGGATCTGCTTGTCGGTGAGGGGCAGCGCCGGGCCGGGCGCGCCCGGCGGCGAGAGCGTACCCCAGCCGATCAGCAGGGCCACGAAAAGGGTCAGAACAAGGGTATATGGATGCGTCATGAGGGCGCCTGTTGAAGGGGCGCTCAGGTTGCGCCCGTGCGAGCGATACACCCTTGAAGCGGAGCCGCAAAGCGCCGCGTCCCGCTGATAGCGTTAACGTCCGCAAGCGGCATTCGCGCGACAAACGCGCCAAGGAATCGCGAAATACGCGCGAAATTGGAACTTTTTCATTCGGGAAAATTCGCGCAAACGGTCGCACTTGGGGCAAGTCATTGAAAACAAGCAGTATTCAATGGTATACATTGCTTTGCGTGCAGCTTGCTAGGTGGGCAAGGCTCTGCTACACCCCTGCCGAATTTCGGTGCTTTGAAAATCTTCAACGCCTGTCAACGCCCCCGGCAGCAGATGATACCTCTGCGTCAAGACCGGGGCCAGAAAATCGGAAGGGTGGACGTGTCCGAACCAGCTTCGATCTCATCCGGCATTGCCGAGCGCTATGCCACCGCCATTTTCGAGATTGCGACGGAAAGCAAATCTCTGGCCAAACTGGAATCCAACATCGCCGACCTGTCCGCCGCCCTCGATCAGAGCGCCGAACTGCGTGATGCGATCTCTTCGCCGGTCCTGTCGCGCGCCGATCAGGGCAAGGCGATGGCCGCGCTGGCCGACAAGATGAAACTTGAACCGGCCATGGCCAACGGTCTGGCCGTGATGGCGTCCAACCGCCGTCTGTTCGTGTTGCCGCATCTGCTCAAGCAGCTGCGCGCCATGATCGCCGACCACAAGGGCGAAGTGACCGCCGATGTGACCAGCGCGAAGGCGCTGACCAAGGCACAATCCGACAAGCTGGCGAAGACGCTCAAGGCGCGCGTCGGCAAGACTGTCAATATCAATGCGACCGTCGATGAAAGTCTCATCGGCGGTCTTGTCGTCAAGGTGGGCTCGAAGATGATCGATACCTCGATCCGTTCGCGCCTCGATTCCCTCCAGAATGCAATGAAAGAGGTCGGATAAATGGGTATCCAAGCTGCAGAGATTTCTGCGATCCTGAAGGACCAGATCAAGAATTTCGGCCAGGAGGCCG
>CAZMZS010000044.1:0-18863 GCA_964570675.1 uncultured Roseovarius sp. | reverse complement strand
GGCATGCCGATCACCGATCCCACCGGCTCGATGGTGGTCGATATCGGCGGCGGCACGACCGAAGTGGCCGTCCTGTCGCTTGGCGACATTGTCTATGCCCGCTCGGTACGGGTCGGTGGCGACCGCATGGACGAAGCGATCATCAGCTATCTGCGCCGCCAGCAGAACCTGCTGGTAGGTGAATCGACCGCCGAGCGCATCAAGACCTCGATCGGCACGGCCCGCATGCCCGATGACGGGCGCGGCGCATCGATGCAGATCCGTGGACGCGACCTTTTGAACGGCGTGCCCAAGGAAACCGAGATCAGCCAGGCCCAGGTGGCCGAGGCGCTGGCAGAACCGGTGCAGGCGATCTGCGAAGCCGTGATGACCGCGCTTGAGGCCACACCGCCGGATCTGGCGGCCGATATCGTGGATCGCGGCGTGATGCTGACCGGTGGCGGTGCCCTTCTGGGCGACCTCGATCTGGCGCTGCGCGAGCAGACGGGCCTGGCCGTGTCGATCGCCGATGACAGCCTGAACTGCGTTGCCCTTGGCACCGGCAAGGCGCTGGAGTTCGAGAAACAGCTCCGCCACGCGATTGACTACGACAGCTGAACCGACCACCCTTTGCCCTGAAGGGGAGAACGTTGGCAAAGGACCGCGCACAGTCCGAGGACTACACCGGCCCGCTCAAGCGCTTGATGCTGGGCATTCTATTGTTGTGCCTGCTCGGGCTTTTCCTGCTGTGGCGGATCGACAGCCCGCGCGTCGAACGCTTTCGCGCGCAGGTCGTGGACCGGGTAGTGCCCAATTTCGACTGGGCGATGGCGCCAGTCACCGCCACCGTGAACATCCTGCGCGATTTCCAGAGCTATCAGCGCATCTACCAGCAGAACCAGGAACTGCGCCGCGAGTTGCAGCAGATGAAGGCCTGGAAGGAGGCGGCGCTGCAACTTGAGCAGGAAAACGCCCGGTTGCTTGATCTCAACAATGTGCAGCTCGATCCGCGCCTGACCTATGTGACGGGCGTCGTGCTGGCCGATAGCGGATCACCCTTCCGTCAGTCGGTGCTGATCAATGTCGGCAGCCGCGACGGCATCGTCGATGGCTGGGCCGCGATGGACGGCCTTGGGCTGGTGGGACGGATCGCGGGCGTCGGGCGGGCCACGTCGCGCGTCGTGCTGCTGACCGACACCTCCAGCCGGATACCGGTGACCATTCAGCCTTCGGGTCAGCGCGCGCTCTTGATCGGGGACAATTCGGCGGTGCCGTATGTCGACTTCATTGAGGCCCCCGACCGCGTGCGCCCGGGCGACAGGGTCATGACCTCGGGCGATGGCGGGGTCTTTCCCGCGGGACTGCTGGTGGGCCAGCTTGCCCAGGATCCCGGCGGGCGGATGCGCGTGCGCCTTGCTGCCGATTACGAGCGCTTGGAATTCCTGCGCGTGCTGCGCAGTTACGAGCACGAGGACATCAATGATCCCGGCAACCTGATCGCACCTGTGACCCTGCCCGAAACGTCTGGCGGGCCGGACCCGGAACCCGCCCCGGATCTTCCCGCACAGAATGACACGCCGGAGGCCGGGAATGGCTGAACGCAAGCGCCATAACCGCTGGCTCATGCGCCTCCTTTATGTCGCACTGTGTCTTGCGTTGATCTTCCTCCACCTCTTGCCCCTCGAGACCCTGCCGCGGGGATGGGCCGGACCCGACGTGATGCTGGCGCTGACCTTCGCCTGGCTGTTGCGGCGGCCCGACTACGTTCCCCCGCTGCTGATCGCCGCGATCTTTCTGCTGGCCGATCTGCTGTTTCAGCGCCCGCCCGGCCTCTGGGCGGCGATGGTGCTTCTGGGCAGCGAGGCGCTGCGTGCAAGGGAACCCGGCCTGCGCGACCTGACTTTCGCGGTTGAATGGCTGAGCGTCGTCACGACGCTGGTGGCGATGATGCTTGGCTATCGCATCGTTCTGGGCCTGATGATGGTCGATCAAGCGCCGCTCGGTCTGAGCCTGATGCAGGTAATTGCCACGCTTCTGGTCTATCCGCTTGTCGCCATCGTCTCCAAAATGGTCTTCGGGGTGCGCAAGATCGCCCCGGGCGACATTGACGCATTGGGGAGCCGGACATGAGACGCCCGACCCGCGACAATGCCGAAAGCCAGCGGCGCATCACCCGGCGTGGATTGATTATCGGTGGCGCGCAGGCGACGTTTGTCGGCCTGTTGGCCTTGAGGATGCGCTTCATGCAGGTCGAGCAGGCCGATCAGTTCCGCCTGCTCGCTGACGAGAACCGGATCAACATCCGCCTGATCCCCCCTGCACGCGGGCGCATCTTTGATCGCAA
This sequence comes from uncultured Roseovarius sp., assembly GCA_964570675.1. Lineage (GTDB taxonomy): Bacteria > Pseudomonadota > Alphaproteobacteria > Rhodobacterales > Rhodobacteraceae > Roseovarius. The sequence goes on along the minus strand of CAZMZS010000044.1, from coordinate 16,540 downwards.
CGGCGAGGTGGTGGCCGAGAACGTGCCCAGCTACCGCATCACCATGGTGCGCGAAGAGGCAGGCGACGTCGACGAGATCATCGCCCGGCTTGCCCGTCTCGTAGAACTGGACGCCGGCGAGTTGGAGCGCGCGCGCCGCGACCTGCGCGATCTGCGCGGCGATACCCCGGTGACAGTCGCCGATCGCGTGACCTGGGACGATATCAGCCGCGTCGCGGTGAACACCCCGGCGCTGCCGGGCGTGACGCCCGAAGTCGGCCTGTCGCGCCGGTATCCGCAGGGGCCGGACTATGCACATCTCGTTGGCTATGTCGGGCCGGTCAGCGATCGCGACCTTGAACGCATCGACGCGCCCAATCAGTTGCTTCTGATCCCCAGGTTCCAGATCGGCAAGATCGGTCTTGAGGCACGCCGCGAAGACCTGTTGAGGGGCAAGGCGGGCAGCAAGCGTGTCGAGGTGAACGCCGCCGGGCGCGTCATGCGCGAGCTTGACCGGCGCGAGGGCGAGGCCGGGGCCGACCTGCAAATCACGATCGACAACGCCCTGCAATCCTATGTTCATGCCCGGCTGGCGAAAGAAAGCGCCGCCGCGGTGGTAATGGACTGCGCAACCGGCGACCTTCTGGCCTGTGCATCAACACCCAGTTTCGACCCCAACCTTTTCGTGCGAGGCATTTCGGTTGCCGATTATCAGGCGCTGCTTGATAACAAGTACCGCCCACTTCCCAACAAGGCCGTGCAGGGGCTTTATCCGCCCGGCTCAGTGTTCAAGATGGTCACCGCCCTGGCCGCGCTTGAAGACGATCAGGCGGATCTCGGCGAAACCGTCTATTGCCCCGGTCATCTGGAGGTCAGCGGGCGCCGCTTCCATTGCTGGAAGAGCGCCGGTCACGGCAATGTTGACCTGCATAGTGCGCTGCGTGAAAGCTGCGATGTCTATTTCTACGAAATGGCGCTGCGTACCGGGATCGAGAAGATCAGCGAAATGGCCCGCCGTCTGGGCCTTGGCGTGCAACATGACCTGCCGCTGACCTCGGTGGCGGCGGGGCTGGCGCCGACAAAGGACTGGAAACAGGCCAACCGGGGCGAGGACTGGATGATCGGCGACAGCGCCAACGCGGCCATCGGCCAAGGGTTTGTGTTGTCATCACCACTGCAACTTGCGGTGATGACCGCGCGGCTTGCCACAAACCGAAGCATCTCGCCCCGCCTGATCAAATCGATCGAGGGAGTCGAGCAACCCTCTGAAAGCGGCGACGATCTGGGCCTGAATGAGAACGCCCTGCGCGAAGTGCGCAAGGCCATGTTCGCGGTTTCGAACCATCGGCGCGGCACCGCCTATTCCAGCCGTATCATCGAGGATTCCTTCCGCCTCGCAGGCAAGACCGGCACCAGCCAGGTGCGCAACATCACCGCCGCCGAGCGCGCCCGGGGTGTCACCAGGAACGCCGATCTGCCCTGGGAGCGACGCGATCATGCGCTGTTCGTCAACTTCGCGCCTTTCGACAATCCGAAATACGCGGTCGCCGTCGTGGTCGAGCATGGCGGCGGCGGATCGACCGCAGCGGCTCCGATCGCCCGCGACATCACGCTTCAGGCGCTATACAACGGTGACCCGCCGCTGACCGCCTACCCGGCCAAGGATCGCGGGCGCATCGGCACACAGCAGGAAGAACTGCGCCGCACCCGCCCCCAGAGCGCGCCGGACGGGAGCGACCGCGCATGAGCTATCTTGAATATAGCGTTAAGGCGACCCCGACGGGGCTGCGCAAGGTGCTTTACCTGAACTGGCCGCTGGCCATCCTTCTGATAGCGGTGGCCGGGATAGGTTTCCTGATGCTGTATTCGGTCGCCGGTGGGTCGTTCTCGCCCTGGGCCGAACCGCAGATGAAACGCTTTGCGCTCGGCTTTGCCACGATGCTGATCGTTGCGATGATTCCGATCTGGTTCTGGCGCAACGTGTCATTGCTGATCTATGCGGTGTCACTGACACTGCTGGTGCTGGTCGAGTTCTTCGGCACCGTCGGCATGGGGGCGCAGCGCTGGATCGACCTTGGCTTCATGCGCCTTCAACCCTCTGAGTTGATGAAGATCACGCTGGTGATCGTGCTTGCCGCCTATTATGACTGGCTGCCCCTGAACCGGGTCTCGCGCCCGCTTTGGGTGCTGGCGCCGGTCACGTTGATCCTGATTCCCGTCGGTCTGGTGCTGCGCCAACCCGACCTTGGCACCTCGATCCTGCTGATTGCCGCCGGTGGTGTGATGATGTTCGTGGGTGGTGTCCATTGGGCGTATTTCGTTGCGGTGATCGCGCTGTCGATCGGACTTGTCACCGCGGTTTTCCAAAGCCGGGGCACAGACTGGCAGATGCTGGCCGACTATCAGTTTCGCCGGATCGACACGTTTCTCGACCCCTCGACCGATCCGCTTGGCGCGGGCTATCATATCACCCAATCCAAGATCGCGCTCGGCTCTGGCGGCTGGACCGGGCGTGGCTTCATGCAAGGCACGCAATCGCGGCTGAACTTCCTGCCCGAAAAGCATACCGATTTCATATTCACGACCCTGGCCGAGGAACTGGGCTTTATCGGCGGGGTGTCGCTCCTTGGGCTCTACACGCTTGTTCTCGTCTTTTGCATCGCATCTGCGCTCAAGAACCGGGACCGGTTCTCGTCGTTGCTGACGCTGGGCGTCGCCTCCACCTTCTTTCTGTTTTTCGCCGTCAACATGTCGATGGTCATGGGGCTTGCGCCCGTCGTTGGCGTGCCGCTGCCACTTGTCAGTTACGGCGGATCGGCCATGCTGGTCCTTATGATCGGCTTCGGCCTCGTGCAAAGCGCTCATATTCACAAACCAAGGTGATCTGATGTCCCTCAATATCCTTTTCGCCGCCCGTCCCGAGCGGTGGGCCACATATGAACAGCCTCTCAGAACCGCCTTTGCCGACGCCGGGCTGACCGATGTGAACCTTGCCACCGAGATGAAACCCGAAGAGGTGGATTACATCGTCTATGCCCCAAACGGCGACGTGCAGGATTTCACGCCCTATATCCGCACCAAGGCGGTGCTGAATCTCTGGGCAGGCGTCGAGGACGTGGTGGACAACGCGACACTGACGCAGCCGCTGGCGCGGATGGTCGATGAAGGACTGACGCGCGGAATGGTCGAGTGGGTCACGGGCCACACGTTGCGCCACCATTTGAACACAGACCTTCACGTGCTCCATCAGGACGGCAAATGGCGCAAGGAGGATGTGCCGCCGCTGGCCTGCGACCGTCCCGTAACGATCCTGGGTCTCGGCGCATTGGGCCAGGCCTGTGGCGAGGCGATTGCCGGGCTGGGTTTCCCCGTGACCGGCTGGAGCAGAACCCCGAAATCCGTCGAGTCCATCACCTGCCTCTCGGGCGATGACGGGTTGGAAAAGGCGCTTCAGGCGGCGCAGATCCTGATCCTCCTTCTGCCGCTGACGCCTGAGACAGAGAACGTGATCGACGCCGCTGCACTGGCACGGCTGCCCCGAGGCGCGTTCATCATCAATCCCGGCCGTGGCCCGCTCATCGACGACGACGCATTGCTGAAGGCGCTTGAGATCGGGCAAGTTGCCCATGCCACGCTCGATGTGTTCCGCGAGGAACCCCTGCCCGCCGATCACCCGTTCTGGGCGCATGAGAAGGTGACCGTCACGCCACACATCGCGTCCGAAACGCGGCCCGCATCCGCTTCGCGCGTGATCGCCGAGAACATCCGGCGCGGCGAGGCCGGTGAACCCTTCCTGCATCTGGTGGACAGGCAGGCCGGTTACTGACCGACGAGCCTCAATAGAAACTCTGCGGGTCGATATCGATGCTCAGACGCAGCTGCGCGGGTATCTTCAACTGGCCGACCCATTTTGCCACCGCCCCCTGAAGCGCGACGCCCTTGGGCGCCTTGACCAGCAGACGCACCCGGTGGCGCCCACGGATGCGCGCGATCGGGGCGGGTGCGGGGCCGAACACCTGCGCGCCGATAGCGCGCACGGGCGCATCGCGCCGCGCAAGCTCGGTGGCGAAATCGAAAACCTGTTGCGGATCGGGCGAGGACAGGATGATCCCCGCCATCCGCCCGAAAGGCGGCACGCCCGCATGGCGGCGCTCGTCCGCCTCGGCGCGCCAGAAACCTTCTTCGTTGCCTGACAGGATCGCGCGGATCACCGGATGTTCGGGCTGGAATGTCTGCAACAACGCCGTGCCGCGCGCCTCGGCCCGCCCTGCGCGCCCTGCCACCTGCCGCATCAGCTGAAACGTGCGCTCGGCCGCGCGCAGATCCGAGCCCTGAAGTCCCAGATCGGCGTCGATCACCCCCACCAGCGTCAGGCGCGGGAAATTATGCCCCTTGGCGACAAGCTGGGTGCCGATCACGATATCCGTGTCACCCTCGGCGATCTCCCTGATCTGTTCCTTGAGCGCACGGGCCGAGCCGAACATATCCGAGCTGAGCGTGGCGATCCGGGCATCAGGGAACAGCGCCTGTGCCTCTTCGGTCAGACGCTCGACACCGGGGCCGACGGCGGCCAGACGGTCTTCGGCCCCGCAGGAAGGGCAGGTTTGCGGCACTGGTTTTGTCTCGCCGCATTGGTGGCACACAAGGCGCTTTTGAAAGCGGTGCTCGACCATGCGCGCATCGCAGTGATCGCATCCGATCTGGTGCCCGCAGGCCCGGCACAACGTCACCGGCGCATATCCGCGCCGGTTGATGAACAAGAGCGCCTGTTCACCACGCGCGATCCGGGCATTTACGGCAGCCTGAAGGCTGGGCGAAATCCACCGGCTTGACGGCAGGGTTTCGCAACGCATGTCGATGGCGCGCATCTCGGGCATGACGGCAGCCCCGAACCGCGCCGTCAGATCGAGGCGGCGATACTTTCCCGCCTCGGCATTGGCCCAGCTTTCAAGCGATGGCGTCGCCGAGGCCAGCACCACCTGCGCCCCACAAATCAAGGCGCGCAGCACCGCCATGTCGCGGGCATTGTAAAGGACCCCGTCTTCCTGCTTGTAGGAATTGTCGTGTTCTTCATCGACAACGATCAGCCCGAGATTCTGGAACGGCAGAAACAGCGCCGAGCGTGCGCCCACGACCACTTGCGCGCCGCCCTCGCCCACCATCTTCCAGGTGCGGCGCCGTTCGGTCATGGTAACACCCGAATGCCATTCCGCAGGTTTGGCGCCGAACCGCGCCTCGATACGGGTGATGAATTCGGATGTGAGCGCGATCTCGGGTAACAAAACCAGAGCCTGGCGCCGCCGCTTCAGGGTTTCGGCCACCGCTTCCAGATAAACCTCGGTCTTGCCGGAACCGGTCACACCTCGCAGCAAGGTGGTGCCATAATCGCCACCGCGAATGGCATCGCGCAGCACCTCGGCGGCATTGGCCTGATCCTCGGTCAGCGCTTTTCCGCCCCGGTCCGGATCAAGCCAGGGAAAGGGAAGATCGCGCGGGCATTCCTCTTCCAGCACGGCGCCCTGCCCGACCAGCCCCTTGATCACCGACGGCGTGACACCTGCCTGCTCGGCCAGTTCCCCAAGCGTGAAGGCCAGTCCGCCATAGTCCTCGAGCACCGCCAGCACCCGTTTGCGCGCATCGGTCATCCGGGCAGGCGCGATATGTCCGTGGCGATAGACCTTCTGCATGGAGGGCGGGTTGGACAGGCCCGGCGCGCGGGTGGCCAAGCGTAGCATGGCAGGCATCGGCGTCAGGGTGTAATCGGCAGCGCGGCGAAGAAATTCCTGCATTTCGGCGCGCATCGGCGCCACGTCGAGCACGCGGATCACCTGACGGATCTTGGCGATGTCGAAATCCCCTCGCCCCGCGCCCCAGACGACCCCCAGCACCTTGCGTGGCCCCAGAGGCACCTCGACAAAAGCCCCGACATGGCAGCCGCCCTCGGGCGCGCGGTAATCCAGCAACCGGTCAAGCGGCTGCGTGGTCAGCACCGCCAACAGTTCATTCTCGACGAAAAAATCCTTGCTGGATGACGACACGTCCCATGGCTCCATGTCAGGGGTTTCGGCAACGCACTCTATGGGGTAAACGCTGGGATGAAAAACCCCAACCCGCGCCAAGGGATTCCCGACATGAAATTCTTCGTAGATACCGCCGAAGTCGACGCCATTGCCGAACTGAACGAACTGGGCATGGTCGACGGCGTCACCACCAACCCCTCCCTGATTCTGAAATCGGGCCGGGACATCCTCGAGGTGACCAAGGAAATCGCCGAGATGGTCGATGGGCCGGTCAGCGCCGAGGTCGTCGCTCTTGAGGCGGACGCGATGATCGCCGAAGGGCGCAAGCTGGCCAAGATCGCCGACAACATAGCGGTAAAGGTACCGCTGACCTGGGACGGGCTCAAGGCCTGCAAGGTGCTTTCGGACGAGGGCAACATGGTCAATGTCACGCTCTGCTTTTCGGCCAACCAGGCGCTTCTGGCGGCCAAGGCGGGCGCGACCTTCATCAGCCCGTTCATCGGTCGGCTGGACGACATCAACCTCGACGGGATGGAAGTGATCGCCGACATCCGCCAGATCTATGACAATTACGGCTTTGACACGCAGATCCTGGCAGCGTCGATCCGCACTGTTAACCACGCTTTCCAGTCAGCGCAGATCGGCGCCGACGTGATGACCGCGCCGCCCGATGTGATCAAGAAGATGGCGGCGCATCCTCTGACCGACAAGGGGCTCGAGACCTTCCTCAAGGATTGGGAAAAAACCGGGCAGAAAATTTTGTAAACCATGCTATAAAGCGCGAAAACAAGACCGAGGCCAGAGTATGAGCGGCAAGCCCCTGATGGACGACACCCTGCGCGAGCGCATTATTGCGCAGCCCGATGTTATACTTGAAGATCAAGACCTTATGCGAGCCCTCATTGCCGCGAACGAGCGCGCCATGGGCGGCAATATCGTCGACCTCCGGGGCATTGCGATGGAACGCCTCGAGGCGCGTCTTGACCGGCTTGAGGATACCCACCGTTCGGTCATCGCCGCCGCCTATGACAATCTGGCAGGCACCAACCAGGTGCATCGCGCGATCTTGCGCATGTTGGACCCTGTCGAATTCGAGGTTTTCCTGCGCGATCTGGGTGGCGAAGTCGCCGAGATCCTTCGGGTGGACAGCATGAAGCTGGTGCTTGAATCCGTGCAGGACGAGGCCGACCCGACCGTGCGGCGGCTTGGCGGCGTGTTGTCGGTGGCCGAACCGGGTTTCATCGCGTCATATCTGAACGACGGGCGCAACAGCCTGCCGCGGCCGGTGACGCTGCGCCAGATCGGCGAGGGCGATGGCCGGGTTTATGGACAGGACGCGGGCTATGTGCGCTCCGAAGCCTGTCTGCTTCTGGATTTCGGCAATGGCCGCCTGCCCGGCATGCTGGCCATGGGCGCCGAGGACCCGCATCAGTTCAGCCCGCAACAGGGCACTGATCTGCTGACCTTTTTTGCGGGCGTATTCGAACGCACGATGCGCCGCTGGTTGTCATGATCAGCGCGGCCGCCCGCGACGCGCTCGAGGGTTGGCTGAAGGCCCAGAAGGCGCTGAAAGGCGCATCCGAGAACACGCTGGATGCCTATGGGCGCGATGTTGCCGGGTTCCTGTCCTTCATGACCGAACACAAGGGCAAGTCCCAGGGACTTGGCGCGCTCAGTGTCATCGGAATCGGTGACATGCGCAGCTGGATGGCCTTTACCCGCGGGCGCGATGTGGGGCCGCGTTCGCTGGCGCGCAAGCTGTCGGCCGTCAAGAGCTTTTACCGCTGGCTCTCGGAGCGCGAAGGGTTCGACGCCACCGCGGTCCTGTCCGCCCGTGCGCCGAAATTCCAGCGCAAGCTGCCTCGCCCGCTGGCGCCCGATGCCGCGCAAGACATGATTGAAACCCTTGAAATGCAAACGCAAAATCCTTGGGTCGCGGCCCGCGACCAAGCAGTCGTGACGCTGCTTTACGGCTGCGGACTGCGGATATCGGAGGCGCTTGGCCTGACCTGCGATATCCTGCCCATCGGTGATGCGCTGCGCATTATCGGCAAGGGTGGCAAGGAGCGCGTCGTGCCGGTGATCGCACCGGCGCGCGATGCGGTGACGCGGTATGTTGCGCTCTGCCCGTTTGACATGGGACCGGGAGAGCCCTTGTTTCGCGGGGTGCGGGGCGGCGCGCTCAATCCGCGCGGTGTCCAGAAGGTGATCGAGGCCACCCGCAACCAGCTGGGCCTGCCTGCCACCGCCACGCCGCATGCGATGCGCCACAGCTTTGCGACGCATCTTCTGAACGCCGGGGGTGACCTGCGCGCGATCCAGGAATTGTTGGGGCATGCCTCGCTTTCGACGACGCAGGCATATACGGCGGTCGATAGCAGCCGGTTGATGGACGTTTACAATATGGCGCATCCCAAAGGCCGCTTGCGTTGATGGCTTGATTGAGCGAGAAAATCTGTATGTTATTGAATTCAAAGGCATTACTGGTTCATTTCCTGACGGCATCCGGGGCAGTATTCGCGATGCTGGCGCTGTTGGCGGCGACCGAGGCAAAATGGGACCTGATGTTCCTGTGGCTGGTCGTGGCCTTTGCGGTGGACGGGCTTGATGGGCCGCTGGCGCGCCGCTACCTGGTCTGGCAGAACGCGCCGCGCTTTGACGGGGTGCTGCTGGATCTGATCATCGACTACCTGACCTATGTCTTCATCCCGGCCTTCGCACTGTTCAAATCCGACCTGCTTTCGGGGTGGACCGGATGGGTCGTGATCATCATCATCACCTATGCCAGCGCGCTTTACTTTGCCGATACGGACATGAAAACAAAGGATAATTCCTTTTCCGGATTTCCCGGCTGCTGGCAGATGGCAGTGCTTGTGATGTTCGCCGTGCAACCGCCGGTCTGGTTTATCCTGATATTGGTCACAGCCCTTTCGGTGGCGATGTTCCTGCCGTTGAAATTCATCCATCCGGTGCGCACCGAGCGCTGGCGCGCGGTGTCGTTGCCGGTGGCGTTTGCGTGGACATTCTTTGCCGGGTGGGCCGCCTGGGTCGATTTCCACCCGGAGAGCTGGGCGCATTGGGGGCTGGTTCTGAGCAGTGTCTACCTGCTTTTTGCAGGCATCGCACAGCAGCTGATTCCGCAACGCCCGCAAGGCTGAACACCGTACAAAACGTCTGTTTTGTACGGCGATTTTGTACCAAAATCGGTCATCCGCCGGCGTGTTTCGTACAAAATCCCGAAAACGGCCCGCGCGCGGATCACTCGCCGCGCAGCAAGACCACCTCAACCCGGCGATTGGCTTCGCGTCCGTCGTCGGTGCGGTTCGAGGCGATCGGGGCAAGGTAGCCCGCGCCTTCGGCATCCATCTGCGCACGGGGCACCTGGTGGTCTTCGGCAAGGCGCGCCAGAACCGATGCGGCACGTTCGCGCGACAAGGCGATGTTGGGATCGAGCCCGCCGACCGTGTCGGTATGCCCCACCAGAGCCACGCGGCGACCGGCATCGGCATTGAGAAAATCCGCGAGCGCGCGAAGCGATGCATATGGTCCCGCACCGAGCGCGGCGGAGCCGGTTTCGAAATCGAGGTCCGACAGGATCACATGGCCCTGCCCGAGAAGCTTTTGTATCAGGGACTGATCCGTCATTAGCGCCGCATCGGGCACGACATCGGGCGCGACGGGCCTGTCGGCGACCTCGATCTGTTCGCCCCCGGCCTGGATGATCTGGACGTAGCCGGATTCATTGGCGCGGCTGACCAGCAGCGTGACATAATCGGCGCCATTGTCCTGGCCGTTGCGACGCGCCGAGAGGAAACGGAAATCGAGCAGGTCGACGAACATGTCGGGCGCGGCCATGACCCGCGTATTGAAGCGGAAATCGAAGCCGCCGCATGTCTGGGCCGTGCATTCAAACAGGATGTCAAAGCCCGCATCAAGAAGTTGCTGGCGCATCGGCGAGAGGATTTGCAGCGTGGTCATGCCCTGCGCCTCGATCCGCCAGGCCTGTTGCACGATCGCGCCTTCGACCCGGAAACTATAGACCAGGCCGTCGGAATAAGGCCCGACCGGCAAACGATAGCTCCCCGCCTCCTCGGCGATCTCGCGGGTCATGGCCGCGCTGCCCGGAATCGTCAGATCGACCGCCCGCGCCATCGGCGGCGCAAGGGCCATCGCAAGGATTAGAAGGACCAGGCGTGTCGTCATCGGGTTCAGCGGGCTTGCGCGTGGTAATCGGCGTTGGGCTGCATCCCGGTGGCGCTGGCGACGCGGTTGGTCATGTTGAAGAACCCGGCCACATTGGCGATATCCCAGATGTCGCGGTCACTGAAACCGGCATCGCGCAGGGCCTCACGATCGGCTTCGGTGATTTCCGAACTGATGCGCGTGACCTTTTCGGTAAAGGTGAGCATGGCCGTCTGGCGCGCATCGAGATCGGCGGCGCGCCAGTTCATCACCATCGCCTCGCCCAGTTCGGGCCTGCCCGAAAGTTCGCGCACCGCCGCGCCATGGGCGACCTGGCAATACCAGCAGCGATTGATCGAACTGACGACCACCGCGATCATCTCGCGTTCCAGCTTGCTGAGACCGCTATCGGCCAGCATCAGGTCGTTATAAAGCGCGGTAAAGGCGTTGAGCTTGTCGATGTCGAAGGCATGGGCCCTGAGCACATTGGGCACCATGCCCAGCTTGTCCTGGCAGATGTCGAAATATTTCTGCGTACCCTCGGGCAGCGGGTCGACCATCGGCAGGTCGAGCGCGGTCGGGCTTTCGGAATTGCTCATGTCGGTCCGGCCTCCTCCTTGATGCGGTAGTGATACTGTCCCACAAGCGCCATCCCGAGGGAAGCATAGAGCGCATTCGCAGCGGTGTTCTGCTGCGTGCAGACTGCGGCGATATGGGTCGCGCCGTTCTCACGCGCCCAGCCGGCGGCCCGCAGCATCACCCGACGCCCCATGCCCCGGCGGCGGCAATGGGGCGCGACTTCGAGAGCATGGACCATGGCGATCCCGTCATGCAGTCCGACATAGGCGGTGGCGGCGGCGCGCTGACCGTCGCGCGCCAGGATCGAGGTCTTGGGGCATTGCGCGCGGCGCATCACCGCGACGCGGCCCGGACCGATGCCGCCTTGCGCCCACATGTCGATCTGGATCGCCAGAGGTTCCCATATGGCGAAGCTGGTGGAATGGGGTTGCGGCGCGTTCAGGTCAGTGACCGGAGCGAGGTGGATATTCACCGGGTCGATAACCGCGTAGCCCGCACCCGCCAGTAGGGTATCGAGCGCCTCGTCGCCCGCGCGGATCATGAAAAGCGGCGTTTGCCCGAGATCAAGCATCGCGGATTCGGCAGCGGGCAGGTCATCGGCGGTGATGATGCGCGCGCGCGCGGTGGCGGCAGAGACCCGTTTGCCCCCGCCCTGCCCGTCGCGGATGGTCCAGGCTCCGCATTCAAGGGTCCAGGCGGCGGGCCAGGTGGCCGCGACCACCGCGTAAAGCTGGGCTGGCGTCATGCGGGGAACATCGCGTTCAACTCGGATATGGCGGCATCCACGCGCGCGCCGTCCTGACCACGGATCACCACCTGCGCGCCAAAAATGCCGTCGCGCTGGAACGGGTAGCAGCCGATACCAAGATCCGGGTAGCGGTCGGCCAGGTCGCCAAGCGGCCCGGCGATATCGCCTTCGCCGCGAAAGATCTGAAGCGATTGCGACAACAGCGGCGCGCCGCCCACCAGCGTCGGCAGGATCGAGGCGAGCATCGCTTCGAAGATCGCCGGGACACCGGCCATCACATGCACATTCCCGAGCGTAAAGCCGGGCGCGGCGCTGATCGGATTGTCGATCAGGGTTGCGCCATCGGGAATGCGGGCCATGCGCAGGCGGGACTCGTTCAGCTCGGACCCGGTGCGCGCGTAATGCGCCTCGAGCAGGGCGCGGGCATCGTCACGCACGGATATGGGCACCCCGAAGGCGCGCGCGACGTTCTCGGCGGTGATATCGTCATGTGTGGGGCCGATGCCGCCCGAGGTGAACACCATGTCGAAACCGTCGCTGAGCGCACGCACCGCGCCCGTGATGGCGTCGGCGTCGTCGCTGACGACGCGGACCTCGGCGAGATCGATGCCGATATGGGTCAGTTCTCCGGCGAGGTGATACATGTTTGAATCGCGGGTGCGGCCCGAGAGGATCTCGTCTCCGATGACCAGCATGGCGGCGGTGGGGTTGGGCATTGCACGCTCCTTGCAGGAATATGGGGTTCGGTATAGGCCCGTCGTCATGCGCTTTCAAACCCCTCTTGAGCCTGCCGTGCTGATCCGCCGCTATAAACGTTTCCTGGCCGATATACGGCTGCAGGACGGGCGCGAAGTGGTCGCACATTGCGCCAATCCGGGCGCGATGACGGGGCTTGCGGAGCCGGGGATGCGGATCTGGGTGGAGCGCAACGACGATCCGCGAAAGAAGCTGCGATATGGATGGCGGCTGGTCGAGCATGGCAAGGGGCAATTCACCGGGGTCGACACCATGCTGCCCAATCGCGCGCTGCGCGCGGCGCTGGAGGCGGGCGAGGTGGCGGAGCTGGCCGGATATGAGCGGCTGCGCGCCGAGGTGAAATACGGGCAAGGCAGCCGGGTCGATTTCCTGCTGGAAGGCACGCGACGGCGCGCGGCCTATGTCGAGGTGAAGTCGGTCACGTTGATGCGCCAGCCCGGGCTGGCCGAGTTTCCCGACAGCGTGACGGCGCGCGGCACCAGGCATCTGGGAGAGCTGGCGCAGATGGTGCGCGACGGCCACAGGGCGGTGATGTTCTATCTTATCCAGCGCAGTGATGCGCGCGCCTTCGCGCTGGCGGGCGATATCGATCCGGCCTACGCCGCCGCCTTTGAAAAGGCACGGGAGGCAGGGGTGGAGGCTCTGATCTATGACACGCGGATTGACCCGCAAGGCGTCACCTTGGGGCGCGCTGTCGCGATGGCGTGACAGCGGGCGCGCCACCGCCTAGAAAGGCGGCCATGAGACATGCGCCGGGAAAACGTCTTGCGGTCGTCGCGCTGTTCGTTCTGGTGGTCGCTTTGCTGGCTGGCGGGATCTGGCGCTATGGCTATGGACAGGCGCTGGATCAGCTGGAGAAACAGGCGAAATCCGACCTTGCGCTGGCCGCCGACAGGTTCACCGGACAATTGCGCCGCTACCAGGAGCTGGCGGTGCTGATGGCGGGGCATCCCGAGCTGCGCGCGCTGCGCCGGGGCGCGGACAGCGACGCGGCGGGCGCGCTGTTGCAGCAGGCCGCCGACAAGACCGGGGCCATGGGCCTTTTATACGCCGATCCGGGTGGGCGGGTTCTGGCGCGGGCCGGGGACAGCCCCAACCGTCTGACCGGCGCGGCCTATTTCGAGCGCGCATTGCACGGGGCGCTTGGGCAGGGGTACGGGCGCTACGGACGATCCGGGGAGCGGGCCTATATCTATGCCGCCCCCGCCTTTGGCCCCGAAGAGGGTGAGGTTCTGGGCGTTCTGGTAGTGCTGATCGACATCGCTGAACTGGAATGGGACTGGATCGGCGGACAGCCCCCGGTGTTCTTTACCGACATGGCGGGGCGTGTGTTCGTATCGAACCGCTCGGAGCTGTTGTTCTGGCGCACCGGCGCCACGGGCGCGGGGCTGTTGCCCGGCGGTGTGGCACGCGCGCCCGCCTTCGAGGCCGACCACGTGGCGGGGCACGAGCTGTGGCGGATGGATTGGGGCGATTATCTGCCCTCGCAGGCGCTGCACCTGACCAAGCAGCTGCCGGTGATCGGCATGACCGGTCATGCCTTGCTGGACGTCGCGCAGGCGCAATGGGTGGCGGGGCTTCAGGCCAGCGTCTTTGCGGTGATCTGCCTGGCCTTTGGCGCGCTGCTGTTCCAGGCGGCGGAGCGGCGGGGAATCCTGGCCCGGGCCAATGAGCGGCTGGAGCAGCGGGTCGCCGAGCGCACCGCGGAGCTGTCGGGCGCCAACGAGGCACTGCGCCGCGAGGTCAGCGAGCGGCTGGAGGCCGAGGCCGCGCTGAGGCAGGCGCAAAGCGATCTGGTGCAGGCCGGAAAGCTGAGCGCGCTGGGGCAGATTTCGGCGGGGATCAGCCACGAGCTCAATCAGCCATTGATGGCGATCCGGCAATTCGCCGAGAATGGCGCGACCTTTCTCGACAAGGGCAAGGCCGAGATGGCGGGCCGGAACCTGTCGCGCATTTCCGATCTGGCGGCGAGAATGGCGCGGATCATCAGCAACCTGCGCGCCTTTGCACGCCATGAAAGCGAGCCCGTCGCGAAGGTCGATCTGGTGACGGTGATCAACCAGGCGCTGGAGCTGGCCGAGACCCGCCTTGAGCGCGACGGCATCGGCGTGGAATGGCACCCCCCCGAGAGCGCGGTCATGGTACAGGCGGGCGAGGTACGGCTGGGTCAGGTCCTGTTGAACCTGATCTCAAACGCCGCCGACGCCATGGCCCAAAGCGCAACAAAGCGCATCCTGATCACGATCGAGCCGGGCGATCCGGTGGTGGCGGTCGAAGTGAGCGACACCGGCCCCGGCATCGACGAGCCCGAAAAGATCTTTGACCCGTTCTATACGACCAAGGAGGTCGGGGGCTCGGAGGGTATGGGCCTGGGCCTGTCGATCTCATACGGGCTGGTGCAGAGTTTCGGAGGCGAGATCCGGGGCCGCAACGCCGCTGAGGGCGGCGCGGTGTTCCGGGTGGAGCTGGAACGCTGGCCCGAAGACAACGACGAAGACCAGGAGGACGCCGCATGAGCGCGACACCGCAAACGGTGCTGGTGGTGGATGACGACGCCGCCGTGCGCGAGGCCCTGACCCAGACGCTGGAACTGGCGGATATGCAGGCACTGGCGGCCGGCTCCTTTATCGAAGCGAAGGACCATATCGCGCCCGGTTTCACCGGGGTCATCCTGTCGGATATCCGCATGCCGGGGCGCGACGGGTTCCATTTGCTGACCCATGCCCAGCAGATCGACGCGGAACTGCCGGTGATCCTGCTGACCGGCGAGGGCGACATTCCGATGGCAGTGGAGGCGATGGGGCAAGGCGCGTTCGATTTCCTGGAAAAGCCCTGTGCGCCGGATGATCTGCTGGCGGTGGTGAACCGGGCATTGCAGACGCGCGCGCTGGTGCTGGAGAACCGGCGCCTGAAGGTGCAGCTGGAAACCGGCGATCCGGCGGCGCGGATGCTGCGCGGCACCTCGCGTATCGCCGAGGATTTGCGCGCAAGGGTGCGCGCGGTGGCGCCCACGGGGGCCGAGGTGCTGGTCACCGGCCCTCCGGGCGCAGGTATTTCGAAGGTGGCGGAGGTGATCCACCTGATGTCGCCCGACGTGACCGGGCCGTTCGTCAAGCGCGCCGCGGCCTCGCTGGACCCCCGGGCGCTGGAGGAGGCACTGAGCGCCGCCGCCGGGGGCAGCCTGTTTCTTGATGAGGTGGCGGCGATGCCGAACCCGGCGCAATACGCGCTGTTGGAGCGGATCGAACAGGGCGCGGGCGCGCGGCTGATCGCGGGCGCAAGCGGCGATATGAAAGCCGAGGTCGAGGCCGGGCGGATGCATGCGGAACTGTATTACCGGCTGGACGTGATGCCGGTGCGCATCCCGTCGCTGGCCGAGCGGCCCGAGGACATTCCGGTGTTGTTTCGCCATTATGTCGCGCTGGCGGCCGAGCAGGCCGGTCTGCCGGTGCCGGAAATCTCGCCCGATCACATGGCCGCGCTGATGGCGCAGGAATGGCCGGGCAATGCCCGCTCGCTGATGAGCGCGGCAATGCGATTCGTGCTGGGCATGCCCGGAGAAACCCAGGAAGCCGCCGAACTGGGGCTGGCCGAGCAGATGGCGCGGGTGGAGCGATCCTTGCTGATCGCGGCGCTGAGCCGGCAGAACGGGCGCGCTTCGCAAGCGGCAAAGGTGCTGAAACTGCCGCGCAAGACGCTTTACGACAAGCTGGCGCGCTATGGCATACGTCCCGAGGAGTTCCGCCGGGAGTAGCGGGCCGGCCTGCCAATGGCCGCGCGGTTTTCATGCCTGCGCTTTTTGGGCCAGCGCCGGGGGGCCAGCCCCCCGGACCCCCCGAGGTATTTGAGGCCAGATGAAGGGGTGGGCCGGGTTTGGGCCGTGCCGAGTCCTGTGCGAAAATCCGCACAACGCGGTCAGACCCTGTGCGGGATCCCGCACAATGCTGTCCTGCAGCATCGCTATGCGCCCGGAAAAATCCATGCAGTCACCTGATTATAAAGTATTTTTCAATTAGGTTCATTTTTTGGGCGTCTTGTCTTGAGCGCATGGCCGCCATGCGAAAACATGCCTGCGTCGCGCCTCTTGGCGCTGATTGCAATGTCTCAATACATGGGAGGAGACTGATATGAAATTCCTGACAGCCACTGCGACCGCGATGGCGCTGACCGTCACTGCCGGCGCCGCATCCGCGGCCTGTGACGACGGCGAGATCGTGGTGAAGTTCAGCCACGTCACCAATACCGACAAGCACCCCAAGGGCATCGCCGCCTCGCT
>CAZMZS010000043.1:0-19704 GCA_964570675.1 uncultured Roseovarius sp. | reverse complement strand
CTCAAGTTGAAAAGCTGTTGCCAGCTTATCCTTGACGTTCGAACCTCTGCACATCTCATCGACCCGGCAGGGCCGATGAAGTCATCTGTTTGATGTACATCGTTTCCAAGGAAACGTTGCCGTTCAAACAGTGAAGCTGACTATCCATCATCGGGTCCGTTGCGAAGCGCGGGGCCCTAGGTAGTTGATATGCAGGATTTGATCCATCGAAAGAACCAAACCGCCCACATATCTCTTCAGATACTTGCGATTTCAAAGAGCGTAGAGACAAAATCAACACGAAGCGCCTAAATCGTTTGGCGCAACCTGCGTCACTTACCTCAAGTATTTTTGCCTCGCTTCCCTCTGGAGCGTCGCTCCGTCGTTCCGTCTGGCGTTCCGTTGTGCGCCTCAGCGCCGCCGGTGAGGGGGTATTTACGGATTGCCGCCGAACCCTGCAACCCCTTTTTTCCGGAAACGTCATCTTTTTTTGATGTTTCCGGTTTTTCCTATAAAAACATGGGGTTAGATGCGTCTAATTTCAATATCGGGGGTTCTGGCGCAATTTTGTTCCCCAGTCGTTGCGGGGCCGCGCGCAACATATAGCGTTATCCACAGGCTTATCCCCAAGACTCGCCGGTCGCGGTGCCACAATCCCGGCGACTCGTCGCGATTCAGGGGGTGAATCGCCCGGGATTCTTCTCGCCCGACTCGAAATTTTCCGAAAATTCCCCCGCCAAGCCCGGATCACACCCCCGATTCAGCCCCACCAAGGATGAATCGCGCCCAAGGCACCATCGGATTCGCGCTGCATTTGCGCTCATGACCCCTGACCAAGTGCCTTTTTCATGGGCAGCCGGCGAATCCGCAGCGCCAGAAGCCCCAGAATCGCCGCCAGATAGGCCAGCGGCTCGATCTGAAAGCCCTTGGTCAGCCAAAGAAAGTGAATCGCGCCCAATACCGCGACCCCGTAGGTCAGCCGGTGCAGTAGCCTCCAGCGCGGCCCAAGCCAGCGCAGCGCCCTGTCATTCGACGTCAGCGCCAGGGGAATCATCAGCACGAACGCCGCCATGCCCACCGTCACATAGGGGCGCTTGATAATGTCGGCCCAGATCTGCGCCGCGATCTGCACATCCAGCACCGCCCAGACCAGAAGATGCACCACCACATGAAAGAACGCCATCAGGCCCAGCGCGCGGCGGAACTTCATCAGGTTGATTCCCGCGATGCGCCGCAGCGGCGTGATTGCCAGCCCCGCGATCAGAAGCTGAAGCGCGATCTTGCCCAGCTCCTGTTCCAGCGCCTTGATCGGCTCGGGGCCAAGCCCCCCGGTCGCGCCCATATAGAAGAGCACCGGCACCGGCAGCGCGCACAGTGTATATATGGCCGCTGTGGGGACACGCCGCGCCACAGCATTGATGCGCGCCGCGATCATCAGATGAACCGCGTCAGATCCATGCCGTCATAAAGCCCGGCCACGTCATCGCCATAGCCGTTGAACATCAGCGTCTCGACGCGCGGCGAAAAGATCCCGCCGCCGACCCGGCGCTCGGTGGCCTGGCTCCAGCGGAGATGATCCACCTCGGGATTCACATTGCTGTAGAATCCGTATTCGCTCGGGTTGGCCTTGTTCCAGCTTGTCGGCGGTTCGGAATCGGTCAGCGTTATGCGCACCACCGACTTGATCGACTTGAAGCCGTATTTCCACGGCACCACCAGCCTGAGCGGTGCGCCGTTCTGCTTGGGAATGTCGCGCCCGTAGATACCTGTCGCCATGATGGTCAGGGGGTGCATCGCCTCATCAAGGCGCAGCCCCTCCACATAGGGCCAATCCAGCACCGGATAGCGCGTGCCCGGCATCGCGTCCTTGTCCAGCACCGTCTCGAAGGCCACGTATTTCGCGCCCGCCTGCACACCGGCCATGTTCAGCAGGTCGGCCAGTTCGAATCCGTTCCACGGAATCACCATCGACCAGGCCTCGACACAGCGAAAGCGATAGATCCGCTCCTCGATGGTCATCCGGGCCATGATGTCATCGAAGTCATAGGCGCCGGGCTTGTCGACCAGCCCGTCGATCTGCACGCTCCAGGGGGTAATGCTCAGGCGATCGGCATGTTTATGGGGGTCGTCCTTGCCGGTGCCGAACTCGTAATAGTTATTGTAGGTGGTGATGTCTTCCCAACTGTTGGGTTCAAGCCCCTCGCCAGCAGCGCGGGCGCGCCCGCCGATCCCGGCCAGCGCTATGCCCCCGGCCATGCCGGCCATCCCTGCCATCCATTGTCGGCGGTTCAGGAAAACCGGCTCGGGGGTCACGTCGCGCGCGCTCAGGTCGTTCTTCCAGCGATAGGCCATCTGCGGGTCTCCTCGGGGTGTTTCGCCTCTCTCTATATAGAGAGACCCCGCTGCCGGTCACGCCCCGGCCCCCGCACGCCCCGTCACATTGGCGTGGTCGCGTTGTAACTTGGCCGGATCTTGTTGAACGGAATCGACGTGCCGTCGGCCTGCACGATCCGCACATGGCGCCGCCGCATCAGGCGCGGTTCGGCCACGCCGACGGAATGGGCGATGGTCTCGACCTCGCTGATCACCGAGCGGGCGTAATGGGCGACCTTCTGGTACTTGTCCTCGACCACCAGACCGGCCTGAAGGCGCGGATCGTGGGTGGTGATCCCGGTGGGACAGGTGTTGCGATTGCACTTGAGCGCCTGGATGCAGCCCAGCGCGAACATGAAGCCCCGCGCCGAGGTCACGAAATCCGCCCCCGCGCACAGCGCCCAGGCCACGTCCGACGGATTGACCAGCTTGCCGCTGGCGATGATCGGAATGCGTTCCTTCAGCCCGTGGCGGTCGCGCAGGTCCACCATGCGCGGCAGCGCCTCGCGGATCGGCATGCCCACGAGGTCGATCAGCGGCATCGGCGCCGCACCGGTGCCGCCCTCGCCGCCATCCACGGCGATGAAATCGGGTGCGCTGTCGGGGCCGCGCTCGTTGATCAGTTCGAACATCTCGGCCCAGGCATCCGATGATCCGATCACCGTCTTGAAGCCGCAGGGCTTGCCCGAGACCTTCCTGATATGTTCGACCGTATCCAGCAGTTCTCCGAAATCGTTGATCTCGCGGTGGCGGTTGGGCGAGATGCTGTCCTTGCCCTCCGGGATGCCGCGGATCATGGCGATCTCGGCGTTCACCTTTTCGCCGGGCAGGATGCCGCCCTTGCCGGGCTTCGCGCCTTGCGCCAGCTTGAGCTCGAACATCTTGATATAGGGGTTGGCGCCCATCGCCCGCAGCTTCTCGTCGTCAAGATTGCCGTGGCTGTCGCAGACGCCGTATTTCGCCGTGCCGATCTGATAGACCAGATCGCAGCCGCCCTTGAGGTGAAACGGCGACAGCCCGCCTTCGCCGGTATTGAGCCAGATACCCGCCCTTGCCGCGCCCCGGCTCAGCGCCTCGACCGCCGGGCGCGAGATCGCGCCATAGCTCATGCCCGAAATATTGTAGATCGACCGCGCGCGATAGGGCACGGCCGCCGTCGGCCCGATCTCCATCGGGGCAGTCGTGGCGAACTGGTCATCGAGCGGCGGGAAACAGGCATTGACGAAGATCGGCGTGCCGGGGATCGACAGGTTGCGGGTCGAGCCGAAGGCCACCGTGTTCCCCTTGCCCTTGCCCGCGTGATAGACCCAGTCGCGCTGCGCGCGGTTGAACGGCATCTCCTCGCGGTCCATCGCAAAGAAATACTGCCGGAAAAATTCGCCCAGCTTGCTGAACAGCCCCCTGAACCGCCCGATCACCGGATAGTTCCGCCGGATCGCATCGCCGGTCTGGGTCTTGTCGAGAATATAGAAGGCCAGCGCCAGCGCCATGGCGACGCCCAGGACAAGAACGAACAGCAACGCCAGGATCTGCAAGGCGTTCATCGCGTAATTCATTTGGTCGGATCTCCGTTGGATGGGCGCGGGCACGCGCGGGCTTGATCTGGCGCGAAAATAGCCCTTCCGCGCAAGGCTACAACCGGAATCCGGGCATACATCGGCATGCCGGGGTCAACCTCGCAAATCACCCTGCGCACGCGCATCAAGGAACCATGCGTAAGTCTCGCGCAGGCCCTGCTCCAGACCGATGCGCGCTTGCCAGCCCATTGCGGACAGCCGCGCCACATCCATCAGCTTGCGCGGCGTACCGTCGGGTTTTGAAGGATCGCAGGTGATGCGCCCGTCAAAGCCGGTGACGCGGGCGATCATCCGCGCCAGTTCCAGGATGCTGACATCCTCGCCGCAGCCGACATTGATATGGCTGAGCATCGGGGAGGTATTCGCGCCGTAGGTCGCCGCGTCCAGATCGAGCACGAAAAGCGAGGCCTCGGCCATGTCATCCACATGCAGGAATTCGCGCCGTGGCGTGCCGCTGCCCCAGATCACCACCTCATCGCGCCCTTGCACGCGCGCCTCGTGAAAGCGGCGCATCAGCGCGGGCAGAACATGGCTGTTCTCGGGGTGGAAATTGTCGCCGGGGCCGTAAAGGTTGGTGGGCATCACGCTGCGGTAATCGACGCCATATTGCCGATTGTAACTTTCGCACAGCTTGATCCCGGCGATCTTGGCGATGGCGTAAGGCTCGTTCGTGGCTTCCAGCGGGCCGGTCAGCAGCGCGTCTTCGGCCATCGGCTGCGCCGCGTCGCGCGGATAGATGCAGGACGATCCAAGCTGCAACAGCCGCCGCACGCCCGCGCCGTAAGCCTCGTGGATCACGTTGCATTCGATCATCAGGTTATCGCGGATAAAATCGGCGGGGTAGGTGTCATTGGCGTGGATGCCGCCCACCTTGGCCGCTGCCAGGATCACCACATCGGGGCGCGCATCCTGCATGAAGGCACGCACCGCGCGCTGATCGGTCAGGTCCAGCTCGGCGTGGGTCCGGGTGATCGGCTCGATCGGCTCGCCCTTCGCCGCGCGCGCCCCGAGGTGGCGCAGGATCGCGCCCCCAACCATCCCGCGATGCCCGGCGATATAGTATCTCATCCCCGCCTCCCCGCGCGCTCAGTTTTCCAGAGACACCGGCAGATCATAGCCATTCGCCTTGAGGAAGGCATGACGCCGCGCCGTTTCCAGATCGTCGGCCACCATCTCGGCGCACATCTCGCGGGCGCTGATCTCGGGCACCCAGCCCAGCTTGTCACGGGCCATGCTGGCATCGCCCAACAGGGTCTCGACCTCGGCGGGGCGGAAATATTTCGGGTCGATCCGCACGATCACGTCGCCCTCGCTGACTGCCGGGGCCATGTCGCCGCTGACGGCGGCGACCGTGCCCAGCTCGCCCACGCCTTCACCCGAAAACTCCAGCGTGATCCCCAGATCGGCGGCGGCCCAGGTGATGAAGTCGCGCACCGAATACTGGTGGCCGGTCGCGATCACGAAATCCTCGGCCACATCCTGTTGCAGCATCATCCACTGCATGCGCACGTAATCCTTGGCGTGGCCCCAATCGCGCAGGGCGTCGATATTGCCCATATAGATGCACGTCTCCAGCCCTTGGGCGATATTGGCCAGCCCGCGCGTCACCTTGCGGGTCACAAAGGTCTCGCCGCGCCGCGGGCTCTCGTGGTTGAAGAGAATGCCGTTGCAGGCATAAAGCCCATAGGCCTCGCGGTAATTCACCGTGATCCAGTAAGCGTATAGCTTGGCCACACCATAGGGGCTGCGCGGATGGAACGGCGTGGCCTCGGTCTGCGGGCTCTCGGCGACCTTGCCGAACAGTTCCGATGTCGAGGCCTGGTAAAAGCGCGTCTTCTTTTCCAGCCCCAGAAAGCGGATCGCCTCAAGCATCCGCAAGGTGCCGATGGCATCCACGTCGGCGGTGTATTCGGGCGCCTCGAAACTGACCGCCACATGCGATTGCGCGCCCAGGTTATAGACCTCGTCGGGCTCCACCGCGCGCAGGATGCGCGTCAGGTTCGAGGTATCGGTCAGATCGCCGTAATGCAGGAACATCTGCGGGTTGCTGTCATGCGGGTCCTGGTAGATCCCGTCGATCCGCTGCGTGTTGAAGGACGAGGCGCGGCGCTTGATCCCATGCACCTCATAGCCCTTTTCAAGCAGGAATTCGGCCAGATAAGAGCCGTCCTGCCCCGTGATCCCGGTGATGAGCGCGCGCTTGGTCATGTCCCCGGTGTCTCCTTTCGCATGAATCGTAACCGCTTACAGATGCCTGTCCTTGCGCGGCCCGGCCCCGGCGCCGCCGCGTTACCCGCGTCACCCGGCCACCGGACGCGGCGAAAGGAAAATCCGCGATTTGTATGCAACCTCTCCGGGCCTTATGCAAGCGCCGCCTGCCGGGGCCGCGTGGCGGTCATTCATCTTGCCGCGTCCCGTGGCGCTTGATTTGCATCATGGGCGGCAGCACTGTGGCATCATACAGTGTCCGGCACGCAAGCCGGTCGCTACCTGACCGCAAGACTTTGGGAGGACACCAATCATGAGACTTTGGACATTCGCCGCAGCACTGATCATCGCCGCACAAACAGCCGCCGCGCAGGGCGTGGTCAGCTATACCACCGACCAGCCCTTCGAGGACGTGGCCTTCGGCCTCGAAACCGCAATCGTCAACGAAGGGCTGGTAATCGACCATGTCAGCCATGTGGGCGACATGCTGGAACGCACCCGCGCGGATGTGGGCTCGGATGTTGAACTCTACACCAATGCAGACGCCTACACCTTCTGCTCTGCCATCGTCTCGCGCGAGGTGATGGAGGCGGACCCGATGAACATCGCCTTTTGCCCCTATGCGATCTTCATCGCCGAACGCGCCGACACGCCGGGCGAGGTGATGATCGGTTTCCGCGCCTTCCCCGAGGGCGAAATGCAAAAGGTGCAGACGCTGCTGGATGGGATCGTGCGCGCCGCAATCGGCATGGAATAGATCACGTCGCCTCGCGCAGGATCACAAGAGTTTGAATTGAAACCCGAAAGGCGCGTGGCTTAGGCCGCGCGCCTTTCTCGTCAAGCCGGATCGGCGGAAACCCCCGCTGAACCGGGCGCGAATGTTCTCCGTAGCAGTCCCGTAATGTCGATGACGGCATTGCCAAGACGACATGCAAAGGAGGAACGAATATGTTTCGCAGAACTTACCTCGCCCTGACCGCGGCCACCCTGATGGCAGGCCCTGCCCTGGCTGACGGTCACGGCAAGATGGATATCGTCGATACAGCCGTGGATGCCGGCAGCTTCGAGACCCTGGTGGCCGCCGTTCAGGCCGCCGGTCTTGTCGAGACGCTGAAGGGCGAAGGCCCCTTCACCGTGTTCGCCCCGACCGACGAAGCCTTCGCTACGCTGCCCGAAGGCACCGTCGAAGACCTGCTCAAGCCCGAGAACAAGGATCAGCTGACCGCGATCCTCACCTATCACGTGGTACCGGGCAAGGTGATGTCGGGCGATCTGAGCAACAACATGATGGCCGCCACCGTAGAGGGCAGCGAAGTCACCATCATGACCGAAGGCGGTGTGACCGTTGACGGGGCCAGCGTGGTAAAGGCCGATATCGAGGCATCGAACGGCGTGATCCACGTGATCGACGGCGTCATCATGCCCAAGTAAGGTGCTGCGCCTTGCCATCGGGCGGGCGGCTTTGGCCGCCCGTTCGGGTATTTATTGTCAGGCCTGCTTCTTCTTCTGCAGCCGGTCGCGCCGGTTGCGATAGCGTTGCTGGTTCGGGGCGATCTCGGCGGCGCGCTCCAGCGCGGCAATCGCCCCATCGTTGTCGCCCGCATCACGGCAGAATTCGGCCAGATGCGCATGCAACTCGGCCGTGCTGTCATCCATCGCGCAAGCCGTTTCGAAACAGACCCGCGCGTGCGCCGCGTCCCCCGGCCCTTTCAGGATCAACCCCTTCAGGAAATGCCAGAAGGCATGATCCGGGGCAAGTTCCATACTGCGCTCGATTTCGCTCAGCGCCGCATCATGGGCGCCCTGCATCATCAGGATCTCGGCCTGCCGCTTGTGCAGCAACGCCACGTCGGGCGCGTGTTCCAGCGCCTCGCTGTTGCGCTCCAACGCCGCATCCAGCTTGCCCATTCGCGCATCAAGCAGCGCGCAGAAACTGAACGGCAGGCTACCGGGAACGCAGCTTTCATGCGCCTCGAGCCGCGCGCGCATCTGTTCCAGCTCCTCGGGCGCGTTCAACAGGCGGCTCGTCTTGCCATCCATCGCGAACCAGGGCCATTCGATCGCGATCACCGAAAGGTCGGCGGCGCGGCGGCGCAGGATCTTGTTCTGTTGCAGGGCGATATTGGTCTGCTGATAACGCATCGGCAGCAACAGCAGCGTGTCGCGGTCAAAGGGCAGCACCCGGCCGGGGCGCAACCGCCGGCGCTTGATCATGAACGAGCCGATCACCAGCACATCGGGCAGCGTGGGCTTTTGCCAGAAGGCGCGCAGGAATGACCGGCGCGCGCCGGTGCGCTTTCCCAGCGCGCCCAGAACATGCGCGCGCACGACGAGGCCGGTGATGTAGTTCTCCTGCCACTGCTTGGGATCGGCCAGCGCCCGCTCCACATGCATGAGCGCCTCGTCCCATTTGCTCAGGTAAAGCCCGTTGATCGCATGCATCAAGGGCATGAAGGCATTATCCGCGCCCGCGTCCAGAATCGCCTGGCCGATATCCCATGCCTCCTGGTCGCGGTTCTGTTCTTGCAGCCGGCGCACCAACTTGACATAGACATGCGCTGCCTCGCTGGGGGTGATGAAGGCGCCCGGCCCTTCCTGAAAGCGCTCGAACACCTTTTCATAGGCGCTCTCGCGTTCCTCCAATGTCATCACTTCGTGAAAGCACTTGCGCTCCTGTCCGCTCAGGCGGGCGGCGGCGCGGCTGAAGGCGCTGATCGGCGGCGCCACGATCTCCGAGGCGCGCGACATGGCGAAAAGCTCCAGGAAATCGCGCTGCACCGGCTTGCATTGGGACAGGTCCGCCAGCTTGTCGATACTGCCCACCTTGGGATGCGCCTTGGTGAACCGTTCGATGCTTTCAGCCTGATCCGAGAACACCAGCGCCCCGGCATCGGGGTTCATTTCAAGGTAAGCCGAGTAAAGTTCATCCGGCTCGATCTTGGCGGGCCATTCCTTGTGCTTCCAGGGGTCCTCGTTCAGGATATCACCGCGCCGGATGTGATAGGCGATGGTGCGCCCGCCATCTGCGTTCATGGCGGCCTCGATCGTGGCGATAAGGTCGCGCACCACCGGGTTGAAGCCGATCTTGGCAATGAACCCCCGGAACCGCCCGCGCAGATCGCCCGCGTCCTCCCATGGAAATTCGACGATCTCGAACCCCTCGTCCAAAAGCACATGACCGCCACCCGCCAGATGCGCCTCCAGCTTCTCGGGGCCGGGGTCGTTGAGAAAGCTCCAGATCGGGCGCGTCACGGCATCCAGCGCCTCGAAGGCGTCGTTCTCGATGAAATGGCGTGCGATGAAACCCTCGTCGAAAAGGTCCGAGGGCGTGTCGAGCTTGGGTGCCATCGCACCGCGCGGAAACCAGTTGATGCGAAAATCGGTGCCGTAATCCTCGGCCAGCCGGATACTGTTGAGCATCATCAACAGCCGCGCGCCCAGCTGGTCCTTCCTCATCCCGATGAAGAGCCCCCGCTGCGGGCATTCGCATTCCGACATAAATCAACCTTTCCCGACTGAATGAAAATTTATACACTGGATGGAAACAGTGACAAGCGGTCCCCCATCCGGGCAGACGCGAAGAGGTATTCGAGTAGATGACATCCAGGCCAAAACTGCTCATCGGGTGTTTTCTGCGCGATGAACGCTCGGATTTCATTGAATGGCTTGCCTGTCACCGGGCGATCGGGGCCAGTCACGTCCACATCTTCACCAATGAGAAGATCGCCGGAAAAACCCCCCTGCTGGATGTTCTGGCCGCCGCAGGTGCGATCACCCTGCACCCGGTCCCGACCGACCCCGATATACTTGAAGAGCCGCGCAACACGGCCCTGCGCTTTGCCGCGCTGGAGGCCGGGGAAACCGGCGGTTACGGGCTCTTTCTTTCTCAGGACGAGTATTTCCGCATCAACACGCGCGCACAGACGGTGCAATCCCTGATGCGGGCCTGCGGTGGCGCCGATGTGCTGAGCGCGCCGGTGCATCTCTTCGGCCCCGGCGACCGGATCGCGCATGCGCCCGGCCCGGTGCTGCATACGGCGACGCAGCGCGCGCCAATTCCGTCCGGCGCCGCTGCGGGCTGCGCGCTGCGCAGCGTTGTGCGGCTGGGGCTTTTCGGTGCGCGCAGCCCTGAACTGCCCACCGGCCCCGTGCAGGGCGGCAGCGCCCCCAAATGGATCAATGGCGACGGGGCCGACATGCCCGCACCCTTCAGCCGTGTGACATGGAACGAGACCCCCGGCGCGATCGGAACCGCCAAGGCCGCGATCCTGACATTGCCCGCGCCCTCGGTGGAAACCTTCCTGCTGCGCATCGCGTCCCTGCCCGCAAGAAAACAATCCGACACCGAGGCGCTGGCGACCAAGCTCGACAGTCTGGCCGCCCTGCGCGAACCCGATCCAGGTCTTTCGGCGCGGGCCGATGCAATCATGCGGGAAACCGAAGCGCTGATGGCCCTGCCCGGCGTTGCACAGGCGCAGGCCGATCTTTGCGCGCGCGAAGTCGCTCGGCTTGACACGCTGCGCGCCGAACCCTCGGATATCGGTCGCCTGCTGGCAGCCGCCAGGGACGAGGACGCGCCCGCGCGCGCCAAGTCCACGTCACCCCTCGACGCAAAAACCGATACGCCGCCGCAGACTGCCGCCTTTGACAATGCCGCCGACACGGACACGCCAGAAGCAGGCACGCCCGAGGCAGCCCCCCCGGCCCTGCCGCCCTGGTTCGCCGAGATTCACACCGGCGGCGACAGGGAAGGTTTCTATACCCGCCTCAAACACCACGCGGTCGCCTGCATCCGCCGCGACGACGCCCGCCTTGTCGTGACCTTCGACAATCTCTCGAACGTCAACGACCTGTCACCCGAACGCGAGCCATGGGCCTACAAATTCCTGCGCTCCAACGACTGCTCGCATCTGTCAATCATGGCGCGCCGCAAGGACTGGTATCGCGACCCGCAACTGATCGACTACCTGGAAAAGCTCTCGGCTGACGGGTTTTTCCGCCAGTTCGGCAAGGTATTCATGACCGGCACCTCGATGGGCGGGTTCGCGGCGCTGGCGTTTGCCTCGCTTGCCCCTGGCGCCACGATCATCAGCTTCAGCCCGCAAACCACGCTCGATGAATCCCTCGTGCCATGGGAAGAGCGTTTTCTCATCGGTCGGCGGCGCGACTGGTCGTTGCCCCATAGCGACTGCGCCTTCGAGATCGACGATATCGAAAAAGCCTTCGTGTTCTATGACCCGTTCTTCGAACCCGACCGTCGCCATGTGGAGCGGCTGGAAGGCGACAATGTCATCCTGCTCAAGACCTGGTTCGCGGGGCATTTCTCGCCGGTCTTCCTGCGCCGCGCCAACCTGCTGAAGCCGGTGATGCAGCACGCGCTGGACGGCACGCTGACACCTGCCGTGTTCTATACCCTGTTCCGCGAGCGCCGCCTGCTGCCGTGGTATCGCAAATCGCTGGAAACCAACCTGGCCGAGCGCGGACACGCGGCGCTTGCCCGCCGTGTCGGACCGGCCTTCCGCAAACTCAAACGACAGGCCGCCGAATGACCGCCGCGAACACGCCCTTCCCCATCGCGCCCGCCTGCGGCGGGCCGCATGTCATCATGACCACGATGAAGAACGAGGGGCCTTTCCTGCTGGAATGGATCGCCCATAACCTGACCATCGGCTTTTCGGGCGTCGTCATCTTTACCAATGATTGCGACGATGGCACCGACCTCATGGCGGATCGGCTTGACGAGCTGGGCTATTGCAGCCACCGGCCCAACGCGGTCTCCGACGGCTCGCCACCCCAGCACAAGGCACTGCGCCGCTCGGTCTTTCACCCTTGGGTGCGCCAGGCCGACTGGCTGATATGCATGGACGTGGACGAATTCATCAACCTGCGCGGCGGGCTTGAAACGTTGGATGACCTGTTCGCGCGGATCGGCGATTGCGACGCGATTTCCATGACCTGGAAGCTGTTCGGCTGCGGCGGCATCGAGGCCTATAGCGACACGCCGGTGACGCGGCAGTTCCTTCTGGCCGATGCCGAGGACGACCCCGCCAATGGCCGCGCCATCGGCTTCAAGACCTTGTTTCGCAACAATGGCGTGTTCAACCGCTTCAACCCACACCGCCCCAAGGTCATTCCCGAGGACGGCGCCAAGAATGTCCGCTGGTCCGACTGCGGCGGCAACCTGCGACCAATGGAGCAGGTGGGTTGGCGCGCATGGGAAGGCTTCAGCCATGAACACGCGCGATTGCATCATTATTCCGTGCGCTCGCTCGAAAGTTTCCTTGTCAAACGCGATCGCGGGCGCACCAACCATATCGCCGTGGAACAGGCCGAGCATTACTGGTCGGACATGAACGTCAACCGTGACCGCGATGAAACCATCCTGCCCCATGCCGAGCGTGCGCGCCCGATGCTCGAGGCGCTGCTGGCCGATCCGGTGCTGTCCATGCTGCATGCGCGCGCCTGCGATTGGCACCGCGCCAAGATCGAGGATCTCAAGGCGCGCCCGGACTGGACAGGCTTTCGCGCCTGGCTGCGTGAGAACAAGCTGGAAACCCGCGACCGGGTCACGCAGAAAGATCACTGAGGCAGCGTTCAGCCCGCCGCGGGCCGCGCGTATGTGGCGGCCTTTCATCACTCGGGCGCAACTTCCGTTTCCGGGCCGCGCCCTTCGTTGACTGGATCAGAGGCCGCGCATACTGTTTTTCCAGAAAGCACTGACGCGCGTGTTTTTGCGCGGAAAAAGAGTGCTGATTTTGGAGTTTATGGGCGCGTGGCAGTCAAGAAAGCGAAAGCCAAGAGCAGCGGGAAGCTGGACTTCTCGATGTTCTCGAGGGGCGATTTACTCAACCTTATCCTGCAACGATCCGAGGTGCTTTACGACGTCCCGCGATCTGGGCGCCTGATCAGGGCATGGATGCGGGGCAACAGCGCCCCGCTCGAGGAGCAGGTGGATCGGCTCGGCCCCGAAATCGCCGAACGCGCATTTGCGGTCATTGAATCCGAATTCGCGGTGATGCGCCCGGTTCTGGATCGTCTCGCGCCCAAACGTGTCGCCGATATCGGTTGCGGCTACGGGCTGGTGGATTTGCTGATCCATCGGGCCACCGGCGCCGACATTGTGCTGATCGACACCGAACAGAACGAGCACCGCCATTTCGGCTTTCAGGACGAGGGCGCGGCATATGCCGATCTCGCCAAGGCGCGCGCGTTTCTCGAGGCCAACGGAGTCGACGGCGCGGCAATCACCACGCTGAATCCGCTTCAGGGCTCGCTTTCCAAGCTGCGCAAGGTCAATCTCGCGATCAGCCTGTTGTCCTGCGGGTTCCATTTTCCCGTATCGACCTACAGCGAATTCTTCGATCAGCAGATCACGAAGAACGGCGCGGTCATCCTCAATATGCGCAAGCGGTTCGAAGAACTCGCCGAGCTGGCACGACTGGGCCGCATCACTATCCTGGATGATACACGCCCCAGTTCGTCAGTGGTCCTGATGGAGAAATAGCAGGGCCGCTCCGGCCTTGCCGGTATGACGGCGCAGAACGCAGAAAGGCTCGGGGTGTCCATATGGCGAAAAGGAAATCGTCCCGTCCGGCCCGAAACAGCGCGATCCACAGCGCCTCCTCCAGCGATGCCTTCGACGCGGCGCGAAAGAACAAGCTGCGCCGCTATCCCTCGCCCGATGCCGACGGCACACGGCTCTATCCATTGGCCGATCCCGCCGTCTCTGCGGGCTTCACCATCGGCAGGCAGGACAGCGTGTTCGCCATCGGCTCCTGCTTTGCGCGCAATATCGAAGGGGCGCTGCACCGCGCCGGCATGACCGTGCTCAGCCGTGAACCCGATCTTGGCCCGATCGGCGAGTCGGTCGGCAAGGCGTCCACCTTTCTCAACAAATACACCGCGCATTCCATCCTGAACGAGATGACATGGGCGCTGGAACGCGACAGCTTTCCGGGTGAGAAAATCATCTACCCGGTGGGTGACGGGCTTTATTGCGACCCGCAACTGGGGCTTGTCCGCCTGCCCTTCGCACTGGCCGATATCATGGACATGCGCGTGCGCTACCTCGATGCGATGGCCGAGGTGGCGCAGGCGGATGTGGTCATCCTTACCCTGGGCTATGTCGAGGCCTGGTATGACAGGGAGCTGGATCTCTATCTCAACATCGCGCCCCCGCCGCGCATCTGCAAAGCCGATCCAGAACGCTTCGAATTCCGTGTGCTTGGGTATGACGATGTGCTGAACGCACTCGAAGGGATCTATACCCTTCTCAAGACACATCGCGAAAAGCCGCTCAAGATGCTTGTGACCGTGTCACCCGTGCCCCTCGCCTCCACCTTCCGGGACATGGATGTCATGCTGGCCAACACCTATTCCAAATCGGTGCAGCGCGCCGCGGTCGAAGCCTTCGTCACCGACAAACCCGACGTGGATTACTTCCCGTCCTACGAGACCGTCACCCTGACCAACCCCGATGTCTGCTGGGCGCGCAACGATTACCGCCATATCTCGCCGGATATCGTGGCCCGGATCATGTCAAACGTGCTGGTCAGCTACATCCCCGATTTCGAGGCCACGGGCGCATATCACGGCAGACCGATGACCGAGGATGCGATCCTTGCCACCGCCCGGATGCTGGCCAAACTCA
Source organism: uncultured Roseovarius sp. (assembly GCA_964570675.1). GTDB lineage: Bacteria > Pseudomonadota > Alphaproteobacteria > Rhodobacterales > Rhodobacteraceae > Roseovarius. The sequence continues at coordinate 4,917 of CAZMZS010000043.1, read as the reverse complement.
GCGAGGGGCCGGAACTGGCCGCGCTGTTCGCGCAGAACCGCCAAATCCTGCGATCCGACGAAAAACTGCTGGCCCGCATCGCCGATGTGCTTCAGCACGCCGACCTGCCCGAGGCCGAAGCCGACGTGCTGGACGAAATGGTCGCCCTTGCCCCGCAACGCCCCAGACTGTTGCAGCGCCTGATTTCCGCCGTCGTCAGAATCCCGGACAGCGCCGAAAGAACCCGCGCTCTTCTGGCCCTTCATGGCGAACGCTTTCCGACCCGCGCCGATTTTCGCGCACGGGTAGAGCGATCCCTCGACAGCCTCGAAAATCAGCCCTAGGCGCTCTCGTCTTCCTGGTTGATGAAAACCGACCGGCGCACGAAAAGCGCATCGCCCCAGCCAAAGCGCTTCAATTCGCAAAAGCCCAGCTCGAACCCGAGCGCCTCAAGGAAAACCACGAAGCGCGACAGCGGCATGTCACCATCATAGATCCCTCCGATGCTGACTTCCGCCCAGATGAAATCGATTGATTTCAATGTATTGATCGCGCCGGTGATCACATGCTTTTCCGCGCCCTGCGTATCGATGAACATCATGTCATAGCCATCGGACTCGATCTCGTGCTCCGGCAGCAGGCTGTCCAGCGAGCGCAATGTCATCTCGCGCTTTTCCGAGAAATGGATATCGGGCTTGATCTCGGTATGGCCGCTCGGTTCCAGAAAGCTTGAGGATTCCCCGGTATTGCTGGAGACGTTGAAAATGACCTGCTTGCCGTCCTCATCCCCGATCAACGCCTGGATCGCGACATAGCCGTCCACGTCCGAAACCCGCTCGCTCAGCGTGCCGAATGTCTCGTCCAGCGGGTCGATCAACACCGCCTTTTCCACGCCCGAGCGCGCCATTCTGGGCACTTCGCGACCATTATGGGCGCCCACCTGAATGACTCCGCGCGGAAGCCTCTTGAATCGCGACTTAACGATTTCCACCGCGCGCAGACCGTTCTTGACCTCGGCCAGATTGTTCTTGTTCATGGGCAATCGTACATCCGTTTCTGGCCGCCTTCGGGTCGCTGGCAGCTTGATTTACCAAACACCTGTGCAAGCCTACCCCATCCCCACGGGTCGTCAAAGCCGTGATCGCGCGATGCGCTCATTGGTTCACCCGGCTTCCTCTCCGGGCTGTCCGGGCACCTTCAGCTTGAAGAGATGCGCCGTTTGCGCAGGGTCCACACCGTGATGCCGGCACAGGTCGTCAGCATAGGATCCTTTGGGCGGCAGCCCGCCGCTCTGCGCGAATATGTTGCGAAAGCGCCGCCCGTAGAAATGCACTGACAGCGTCTCGTCAGTGATCGCATTCAGCACGCTTTGTTTCAGATGGCGGCGGTGAAAAACGCGCGTCCCGGAAAAGGGCACCGGATAAAGCACTGGCCCGTCAAACGCATGTTCCACCTCGCCCGTTTCAAGCGCAAAGTAATGCAATGCCTCAGGGCCGCATATGCCCCATTGCATCAGCGACATATGCACGCCTTTTCCGGCCGCCTTCAGGGCGCGCAACTCGTCCTGCCGCGCCTTGGGAAGCCAGGGGGGAACGGGATATTCATCCTTCGTAAGCTCCAGCATGGCGCGCAGCGTTTCGGAACCAGCGGGAAGGCCCAGAACCCCGGAACAGATGATCCGCCGCTTGTCCGTGCCCCATCCATAAAAGAAACCATGCGGCTGTTTCTGGAAGGGCTTGAGGCAATATGCGTCGGTATCGACCCATAGAAAATCCGTCTGCGCCAGCATCCTGAGGCGAAACACGTCCGAATGAAAGGCGGGGCTGCCGGTGTTGACGTGATAGATGATCTGATCGGTGGGCATGACTTCGCGCGCATCGCGGATTTCAACGCCCTCGGGCACGGACTTCACGTCGTCATAGACATAAAGGACGGTGCGATGCCCACGCTCCATAAAGGACAGCAGGCAAATCTGCTCCATCCAGCTCAGCTCATCCCCGATCCAGAGGCTGGCCACATCATAGAGCGTTCCGTCTTCCTCTGCCGCCATGCGCCGCACCCTCACAATTTCCTAAACAGCACGACACCGCCATGGGAGACGCGCTGATCGTAGTAGAAGCCATGCGCTGACAGGGCGTCAAAGCAGGCCTTGATCCCCTTGGGCCGGATATATCGGGTGTGCAGCTCGACATAGATCTTGCGCACCGATCCCAGATCGCCACCCTTGAAGATATCGCGCTCGCCGCCCTCGATATCCACGATCATCGCCGTGGCCGCCGCATCCTGGATCAGGTCCGAAAGATATGCCTGCGCGACATTCTCGACGGCGACGGCATCCCGGCCCGGATCAAGCGAGGACGACCAGAACGGCTCGCGGATATAGAAGGGCATCGTCTTGTCGGGGTTCAGTTCCGCACCACCCGGCAGCGCGACGCAGTTGCGAACCTCGGTGTTCTCCAGCCCCTGCATTTCATGAACGCCGCGGATATATTCAGCCAGCTTCGGATTCGCCTCGACACAGGTCACATGCGACACGCCGATGACCTTGGCAGCGTAAGAGGAGATATAGCCAAGCCCCGCTCCCAGTTCGAGAACACGATCCTCGGGCTCCAGAAACTTCGGCGTGGCCAGAACCTCGGCCCGCTCATAATTGCCGCGCTTCAGGGAGGCCGCGACCTTCGGCGTGATGATCGCGTCGTCATGCGGCAGGCTCACGCCGTTCAATTCATATATGACTGGCTTAGACACCGCTTGCCCCTGCCTTGAATGCTACATTACCTGCGCCGCTTTCCACCCGCTGAAGAGAGAGCCGCGACGCTCCATACTGATCCCTTGCACCCTCTTGTTTCCGGCGGCTTGCGCAAGAGGTCAGCGGCGCGCGGGGCATTTTGTTGCGTCGGTATAGCCGATAGGCCACTACATCTGTCAATCTGCACGCCGCCGTTTTCGGCAATGACCCGGACTCTGCCGTGCCCGTTCAGGCAGGTTCCGGGGCGTATCCGAAATACGCGATCTCGCGCGCAAAGACCGATTGCACCCGTTTGGCGGCGCCATTGTCGAGGTCTTCGCCATAGAAGCGTTGCAACTTGCGCGACGCCTTGGGCCGGATATCCCCCTTGGCGCGGACGCTGCCGATGGAAATCTCGGGCAGACCCAGTTGCTCCATGACCTGCGAAAACTCCTCTGCCAGGTTCTCATAGCGAAGAACGCGGTCCACCTGCGGCTTGTCCTTTCGCATGTAGAGATCATAATCCGAGAAAAAGCCCAGTCGTTCGCTCTCGGCGAATGTCAGGAAATTCTCCTCCTCCGTCTTGCTGGTGTCGTGACCATGCCGCGAAATCCAGAAAAAGAACGCCGAAATCGCCTTGTCCCAAGGGTTTCGCTCCACGCAAAAGCGATAATAACCCTTGGTCTCCTTGGCGAAGTGATCCGCCACGACACTATAGGGAAGATGCGGGTTGCGCGCCCTCAGACCGGCGTCCCTTTCGCGCAGGATACGCACGAATTCCTTTGAAAAGCGCCGTGTCTGGGGCGCGTGTTCCACCAGCGGCGAGGTCAGGTCGCCCGGCTCCAGAAACGGCGCCAGCGCGCATTCGATCGAGGTGCCGGCGGTCTTCTTCGTCTTGACGAAAACAAACTTGCGGCTGTGTGAAATCATCATCCGGTGCCGCCTTTCATCACTGCCTTACCTGCTGGCGGTGCCATTAGCACAGGTTGGCGCATCCTATCCAGCCACCACCCGCGCTCAGAACGCATTCGAAAAGGCCCCGACGATCTGCGTCAGCCCTTCGCGCGGCAGCGCCTTCTTGCTCAGCTCGAACTTCGCCATCCGCCCGCGCGTCTCTACCGGCTCGATGAAGGTCTCGACGCGGTGATATTTCGGCCGGTTCACATAGTCGTCGAACAGCACCACCGTATTCTTCGTGCAGCGCAGCATGGCCGCATAGAAACACGCCTCGCGAAAACGCCCGTCGATCAGCACAAGATCCGGATGGACGAAATCGGGATGATCCCAGATTCCGAGCGGATAAAGATGATACCGCCGGAACCGTGAATTATCGACGGGATGGCCCCATTTGCGGGTCTTGCCGACCCCCGCCAGATGCAGATGCACCGGTGACTGCGTTCCCGCCTGATCGAGGTAAGCCTGCATCGCGCGCAACCAGCGCCGGTCGTTCTCCACCGAAAAGATCGTCTTGCCCGGCATCTCCGAGGCCAGCACCGTCGACCCGCCGCTGCCATATTCCAGAATGACCCGCGCCGCTGCATAATGCTCGCGCACCCAGTCGGCCACCTCGGGCGAAAACGTCAGCTCCGGCCGTTCCAGGTTCTGTTCACTCATACCGCCCTCTCAGATCACCGCCCGACCATTGGCCATTCTTGCGTCATTGGTCAAGAAAGCAACCGGATTGTCCGTGTGCGGGAAACAATACGGCCCCCGGATCGCTCCGGGGGCCGCTATGCCAGTGCATTGCACCGCGATCAGTGGACGACAGCATCCTCGGGCGGCTGGCGGTCCGAACTGCCAAGCCGCTGCCCGATGATCAGGCCATCGGCCCCGGCGCTGACCGGCACGGTCTCGCCGTCCTTGATCTCGCCGGCCAAAAGCGCCTCGGCCAGCGGGTCCTGCAACGCCTTCTGGATCACCCGCTTGAGCGGGCGCGCGCCATAGACCGGGTCATAGCCCTGATCTGCCAGCCACTTATGCGCGGCCTCATCCAGCTCCAACGAGATTTTGCGCCCGGCCAACCGCTTGAGCAACCGGCGCATCTGGATATCCACGATGCCGTCCATCTGGTCGCGCGTCAGCCGGTCGAAGATCACGATCTCGTCGAGACGGTTCAGGAACTCGGGCCGGAAATGCGCGCGCACCGCGTCCATCACGTCGCGCTTGGCATCGGCGGCATCCGCGCCCTCGGGCATCTGGCTCAACGCCTG
>CAZMZS010000042.1:0-20032 GCA_964570675.1 uncultured Roseovarius sp. | reverse complement strand
ATGGTCCTGCCCCGGCTGCCAGAGCGTGTCGAAGCCGCGCATCCGGTGCCAGCGGATCAGGATGTCCTGCAAGGTATTGTTGAACGCATGGCCCATATGCAGCGAGCCCGTCACGTTGGGCGGCGGGATCATGATGCAAAAGCTTTCGGCGCCTGGGGCGGCATTGGCGCCCGCCTTGAAGGCGCCCGCCTGTTCCCATGCGTCATAGATGCGGCCCTCGGCCTGGGCTGCGTTGAAGGTCTTGTCCATCGCCATTGGGGTCTGTCCTGCGGAATGTCCTTGGTCGGGATCGTCTCTAGCGAATGCGCTGGCCAAGGGAAAGGCTGGCGCTGGAATTTATTGCGCTGTGGCGTCATGCTGCCCCAAGCTTGGAGACCGCAAGAAGGGGAGCGCCATGCTGGCTGTGCAAGCGATGGACGTGGACGAGGCGGGGCAGGGCCATGTGGTGGAACCCGAAGGCGGCGCGCCTGAAGCGGCTGTCCTGCGTTGGACGAGGGTGGATCTGTCGCAGGCGGACGGGGCCGACTGGCTGGCGCAGTCGGGGCTTGATCCGCTGGTGATGGCGGCGCTTGGGGCGCAGGAGACAAGGCCGCGCTGCACCGTGCATGGCGAGGGCGCGCTGATGAACCTGCGCGGCGTCAACCTGAACCCCGGCGACGAGGTCGAGGATATGGTGTCGGTGCGGCTGTGGATCACCGGGCGGGAGGTGATCTCGGCGCAGTTGCGGCGCCTGATGGCGGCGGGCGATGTGTGGGACGCGGCCTTGCGCGGGCAAGGGCCGGTGCGCAGCGGCGATCTGGTGGCGCGGCTGGCGCTGCGTCTGGCGGACCGGGCCGAACCTGTGATCGCCGGGCTCAATGAGCGCATCGACGATATCGAGGAAAAGGTCGATCAGGGGCCGTGGGCGGTGTCGCGCGCGGACCTGGGGGATGTGCGTCGCATGGCGATCAAGCTGCGCCGCCATATCGCGCCGCAGCGCGATGCGCTGAGCACCTTCGAGATCGAGGACCTGCCCTGGCTGACCCATGAGGATCGCAGCCGCCTGCGCGAGGCCGTCGAGCGCGTCACCCGTCTGTCTGAAGAGTTGGACGCAATTCGCGACCGCGCGCAGGTGGTGCAGGATCAGATCATGGAGCACCGCTCGGAGGTGATGAACCGTCAGATGCTGATCCTCTCGGTGGTCGCGGCGATCTTCCTGCCGCTTGGGCTGTTGACCGGGCTTTTGGGGATCAATGTGGGCGGTATGCCGGGGGCGGATGATCCGCGCGCCTTTTGGTTTGTCACGGTAGGGATTGTCGTGATCGGGCTCGTGCTGTTTGGAATATTCCGGATGCTGGGCTGGCTCAGGCGTTAAGCGCGGCGATCAAGCTTGGTGGATAGCTGGATCAGGCTTTCGGAGCCCTTGACGCCACGGGTTTCGCCGATGCGGTCCAGCGTGTCGTCCAGGGCTTCGGTGGTGGCGGCCTCGATCCCGACGATCAGATCGAAACGCCCCGAGGTGGTATGCACCGTGCGCACATCGGGCAGCGAGCGCAGCCGCGCCAGAACCGCCGGGGCGCTGCGCGGCTCGATGCTGACAAGGGCGGTGGCGCGCAAGGGCGCGCGCAGCCGGTCGGCAAGGCGCAGGGTATAGCCTTCGATCACGCCGGAGGATTCGAGCCGGTCCAGCCGCGCCTGAACGGTGGTGCGCGCCAACCCCAGCCGACGCGCCAGAGTCGCCACCGGCGTGCGGGCGTTATCGGCCAGAAGGTCCAGAAGGGCCTGATCGGTTTCGTCTGTTTGCATCATGCTTTCGTCACTTTGACGGCGATAAGAGTCAGATTACACAAATCGACGCGCGGAATCGACAGCTTTTGCCGCCACACTATGAAAAACGAGCAGAGCGACAGGACCCTTCATGCGCGAAACACCGAACTGGCCCGACCCCGCCGCCCATATCGCCCGCCACCAGCCCGACGCGGCCCTGTTGTATTTCAGCCCGGCGGCGCTTCAGGCGATGGCGCAGCGGTTTCAGGCCGGGTTCGACGGGCTGGTGACCTATGCGGTCAAGGCCAATGTGGAGGAAGAGGTGCTGGCCAACCTGGTCGCCGCGGGCATCCGCGCCTTCGACGTGGCCAGCCCGCGAGAGATGTATGCGGTGCGCGCGGTCTGTCCCGATGCGGTGCTGCATTATAACAACCCCGTGCGCTCGTCCGAGGAAGTGGCGGTGGCACGCGCGCTTGGGGTAGCGTCGGCCTCGGTCGATTGCGCGCGGGAGTTGGAGAAACTGTCGGTTCTGCCCAAACCCACGGAAATCAGCGTGCGGCTGGCGCTGCCGGTTGCCGGGGCGGCCTATGATTTCGGCGAGAAGTTCGGCGTCGGGCCGGAGCGCGCCGAAACCCTGCTGCGCGAGGTCGCGGCGCGCGGATTCGTGCCCTCGATCACCTTTCACCCCGGCACGCAATGCGCCGACCCCGCAGCCTGGGGCAGCTATATCTCGGTTGCGGCGGATGTCGCGCGGGCGGCGGGCGTGCGGCTGGCGCGGCTCAATGTGGGTGGCGGTTTCGCCTCGCATCGGGGCGGGGCGGCGCCCGATCTGGAAGCGATCTTTGACCACATCCGCGCCGAGACAACGCGCTGCTTTGGTGCCGATGCGCCTGATCTGGTGTGCGAGCCGGGCCGCGCGATGGTGGCGGATGCCTTTTCGCTGGCGGCGCGCGTCAAGGCGCTGCGCGAGAACGGTTCGGTCTTTCTGAATGACGGTATCTATGGCGGGTTGACTGAAATCCGCGATATCGGCGCGCCGGGGCGGGTAAGGGTTCTGTCGCCCGAGGGGGTGCCGCGCCGCGCGCCGCCCGTGGCGCGCGTGATTTTTGGCCCGACCTGTGACAGTATCGACCGCCTGCCCGACCCGTTGCCGCTGCCCGGTGACATGGAAGAGGGCGATTATGTGCTGTTTGACGGCATGGGTGCCTATTCACGCAGCCTGACCACCCGGTTCAACGGTTATGGATTGGGCGGTTCGGTCACGGTGGCGTCTCTGACCTGACGGGCTCTGGACATGCGCGTTTCCCCCGCTAGGGTCCGAGGCGACATCGCGCGAAAGGGCAGAGCATGGAAAAATTCGGAAAAAGTCAGCCGGTCACACGGCTGGAAGACGGGCGATTCCTGACCGGTCAGGGGCGCTATGTGGACGATATCGCGCCCGAGGGCGCGCTGGTGGCGCATGTGCTGCGCGCGCCGGCGGCGCATGGAATCATCACCGAGCTTGATGTCGATGAGGCCCGCGCCGCGCCCGGCGTGCGCCTTGTGCTGACGGCTGATGATCTGGCCGCAAGCGGGATCACCGAAGCGATGGCCTTCAACACCGTGAAGAACCAGGACGGCACCCCGGCGGCGGCCCCGCGGCGCCCGATCCTGGCCGAGGACAGAGTGAGGTTCGTGGGCGAGCCGGTGGCGATGATCGTCGCCGACACGCTGGCCGAGGCGCGCGATGCGGCCGAGATGATCGTCTTTGACTACGATGATCTGCCCGCCCATATGGATATCGGGCCGGGGGGCGAGCCGCTGCACGAAGAGGCGCCCGAGAATCGCGCGTTTGACTGGGGCATGGGCGACGAGACGGCCGTGGAGGCGGCGATCGCCAGGGCCAAGCATGTGGTGCGCATGACGGTGCATGATAACCGGATCATCGCCAACCCCATGGAGCCGCGCGGCTGTTACGCCGAAATCCAGGGCAACCGTCTGCATGTGGCGGTGAACGGTCAGGGCGTCTGGGGCACCAAGCGAAACCTGGCGCGGGTGCTGAACATGGAGGCCGGGGATATCCGCGTGACCAACCCCGATGTGGGCGGCGGTTTCGGGACCAAGGCGATGGATTACCCGGAAACCTATCTGGTCGCCCATGCCGCCCGCCAGCTGGGCCAGCCGGTGCGCTGGATGGCGGACCGCGGCGAAACCATGCTGAGCGACAATGCGGGCCGGGGGCTGGATCACGATCTGACGCTGAGTTTTGACGAGGATCTCAGGATCACCGCCTATCGTGTCGACAGCCGGGTGGATCTGGGGGCCTATTGCAGCACGATGGGGCAGGGCATTCAGACGGATCTCTTTTCCAAGGTCTTGATGGGGGTCTATGACGTGCAGGATGCGTTCCTGCATGTGGAGGGATTTTTCACCAACACCACGCAGGTCGATGCCTATCGCGGGGCCGGGCGGCCCGAGGCGATCTATGCGCTGGAGCGGATCATGGACCGCGCCGCGCGTGAACTGGGCGTGGATACATGGGATCTGCACCGGCGCAATTTCATCGCAAGCGAGGTCTTTCCCTATGTCTCGGCCACGGGGGAAACCTATGACGTGGGTGATTTCCATCGCGTGCTGGAACGTGCCGAGGCGGAATGCGACCGCGCCGGGTTTGCGGCGCGCAAGGCCCAAAGCGCCACGCGCGGGCGACTGAGGGGCATGGGTCTTTGTTACTATATCGAAAGCATTTTGGGGAATCCTTCGGAAACCGCGAAAGTCGAATTCAACGAGGATGGCAGCGTGTCGATCTATGTGGGCACTCAATCGAACGGGCAGGGGCACGAGACCGTCTATGCCAGTTTCCTGTCGGACCAGACCGGCATTCCGATCGATCGGATCGAGGTGGTGCAGGGTGACAGCGACCGCATCAAGACCGGCGGCGGCACCGGTGGGTCGCGCTCGGTCACGACGCAGAACAACGCGACATTGGCGACGGTCGGCAGCATGATCGCGGCCTTCGCATCATACCTGGCTGAAAAGACCGGGGTCGAGGAGAGCGATATCAGTTTCGACGACGAGCGCTACCGCGTGCCGGGATCGAACCTGACGCCCACCCTGACCGAAGTCGCCGAGATGGCGCGGGCCGACGGGCGCAGCGAGTTGCTGGTACATGAGGAAACCGCCACGCTTCCCGCGCGCTCCTATCCCAATGGCGCGCATGTGGCCGAGGTCGAGGTCGACCCGGAGACCGGCAAGGTCACATTGGAAAGATACACGGTGGTTGACGATTTCGGCAACCTGATCAACCCGATGCTTGTGGAAGGGCAGATTCATGGCGGGGTGGTGCAGGGGGTCGGGCAGGCCCTGTGCGAACATGTGGTGCATGACGGGGACGGGCAGCTCCTCACGGCAAGTTTCATGGACTATGCCATGCCACGCGCCGATGATGTGCCTATGTTCGGTTTCGCAACTGAGCCTGTGCCATCGACAGCCAATGTCATGGGCATGAAGGGCTGTGGCGAGGCGGGCACCGTCGGGGCGATGGCCGCGACCGCCAACGCGGTGGCCGATGCGCTTTGGGATAAGGGAGTGCGGCAGGCTGACATGCCATTCACGCCGCACCGCGTGTGGAAGATGCTGAACGATGCCATGGCGCCAGTGGAGTAAACGCCTTTATGCGCTGCTGCGCCCCGGCCTGCGCCAGGGGCAGAGCGGATTCGCGCGCTCGCGCGGGCAGGTCACGCATGTACTGATCTTGGATGGCACCATGTCGTCGCTGGTTGAGGGCGACGAAAGCAATGCGGGCCTTACCTACAAGCTGCTCACCGAAATGAGCGGGCCTTCGCTGTCGGTCTATTACGAGGCCGGGTTGCAGTGGCAGGACTGGCGCACGACGCCGGATGTGATGATGGGGCGAGGGATCAACCGGCAGATCCGGCGCGCCTATGGCTACCTTGCCAGCCGCTATCGCGCAGGCGACCGGATATTCCTGTTCGGCTATTCGCGGGGTGCCTATGCGGTGCGCTCGTTGGCCGGGGTGATCGACCGGGTGGGGCTGTTGAGGGCCGAAAACGCAACGGTGCGCAATATCGTCACCGCCTATCGCCATTACCAGTCGGCGCCCGGCAGCCCCGCGGCGCAGGAGTTCAGTGCCTTGCTTTGTCACGAGGCGGCGCCGGTCGAGATGGTCGGCGTCTGGGATACCGTGAAGGCGCTTGGCCTGCGCCTGCCGATGCTGTGGCGCTGTTGGAGCGCCGAGGCGCATGCCTTTCACAACCACCATCTTGGCCCGACGATCCAGCATGGCTTTCATGCATTGGCGCTGGACGAGACTCGATCGGTCTTCGAGCCGGTCCTGTGGTCATCGCCGCCCGAGTGGAATGGCCGGGTCGAACAGGTGTGGTTTCGTGGCACGCATGGCGATGTGGGTGGGCAGTTGGGCGGGCTTCACGCCGCGCGCCCGCTGTCGAACATCCCGCTGGTCTGGATGCTGGAACGCGCCGAAAGCTGCGCCTTGCCCTTGCCCGAGAGCTGGCGCATGCGCTTCCCCACTGATCCCGAGGCGCCTTCGGTGGGCACCTGGCGGGGCTGGGGCAAGCTGTTCCTGCTCAGAAGACGGCGGCGCGTGGGACAGGAACACAGTGAGCGCCTGCACGAAACAGCGCGGCCACGGGACATCGAAGTGCCGGTGGCCGGGCAGCAGGTCTGAGTCGGGGAAAGGCTGTCTCAGGCGACGTCGCGCAGGCTGACCTTGGGTGAGACCCCAAGCGCATGACACACGTCGCGCGTCAGTTCCGGGCGGTTCAGCGTGTAGAAATGCAGGTCCTCGACCCCGCCCTCGATCAGCTCGCTGCAAAGCTCGGTGGCGAGCGCCGTGGCCAGCAGGTCCTGACGGTTGTCGCGGATCGCCTTGTCGAACGTGTCGTCCAGCCAGGCGGGAATGCCGGTGCCGCAGGCGGTGGCGAATTTGCGCACGCCGGTCCAGTTCTCGATCGGCAGGACGCCGGGGATGATCGGCGCGTCGATGCCCGCCTTCACGCAGGCGTCGCGGAAGCGAAAAAACGTCTCGGCCTCGAAGAAGAACTGCGTGATCGCCTCGCAGGCGCCCGCGTCGATCTTGCGCTTGAGCCAGTCGATATCGGCCTTGGAATCGGCAGCCTCGGGGTGTTTCTCGGGATAGGCGCCGACGCGGATGGTGAAGTTGCCGGTATCGGAAAGCGCCTCGATCAGTTCGCAGGAATTGGCGAAACCCTCAGCATGCGGGGTGAAACCATCAGAACCCTTGGGCGGGTCGCCGCGCAGGGCGACGATCTCGGTGACGCCGGCCTGATGGAAGCCGTCGGCGATCGCCAGTGTCTCGTCGCGGGTGGCCTCGACGCAGGTCAGGTGCGCCGCGACATTGAGACCGGTGGCCTTGTGCAGGGTGCCGACCGCCTCGCGGGTCAGCTCGCGCGTGGTGCCGCCAGCGCCATAAGTGACGGAAACGAAACGCGGATCGAGCGGCGCGAGCGTGTGGATCGTATCCCAGAGGCGAAACGACGCCTCGAGCGTTTTGGGCGGGAAGAATTCAAAGGAGACGCGGGGCGTGGACATCGGTTCGATCCATTCTGCATGCTTTTCAGATTGTCCCCTTGTTGCAGTTGCAGCATTGTGAGACAACTTCATAATATTCATGGTTTATGTGAGGCGCGCTAATATATGCATATCGAGCTGCGGCATCTGAGGACGATCCGGGCGATCCATCAGGCGGGCGGGATCGCGCGGGCGGCGGACCTGTTGCACATCACCCAATCGGCGTTGAGCCATCAGATCAAGGGGCTGGAGGACCAGGCCGGGGTGGAGCTGTTCGTGCGCCGCTCCAAGCCGCTCAAGCTGTCGGCGGCGGGGCAGAGATTGCTGCGGGTGGCCGAAAAGGTGCTGCCCGAGGTCGAGGCGCTGGAGGGCGAGTTCGGCGGGCTGAGGCAGGGCTCTGCAGGGCGGATGCATATCGCCATCGAATGCCATGCCTGTTTCGAGTGGCTGTTCCCGGTGCTGGAGCAGTTCCGCAAGGCCTGGCCCGAGGTCGACGTGGATATCCGCCCCGGCCTTGCCTTTGATGCGTTGCCTGCGCTGCGCAAGGAGGAGGTCGATCTGGTGGTGTCCTCCGACCCCGAGGATCTGCCCGGCGTCACCTTCAAGCCGCTCTTTGATTACGAGCCTGTTTTCGTGGCGTCGAGCCAGCATCCGCTGGCGCAAAAGCCCTTTGTCGTCGCTGAGGATTTCCGCGAGGAAACGCTGATCACCTACCCGGTGGACCGCGCCCGGCTGGATGTGTTCACTGCCCTGTTGACCCCGGCCAAGGTCGAGCCGCGCATGATCCGGCAGGTCGAGCTGACGGCGGTGATCCTGTTGCTGGTCGCGTCCAACCGGGGGGTTGCGGTGCTGCCGGACTGGGTGGTGCGAGAGCTGCGCACGAGCAGCGATTACGTGACCCGGCCATTGACGGAAAAGGGTGTCACCAAAAGGCTTTATGCGGCGATCCGGGAAGAGGATGGCGACAAGCCCTATGTCGCCCACCTGATCCGGCTGGCACGCGAGATTCCGGTCAGGATGCAGCGCGGCGAACCCGAGCGGCGAGAGCACTTGTAAGCAAGGCGCGGGCGGCGTATACGCGCGGCCTGAACGCAAGGGAGCCAAGCGATGCCGGGCAGTGCCAACCTCAATGTCATGATCAAGGCCGCGCGCAAGGCGGGACGGTCGCTGGTCAAGGATTTCCGCGAGGTCGAGCAGTTGCAGGTCTCGATGAAGGGGGCGGGCGATTTCGTCAGTCGCGCCGACCTTGCGGCCGAGAAGATCATCAAGGACGAGCTGATGGAGGCCCGCCCCACCTATGGCTGGCTGGCCGAGGAGGGCGGCGCCGAGGATGGCAAGGACCCGACCCGCCGATGGATCGTCGATCCGCTGGACGGGACCTCGAATTTCCTGCACGGGCTGCCCCATTGGGCAATCTCCATCGCGTTGGAACATAAGGGAAAAATCGTGGCCGGCGTCATTTTCGACGCGGCCAAGGACGAGATGTTCTTTGCCGAAAAAGGCGAGGGCGCCTGGCTGAACGAGAGCCGCCTGAGGGTGTCGGGACGCAGCAAGATGATCGAGTCGCTCTTTGCGACGGGCGTGCCGTTCGGGGGGCGCGCGGACCTGCCGGCGACCTTGCAGGACCTGGCGCGTCTGATGCCCGCCTGTGCGGGTGTGCGGCGTTGGGGGTCGGCGGCGCTGGACATGGCCTATGTGGCCGCCGGGCGTTATGAGGGGTTCTGGGAGCGCGGACTCAATGCCTGGGACCTGGCGGCGGGGATCGTGATCCTTCAGGAGGCGGGGGGCTTTGTCGAGCCGCTGGCCGAGGGCGGGAACATCCTGGAGGATGGCGAGGTCATCTGTGCCAACGAGGTGATCTTTGAGAAGTTCGCCAGGGTGATCCGCGACCGTTGACGCCGAATCGGGGTCAAGCCATTGGTTAACATCACGAAATGACGATCTGCATCGCGTCGGCGTGACGTCGGTATCGCGTCGGTATTCGCCCCCGCATCGGGGCGGGTTAACGCGGCGAACGGCAAGAACCGCGCGCTATTCCGTACCAAAGGCCTGTATCGGGCGGGGCCTCCGGCGGGAGTATTTGGAGCAAGATGAAGCCGGGATGATGTCCGGTCCGGCGTTGTGCGGTCTGCGAGGGCAGGGCGTGTCAGAGCGGCAACGGGTGGCGCAGGGCGGCGGTCACTTCGATCAGGACGGGCGCGTTGCGCGGCAGGCTGTGCACGCCGATGACCGAGCGCGCGTGCCGCCCCTGTTCGCCAAGGGTCCGGATCAGGTAGGTGGAGGCCCCGTCCGCAACGGCGGAAATGTCGTTGAAGCTGTCATCATGGGCAACATAGCAGGTCATCCGCAGAATGCGCCCGAGGTTCCCGAGCCCGCCGGCGGACCTGTTGAGCCAGGCCAGCACCTGCTGTGCGCAGATGCGCGCGGCGTCATGGGCCGCATCGCCCGTCAGCGCGCGCCCGACCGGGCCGACGAAAGCCAGCGCGCCGTCGCGTTTGGGGATTTGCCCCGCGACGAAGGCCATGGTGCCTTCGACCACCACCAGCTCATAGGGGTATTGGGTGCCCTCGGGGGTGGGCAGGCTGGCCAAGATGTCGCCAAGCGCGTCCTCCGTCCGGGCGGGGTTGCTCTTGGCGATCTGGTCGCTCTCAGTCATGTTCGGACCCTTTCAACAGGTGGTCGCGCGATCCGTGCCGCTGCCAGCCCCAGACGCCGATGAAGAGCACCACGGCGATGGCGCTGAGAAGGGAGCTTGGGGCGATCAGCATGGCGGCGGACAAGAGCAGCAATCCGCGCCCGAGCCAGCCGAGGCCGCGCCCCCCGAGCCAGCCCGTGAAGGCGATCGAAAGCGCCACGATGGCCAGTGCCGAGCGCATCAGCACTGCCAGAAGGCCGAGCCAGCTGCCCTGTCCGAGCAATTCGGGATTGGCGACGAAGAGGAACGGGATCACATAGGCCGGCATCCCGAGCGCAAAGGCGCGCCAGCCCACGGATGTGGATGTCGCCCCTGCGATCGGGGCGGCGGCGAAGGCGGCCACCGCCACGGGCGGCGTGATCTGGCCCAGCACGGCATAATAGAACACGAAGAGATGCGCCGAGAGCGCGCTTGCGCCCAGATCCACGAGCGCCGGTGCGACCAGCGTGGCCTGAATGATATAGGCCGGGGTCGTGGGCATCCCCATGCCGAAGACGAAGGCCGCCAGCATGGCGATGAACAGCGCGACATAGAGATTGCCATCGGCAAAGGCGACCACAAGGCTGCTGAACCGGAAGCCGAGCCCCGAAATCTGAACGATCCCGACGATGATGCCCGCCGAGGCGCAGGCAATCGCGACCGTGACCGCCGCGCGCGCGCCCAGTTCGAGCCCTTGCGCCAGCACAGCCGGTGACACCATCGTGGAGCGGCGCAGGAAGGGTGTGACCAGCGTTGCGACGACCCCGTAGAAGGCGCAGAGGCTGGGTGTGTAGCCCATGATCAGGAAGGTCATGATCACCACGAGCGGCATCAGGAAGGTCCATCCCGCCTTGAAATCGCGCCAGGTGTCGCCCTTGACCGAGCGTTCGAGCGGTTGCAGCCCCTGCTTGAGCGCCTCCCAGTGGACGGCCACGAAGAGCGAGCAGAAAAAGAGGAGCGCGGGAAGTGCGGCGGCGGTGATGACCTCCTGGTAGCTGATACCGAGGATCGCGGCCATCAGGAACGCGGCGGCGCCCATGATCGGCGGGGTGATCTGCCCGCCGGTGGAGGCGACGGCCTCGACTGCGCCGGCGAAGGTTTTCGGGTAGCCGAGACGCTTCATCATCGGGATCGTGATCGCGCCGGTGGTCGCCACATTGGCGACGGAGCTGCCCGACATCGTGCCCATCAGGGCGCTGGCGATGACGGCCATCTTGGCGGGGCCGCCGCGCGAGGCGCCGGTCGCGGATTTGGTGATGTTGACGAAGAAATCGCCGCCGCCGATGACCTGAAGCAGCGCGCCGAACACCACGAAGAGGAAGATGAAATCCGTCGAAACGCCAAGGGCGACGCCGAAGATGCCTTCGAAGCTGAAATACATCTGATCGACGAATTCGTTGAGATCGACGCCCTTATGCGCCAGCGGGCGCAGGAATTCGGAATGGCGCAGCTCGGGGCCGATGAAGCCGTAGAGGATGAACACCAGGCACAGCCCCGTGATGGCAAGGCCCAGTGCCCGGCGCGTCAGTTCAAGCACCACCACGACGGTGCCGAGCGCGACGAACAGCTCGAGCGGTGTCGCCGCCCGCGTCCAGGGCGGGCGCACCACGACCGACGCATGATTGAAGATCAGGTAGCCAAGGCAGACAACCGACAGAAGGATCATCGCCCAGTCGAACAGCCGGCTGAACCCGCGCCCGACCGAGCGATAGATCAGGAACCCGATCACGAGAGAGAACAGCAGATGCGTCCCCCGAAGAATCAGGTCCGGAAAGAGAAAGAACGGCGAGGCCACCACCAGGTGGAAAAGCGCCATGGACACGGCCAGGGCGGCGATCGTTTTCTCGCGGTCGGGGAGGGTCATTGGCGGGCCTTCATTGCATCACCGCTTTTACGCGGCGGTTGACCAGGTGCCCGGGCCGGGCCTGATCGGGCTGTTGGGGAGAAGGCACGCGGGCCATGATGGCCCGCGCGTTTGATTTACTGCTCTCCGAGCTTGGCTTGGCTCATCGGGATGCCCTGTTCCTCGTAGAAGCGGGCGGCGCCGGGATGGATCGGGACCAGCATGCCCCGGCCTGCCGTGTCTTCTTCGATATATTGCAGCAGCGCGTGGGTTTTCTGGAACTTCTCGAGATTGTTCCAGATGGTCGAGGTGATCTTGTAGGCGGTGTCCTCTGACATCTCGTCCGAGGCGAAGAGGAAGGTCTTGGTTCCGACCGAGGTGGCGGGTTCAGATTGTCCCTTGTAGAGCCCCTCGGGCAGCGTCACCTTGGAGAAACCGTTGCCGTATTCCTCGAGATAGGTGTCGACCTTGTCGTCATCGAGCGAGAGCACGCGGATGTCGCGGGCGGTTTCGGTCGCAAGCACGGTGGAATGCGGATAGAGCGCCACCCACATGACCGCGTCCAGTTGGCCGTTGCGAAGGCCGTTCTGGGATTCCTTCCAGCTCAGGTGGTGGACCTTGCCGCCGCCCTCCTCGATGTCTTCGATGCTCAGGCCATGCACCTCCAGAAGGTTGTTGAAGGCGTTCCAGGATGTCTGTCCGGGCTGACCGGCGCTGATCTGTTTTCCGACCAGGTCCTCGACCGACTGAATGTCCGAACTCGCATCGACCCAGATCTGGATCGCGCTGGGAAAGAAGGTCATCAGGCCACGGACATTGCGGACCGGGTTTTCCGGTGTGGCGGGGTCGCGCCCGGCCCATGCGTCGGCGGCGTTGCTGGCGGATGTGATGCCGAGATCGGCTTCGCCTGACGAGACGCGCAGCAGGTTGGGGCCGGAGCCGCCGGGCTGCACGCCGACAACGCTGTCGGGAAACGCGCCGCGCATCAGGTCGCCAAGGCCGGTGGCAACGACATTGAACGTGCCGCCGCTGGGCCCGCCGCCGATATTCAGAAAGTCGGGGTCTTGTGCGTGTGATGCTGTTGTGAATGAGAATGTGGCGGCTGCGGCAGCACCGGCAGCGGCCAGCACGAAACGGCGTTGCAAGGTCTTTGTCATGTGGAATCTCCCTTTGTGTGCTGGCACGGTAGGGGGAGCGATTTCGCCGGGGCAAGGCCGGACATTCCAAATCATGATAAAAAATCGCCACTTATAGGTAAGTTATATAAATGAATAGGCCCGCTCTATCGGTGGCGGCGCAGGTGGCTAGCGCTCCCATCGTGGCTGCAAGGCCAGTTCGAGATGCGCGACGAAGCGCTGGGCTGCGGGCGGGAGCGAGCGGCCCTTGCGGGTGATCAGCCCGATCTCGCGAAACAGCGGCGGGTCGAGGAGCGTGCGGAATACCAGTTCGTTGCCGATCGAATCCACCGACATCTGCGGCAGCGCGGCGATCCCGAGATTGGTTTTCAGAAGCGACAGTGCCGTGGCGATGTTGGAGACCTCGATCCAGGGCGATCTGATGGTGTCGGGAAGGTCGCTGACGGTATCGAGTACCGGACGAATCCCCGTATCGGACGAGAACGAGATATAGGGGTATCCTGCCAGGTCGCGCCAACCCAGCGGTGTGCTGTCACGGGCGAGCGCATGGGATTTATGCACCACCGCGCCGAAAGGGTCGCGCAGCAGCGGGGCGAACTCCAATTCAGTGATATGCTTGGTGCGCCCGGCCACGCCGAGATCGACTTCGCCGCTCAGCACGCGGTCGCGCACGCCGGTCGAGTTGTCGTCATAAAGCGAAAGCCGGATATTGGGGTAGGCGAGCGAGAAGCTCTGGATCGTGCGGGGCAGGATGTTGGTGGCCACCGAAGGCAGCACGGCGACCGAGACGCTGCCATGGGTGCCTTCGGCCACGGCGTGAAGCTGCGAAAGGGTGGTGTCGAGATCTTCGATGATGCGCTCGACGCTTGGCAGAAACGCCTTGCTGGCCTTGGTCAGGCGCAGAACCTTGGTGGAGCGGTCGAACAGCTTCATCCCGAGGATGTCTTCGAGTTGCCTGATCGCGGTCGTGACCGAGGGCTGCGACATCGCCAGCGCCTCGGCGGCGCGGGTGAAGGACCCTTCCCGCGACACGACGACAAAGGCGCGAAGCTGCGTAATGGTGACTTTCATCTGCCCCAACCGGTTGCGGGAAATTCGAGTTTAGATCGGTGTCCGCGCCGGTGGCAACCCGGATCGGCAGCCGCGCGGCACGCGGTCAGTCGTCGGAGGGGTGGTTGACGCCATCGACCCATGGGATCGGGTCGAGGTCGCGCGGGTTGATGCCTTGGAGGCAGCCGAGATTGATGCCGTATTCATTCGGGTTCGAGCGGCGGCGGTGATGGGTATAGATGCCGCAGACCGAGCAGAAGTAATGCTGCGCTGTGCCGGTGCCCCATTGATAGAGCGTGAGCCTGTCGGCGCCGCGCAGCACGGCGACACCGTCGAGCGGGGCGGAGACCGCCGCCGCGCCGCGCCGCCGGCAAAACGAGCAATCGCAGCGCCGCGCCGTGGCGAGCCCGTCGGTCAGCGTCACGCGAAGTTCGACCGCGCCACAATGGCAGGTGGCTGTGAGAGGGGCGCTCATTTGCGCCGCCGCACGCGCGGGATGGGCGTGCGCCGGTAGCGATAGCGCGCCTCGGGATGGGGCGGGCGGCCATCGGTGCGAGCCCAGTAGCGCGTGCCGCCACGGCGCAGAAAGACCGGCACCGTCAGCACCAGCCCGACCATGAAGCCCCCGGCATGAGCCCAGTAGGCGACCCCGCCGCTCATCGGGTCGGCGCCGATGCCGCTGAAGAGTTGCAGCCCGAACCAGAGCCCCAGCATGGCCCAGGCGGGTACCGGGATGATCTTGACGATGAAGATGATGATCAGCAGCACATCGACGCGGGCCTTTGGGTAAAGCAGGAGGTAGCCGCCCATCACCCCCGCGATTGCCCCCGAAGCGCCGACGGTGGGCACCTGTGAATAGGGCGCCGAGATCATATGCGCCGCTGCCGCCCCGAGCCCCGAGGCCAGGTAGAAGGCGAGATAGCCGACATGGCCCATCTCATCCTCGAGATTGTCGCCGAAGATCCAAAGGAACAGCATGTTGCCCGCAAGATGCATCCAGCCCCCATGCAGGAACATCGAGGTGAACATGGTCGGCCAAGTGCCTTGGTTGCTGACCAGAACCGGGGTCATCGCCCAGTCGTAAAAGAAAATATTCAACTGGCGCGGATCCGAGAACAGAGGCCAGTAGCTGAGGAACACCACCACGTTGATCGCGATCAGCGCGTAAGTGACATAGGGTGTGCCCTGCGAGGGATTGTGATCGCGGATCGGGAACATGCCGGAGTGTTGGCGCGCCCGCGCAAAGAGGTCAAGCGAAACACAACTGCGCCCGCCGGGGGGATCCGGCGGGCGCAGGTCTGGGCGGTCACGCCATGCCGCCCAGAAGTGCTGCGTTCCCGCCTGCTGCCGTCGTATCGACGCAGACATGGCGTTCGTGCAGCACATGACCGGTATCGGGCAGGCCCGTGATCAGCGGCAGGATCGGGCCGTTGCGCTGGCTGAGCGACTCGGCATAGGCGCGCGCGTCGGTCGCCTCGCCCCAATGGAGCGCGCCCGAAATCCCGTCGAGATCGCGCAGCGTTTCGGGCGCGACATGGCCTGTCGCCGCCACGGCGATACCGCCAAGGTCGCGCACCGCGCGGGCCTGTCTCTCTGCCGCCGCCTTGCCCGGCCCGAGGCAGAGCAGTGCCGGGCGGGTATGGGTCGTGAGGCGGTTCGATTCGCCGGTGGGACCGGGCAGGACGAGCGCCTCGCGCCGTTCGGCCTGCTGGCCGTTGGCGCGGGTGAGCGCGGTCTTGAGCTCGCTGAGGGGCATGTCGCCATCCCAGCCCGAATCGCCGCCCGCGTCCGGCGCGGTGTGACTCGTGAAGCGCGCCAGGTAATGCGGGCCGCCCGCCTTGGGGCCGGTGCCCGACATGCCCTCGCCGCCGAAGGGCTGAGAGCCGACGATCGCGCCGATCTGGTTGCGGTTCACATACATGTTGCCCGCGTGGATGCGGTCGGTGACATGCTGCACGCGGTCGTCGATCCGGGTTTGCAGACCGAAGGTCAGCCCGTAGCCGGTGGCGTTGATCGCGTCGATCACGCGGTCCAGTTCCTCGGCGCGGAAGGTGGCGAGGTGCAGCACCGGGCCGAAGATTTCGCGCTCCATGTCGGCGATGCCGCCGACGCGGATCAGGCTGGGGGCGATGAAGGTGCCGGTATCGGGCGATGCCATCGTGTGGATCAGGCGCCCGTCGGTGCGGGCCTGCTGAATATGGGCGGCGATGTTGCTGCGGGCCTCGTCGTCGATCACCGGGCCGACATCGGTCGACAGATGCCAGGGCGCACCGATGGAAAGCGCGTCCATCGCGCCGGTCAGCATTTCGATAAAGGGTTTGGCGATGTCTTCCTGCACATAAAGGCAGCGCAGTGCCGAGCACCGCTGGCCGGCGGACTGGAAGGCGGATTCGACGATCGCCTGTACCGCCTGTTCGGGCAGGGCGGTGGAATCCACGATCATCGCGTTGAGCCCGCCGGTTTCGGCGATGAAGGGCGCGCCGGGCGCGAGGTTCTTGGCCATCGCACTGCGGATCTTGAGCGCGGTTTCGGTGGAGCCGGTGAAGGCGACGCCATCGACGCGCGAATCCGAGGTGAGGGCGGCGCCCACATCGCCCGCACCGGGCAGCAATTGCAGCGCCGATCTGGGCACGCCCGCCTTGTGCATGAGCTGCACCGCCAGATACGAGATGATCGGCGTTTGTTCGGCGGGCTTGGAGAGCACCGCGTTGCCCGCCGCCAGTGCCGCGCTGATCTGCCCGGTGAAGATGGCCAGCGGGAAGTTCCATGGGCTGATGCAGGTAAAGGTGCCCACGGCGTCGCCTTCGGGGGCGTTGGCCGCGTAATAGCGCAGGAAATCCACGGCCTCGCGCAGTTCGGCCACGGCGTCCATCACCATCTTGCCCGCCTCGCGGTGGACGATGGCGAAAAGCTCGCCGAAGTTTTCCTCGTAAAGGTCGGCCACCTTGTTGAGCACCGCCGCGCGTTCGCTGGCGGGCACGTCCCAGGGGCGGGCGGCGTCAAGGGCGGTGTTCACGTCGGCCTCGCTGGCGAAAGCGACGGTACCGGGGCTGTCGGCGGGATCGGCCGGGTTGTTGACCGGTTCGGGATCGTGCGGCGCGGCCTTGCCCGCCAGAAGCGGCGCGGCCTGCCATTGATGCGGCGCGGCGAAGGGATCGCGCGCGGCGTCGATGGCATCGAGCGTGGGCTGATGCGCCAGGTCGAAGCCCATGGAATTGCGGCGCTCGGGCTGAAAGAGATCGGGCCCGGTGGCCAGCTTGGGCGTTTCGTCATGGATCGCCTCGAACGGGTCGCGGGCGACGGTTTCGGGGGCGACGTCCTCGTCGACGATCTGGTTGACGAAGCTGGAATTCGCGCCGTTTTCAAGCAGGCGGCGCACGAGGTAAGCGAGCAGGTCGCGATGCGCGCCGACGGGGGCATAGATGCGGCAGCGTGTGCCCTCGGCGCGCAGGATGATGTCGTGCAGTGCCTCGCCCATGCCGTGAAGGCGCTGGAATTCAAAGGTGGATTTGTCCTTGCCCATATCGAGGATGGCGGCGGCGGTATGAGCGTTATGGGTGGCGAATTGCGGATAGATCCGGTCGGTCATGTTCAGCAATTTGCGCGCGTTCGCGATATAGCTGATATCGGTTGCCGCCTTCGAGGTGAACACCGGAAAGCCCTCGACGCCCTCGACCTGTGCCAGCTTGATCTCGGTGTCCCAATAGGCGCCCTTGACCAGCCGCACCATGATGCGGCGATCCAGCCGCGTGGCGAGGTCATAAAGGAAATCGAGCGTGGGCGCGGCGCGTTGGCCATAGGCCTGCACCACGACGCCGAACCCGTCCCAGCCTTCAAGCGAAGGTTCCGAAAGCACCGTTTCGATCACCTCGAGCGACAGCGACAGGCGGTCGGCCTCCTCGGCGTCGATATTGAGTCCCATGCCGGCCGATTTGGCCAGCAGCGCGAGTGAGCGCAGGCGCGGCACCAGCACGTCCATCACCTGCTCGCGCTGTGCGACCTCGTAGCGGGGATGCAGGGCCGAGAGCTTGACCGAGATGCCGGGGTTGTCGCGGATGTCGGCATTGGTGCAGGCATTGGCGATGGCGCTGATCGCGCGCGAATAGCTCAGGTGATAGCGGGTCGCGTCGGCATCGGTGCGCGCGGCTTCGCCCAGCATGTCATAGGAATAGGAGTAGCCCTTCTTTTCCATTCCGGCAGCGCGTTTCATGGCGGACTGAATGGTTTCGCCCAGCACGAACTGGCGGCCCATTTCCTTCATCGCGCGTCCGACGGCGGTGCGGATCACCGGCTCGCCCAGGCGGCGGATCGCGCCGCGCAGATGGCCGACGACGCCGGGATCCTCGTCCTTGAGGACCTTGCCGGTGAGCATCAAGGCCCAGGTCGAGGCATTGACCAGCGGCGAGGTCGAATGGCCCATATGCTTGCCCCAGTCGGAGGGCGCGATCTTGTCCTCGATCAGGGTGTCGATGGTTTCGGCGTCGGGAACGCGCAGAAGCGCCTCGGCAAGGCACATGAGGGCGATGCCCTCATCCGTGGAAAGGCCGTATTCGGCGAGGAACACTTCCATCAGGCCGGGGCTGGATTGACCGCGGATTTCGCGCACCAGGGCGGCGCCGCGAGTCACGATGCGGGCGCGGTCGGCTTCGGACAGCGCGGCCAACTCGGTCAGCCGATCGATGGTTGCGGCTTCATCGGCATAGGTGGCAAGGTCGATGGTGCGGCGGATATCGCTGTCATATGGCATGGGATTTCCTCAAGGTGGATTGACCAAGCATATCACCGCGCGGTAAGTCATTTTTCCTGAATCCGCAGAATTCGCAATTCAAAGCGATGCAAAATTACGAGGCCGCTGATGAATAATGACTATCCAGAGCTGGACCGCTTCGACCGGGCGATTCTCAGGGTTCTTGCCGGGGATGGCCGGATCAGCATCACCGACCTGGCGCGAGAGATCGGTCTTTCGAAATCCCCGACGCAGGCACGGCTGCGCCGCCTTGAGAAGGACGGGGTGATTACCGGCTACCGGGCGCTGTTCGATCCGATCCGGCTGGGTCTGGACCATGTCAGCTTTGTCGAGGTGCGCCTGCATGACACGCGCGAGGCGGCGCTGGCCGAGTTCAACGCCGCGGTGACGCGCATCGCCGAGATCGAACAGGTGCATCTGATCGCGGGGAATTTCGACTACCTGATGAAGGTGCGCACCCAGGACATGAGCGATTATCGCCGGGTTCTGGCGGAGAAGATTTCGACCCTGCCCCATGTCGCGAACACATCGACTTATGTGGCGATGCAGGCGGTGAAGGAGAATGCTCTCTCGGATGTTATTTGACCTCGGCGCTGTCGCGGTGCTTTGATGGGGAAATGAGAGAAGTGTCTGCGGTCCTTTTGCTGTGCGGAGTCTTCGCTGTGGGCGGGGCGCTGCCGGGTGCGGCGTATGCCGAGGCCTGTCCGCCGCCGCCTGATCATTCACAGGCTTTGACGCGCCTGATCGGAGAAATCCGCGATGCACCCGATGAACGCAGCGGTCAGGAAGTGTCCAACCAGATGTGGGCCTTGTGGACGGATGCGCCCGACGCTTACGCCCAGGAACTTCTGAACGAGGGAATGACGCGCCGCGGGGTCTATGACTTCGCAGGCGCGATCAAGGCGTTCGATGCGCTGGTCGCCTATTGCCCCGATTATGCGGAGGGTTACAACCAGCGCGCCTTCATCAATTTCATCCGTGAGGATTACGCCGCCGCACTGCCGGATCTGGAGCGCGCCCTCGAATTGTCGCCGCGCCATGTGGGCGCGCTCAGCGGGCAGGCCCTGACCTTCTTTGCGCTTGAGCGCCTTCCCGAGGCGGCGCTGGCGCTGCGCGGGGCGCTGGCCTTGAACCCATGGCTGAGCGAGCGCCACCTGCTGCCTGTCCTCGAGGCGGGCGAGGACGAGCTTTAACCTGCGCGCGCACGGGTTTACACGCGGGGCGGAACGGATATTGTCCGCTCCACTGGCCCGCGTGGTGGAATGGTAGACACAGGAGACTTAAAA
>CAZMZS010000041.1:0-20498 GCA_964570675.1 uncultured Roseovarius sp. | reverse complement strand
TCGGTGCCCACGGGGTGGGTTTCTGCAAACACCTCCCACGGGTTGCGCTGTGTCTGCTTGAGACCCAACGACACGCGGCGCTTGGCCTGGTCGATTTCCAGCACCATGACTTCGACTTCCTGGCTGGTCGAGACGATCTTGCCGGGATGCACGTTCTTCTTGGTCCAGGACATTTCCGAGACGTGAACCAGACCCTCGACACCGGGCTCCAGCTCCACGAAGGCGCCGTAATCGGTGATGTTGGTCACGCGGCCGGTATGGACCGAAGCCAGCGGATACTTGGCGGAGACCATGTCCCACGGATCGTCCTGAAGCTGCTTGATGCCCAGGCTGATACGATGGGTTTCCTTGTTGATCTTGATGACCTGGACCTTGACGGTCTCGCCGATCGAGAGGATCTCCGAAGGATGGTTGACGCGGCGCCATGCCATGTCGGTGACGTGCAGCAGGCCGTCCACACCGCCCAGGTCCACGAAGGCCCCGTATTCGGTGATGTTCTTGACCACGCCGTCCACGGTGTCGCCTTCGGTCAGCTGTGCGATGACCTCGGCGCGCTGCTCGGCGCGGCTTTCTTCCAGGATGGCGCGGCGCGACACGACGATGTTGCCACGGCGGCGATCCATCTTGAGGATCTGGAACGGCTGCTTGAGACCCATCAGCGGGCCGGCATCGCGCACGGGGCGCACATCGACCTGGCTGCCCGGCAAGAAGGCCACGGCACCGCCCAGATCGACGGTAAAGCCACCCTTGACGCGGCCAAAGATCGCGCCTTCGACGCGCTGATCGTCCGCATAGGCCTTTTCAAGACGGTCCCATGCCTCTTCGCGGCGGGCCATCTCACGGCTGATGACGGCTTCGCCACGGGCGTTCTCGGCGGCGCGCAGATAGACTTCGACCTCGTCGCCGAGGGCGATTTCGGGCGCTTCGCCGGGATTTGCGAATTCCTTGAGATCGACGCGGCCTTCCATCTTGTAGCCGACATCGATGATGGCCTGGCCCGCTTCGACGGCGATGACCTTGCCCTTGACGACAGAGCCCTCTTGGGGCGTGTCCATTTCGAGGCTTTCATTCAGGAGGGCCTCGAATTCCTCCATGGTTGCGTTCTGAGCCATGTGGCGTGTTTTTCCTTTACGTCTTCGGTTTTTCGGGCCGTGCGGTTGTCTCCGCCGGTCTTGGGGTTTCGTTGGTCAGACGTGCCACAAAACAAAGAGGGCCGGTAACCCGACCCTGCTCGATCTCTTTGTTGGTGGCGTTGATCGCCTTGTCGACAAGGGCGCACATAGCCCTTCGCGCCTTGTATTGCAAGCCCTCAGTGCGGTTCCCGGCGCGAATGGCGGGGCCTCGCCGGTTGCATCTGAAGGGGGTGTCGTGAGAGGCTGCGGCGCAGCTGATCGCATCATTGGAGCAAAGGATGACCTTCTCCGACGCCGTCGCCACCTTGCCCGCCTTCCTGCGCCTCTGGGTGCTCTGGCTGACCATCGTGATGATCGCCGTGCCGTTGGTCCTGCTGGCATGGCGTCAGACCCGCCGGGACGGGGTGGTGATTCTGGCGGCTTCGGTGGCGGTGGTGGTGTCGATGCATTGGCTTTACGCGCAGGTTGGATTCGTCCGCCTCCTTGGTCTGCCGCATGTCCTGATCTGGACGCCACTTGCCGTTTATCTGGCGATGCGACTGCGCGAAGGCATTGTCCCTGCGCCGCCGCGGATCGTGATCTGGATCTTTCTGGCCAGCATTCTGGTGTCGCTCGCCTTCGACTACACCGATCTTCTGCGCTGGTTGCTGGGAGAACGCGAGGCGATGACGGGATGACCGTTCAGGTGTCCTGCCGCGCCGCGATCATCTCGATGGCGGCGGCGATGGCCTCGTCGATGCTCATGCGTGAGGTGTCCAGCGTCACCGCGTCATCGGCCGGTTTCATCGGCGCGGCGGCGCGCGCGCTGTCTCGCGTGTCCCGGGCGCGCAGGTCGTCCAGCACCTCCTCATAGCTGTCCTCGAACCCCTTGTCGCGCAGCTCCCTCCAGCGCCGCTCGGCGCGGATCGCGTCAGAGGCGGTCACGAACAGCTTCACCTCGGCGTCAGGGCAGATCACCGTTCCGATATCGCGCCCATCCAGCACAGCGCCCCCCGCGCGACGGGCAAAAGCGCGCTGAAAATCGACCAGCGCCTGGCGCACCTCGGGGATCGCGGCGACACGGCTTGCGGCCTGCGTCACATCGGGGCCGCGCAGATCGTCGGCGTCAAGGTCGCTCGCCTGCAGGGCCCGCGCGGCCTCGACCGGGTCGGTGCCGTCCAGCGTACGCCGTCCCGTCGCGCGATAGAGCAGCCCGGTATCCAGATGCGCAAAGCCGAAATGCGCCGCGACGGCGCGCGAAACCGTGCCTTTTCCGGCGGCTGCCGGTCCGTCTATCGCGATGGTGAAACCCATATCGGCCCCCGTCTTCTCCGAATGCCATGGGTAGAGTAACCCGGCGTCCTGCTCAAGCCTCGCGCCACATTTCACGCCGCCCGGTTCAATCGGCTCCGCCACCCCGCCCGCAGCATGTGATTTTGGCGCGATTGTTCGTGACATAGCAACAATGCCGGCCCCTTTTGCGGTCCGGGCAAAACATTTACCTCGACCCGTGGACAATACCCCAGAGATACCGGACCCGCCCCCGCAGCCGCATTTGCAAAATGCGCCGGGATTTTCAAAATTTCGCCATTTTTTCGTGGCTTAACAACGCAATCTTCACGAGTGTCAGGGTATGAGATATGAAGATTTATTATTTATTTGCAGGATTTTATGAATGACCGACTCCGAGGATCGCTCTCGCCATCATTCCATGGCGCAGGGCCAAGGCCCCAATGTGACCCCGTCAGCAACGCCCGCCGCGAAATCCCGTCTCGCGCGCCTGCGCGCGCATGTGCCCGGCCTCGAAGTGGTGCTGCTGGTCATCGCCATCCTGCTGATCGCGATCGCCCTGCCGCTCGAAGCGGGCATGTTCCCCTTCTCGGAGTCAGAGGCGCTTCAGGACGGCTGATATGCCAGCCCGGTTTGTCCTGACACGCAGGGTGGCGACAAGGGAGTCTTGCTGAAACTGGAGCGGGTAGCGGGAATCGAACCCGCAACTTAAGCTTGGGAAGCTCGCGTGATACCTTTTCACCATACCCGCTCAGCGTCGCACTAGGTAGGAAATCCGCGCATCGCGGTCAAGAGCCTATCGCCGCCGTCTGCGCCGCCGTCCGCCGTCTGCGCCGTCGCCCGACGGGCCGACATTGAAACTTACCTGCGGGAGCGGCACGATCTTCGAAAGCTCCGGGAACGGGTCCGTCTTGTGGGGTATCGCGTTGGCGGCCACGAAATGCTCCTGGAACTTCGGCTCGATCGCCGTTTCGACCTTGGTGATCTGGCGCACCACACGCTCGATCTCGACGCGCGCGGCGACATTGCACAGCGCGATCCGCGCGCCGGTGCCCGCCGCGTTGCCCGCGCTCGTCACCTTGTCGAGCGGCACATCCGGGATCATCCCCAGCACCATGGCGTGCTTGGGGCTGATATGCGCTCCGAAGGCCCCGGCCAGAACCACCCGGTCCACATGATCGACCCCGCGCTCGTCCATCAACAGGCGCGCCCCGGCATAAAGCGCCGACTTGGCCAACTGGATCGCCCGGATATCGCCCTGCGTGACGGTGATGCGCGGCCCGCCATCGGCGCTGGCGTCGTGGACCAGATAGGCATGGGTGCGCCCCTCGGGCACCGACCGCGGCGTGCCTGTGGCCTCGGCCGAGCCGATCAGCCCGCTGTCGTCCAGCAGCCCCGCCATGCGCATCTCGGCCACCGCCTCGATGATGCCCGAGCCGCAAATGCCGGTGATTCCGGTCTCGGCGGTTTCCGCGTCGAACCCTTCCTCGTCCGACCACTTGTCGCAGCCGATCACGCGAAAGCGCGGCTCCTTGGTGTCAGGGTCGATACGGATCGCCTCGATGGCGCCGGGCGCCGCGCGCTGCCCGCTCGAGATCTGCGCCCCCTCGAAGGCCGGCCCCGTGGGCGAGGAACAGGCCAGCACGCGGCTGGTATCGCCCAACAGGATTTCCGCATTGGTGCCCACATCCACGACCAACACCAGATCTTCGGATTTTCCGGGCTCCTCGCTCAGCGCCACGGCGGCGGCATCGGCCCCCACATGGCCCGCGATACAGGGCAGGATGTAGGTGCGCGCGCGCGGATTGATCGCGCCAAGGTCCAGCTCGCGCGCCGCCATCGAGATCGACTGCGACGTCGCCAGCGCAAAGGGCGCCTGGCCCAGCTCCACAGGGTCGATCCCCAGCAACAGGTGATGCATCACCGGGTTGCACACGAACACCGTCTCGACGATCAGAACCGGGTCGATCCCGGCCTCCTCGGCGATGCCCATGGCCAGCGCGTCGATCGCCTCGCGCACGGCGCGGGTCATTTCCTTGTCGCCGCCCGGATTCATCATCGCATAGCTGACCCGGCTCATCAGGTCCTCGCCAAAGCGGATCTGCGGGTTCATGATGCCCGAACTGGCCTTGACCTCGCCGGTATCAAGGTCGGTCAGATGCGCCGCGACCGTGGTCGAGCCAAGGTCGATCGCCAGCCCGTAAAGCCCGTCCTCATGAAGACCCGGCCATATCTCGATCACCCGTGCCACATCGTCGGCATGGGATTTGTGCAGCGCGACCGTGACCTGAAACTTGCCCTTGCGCAGCACCGGTTGCAGGCGCGCCAGCAGCGACTGGTCGGCGCGGATCGCGGGGATTTCCCACTCGCGCTTGAGCGCCCGCGCCAGCCGTTCCAGATCGCCGGTGGGTTCGTGCATGTCGGGCTCGTCCACCTCGACGAAATAAAGCCGCGTGGCCGGGTCCATCTCGATGACCCGCGCCGAGGCCGCCTTGCGCACCACTTGCCGGTGGACCTGGCTTTCGGCGGGCACGTCGATCACCACGTCGCCCATGATCTGGGCCTGGCACCCCAGCCGCCGGCCCGGTTTCAACCCGCGCTTCTGCTCATAGCGCTCCTCGACCGCGTTCCATTCCGAAAGCGCGTCGTCAGCCACGGTGATCGCATGTTTCGAGAACGATCCATAGGACGGCGCGACCTGGCATTTCGAGCAGATCCCCCGCCCGCCGCACACCGAATCAAGATCGACGCCCAACTGGCGCGCCGCGGTCAGAACCGGCGTTCCCTTCGGAAAGCGGCCACGCTTGCCAGAGGGCGTGAAGACGACCAGCGGATCCTGGGTCATGGGGGTAGGTCCTTGTGATTTGGCAACTTCTGGAGGGAACATAAGGCAAGGGCCGCCGGGATACAGCCTGCAACCGTCAGAAAATGTTTCATCGGCGGCATCGGCGCGCCCGCCCGGCGCGCGGGCCTCTGCGGCGTCCGCGCGGCCCGCTTGCCTTGATCCCTGAAACCGTGCAGGAAATAAGCATGCATTTGGCGAAACAATTGAAACGACAGGATGAAACCTTGGCGCGGGTGCGTCCGTGATCGGCGCTGCGATCGTGGCGCTGGCCGGTTGCGTCGCGTTGTGGCTCTGGGTCACGGCGCGCCACATGGTGCGCGCGACCGAAGGCGTGCCGGTGCCCGCGCGCCCCGGTACAGCGCTGGTTCTGGTCGAGTTGCAGGACGCCTTCTGGAACGATGCCCATCACGGGGCGCAGGATCGCCATCGCGTCGAAGCCGCCGTCTCCCGCGAGGCCGAGCTGGCGCGCCACCGCGACCAGCCGGTGATCGCTTTGCGGCAGGAATGGTCGGGCCTCGCCACGCGACTCATCGCACGCATGACGCGCCCCGGCGCACCGTTCAGGGGCGGGGCGGGCGTCGGCCTGGCGGCGCCATTTCACGGGCTGGCCGATCACGTGGTCGTCAAGCGGGTCGAGGACGGGTTTGAAACCGGCGAGCTGGACGCCGTGCTGAGCGCGCTTCACGTGGGGCGCTTGCGTCTGATGGGGCGCGACGGCTGCGCGGCGCTGGCGCGCACGGCGCAGGCGGCGCTCAATCGCGGCTACGAGGTGGAACTCGTGCATGACGGCATCGCGGCCTCCGATGTCGCCAGCTTCGCCGCGATGCGCGATGCACTGCTCAGCCAGGGCGCGCGCGTGGTCTGAAGATGTCAGGTGCGGCGGATATCCCCGCCAAGCCCGCCCATCAGGGCCTCGAAAATCGGAAATGACGTCGCGATTGGCCCGCCATCATCCACGCTGACGGGCTGCTTTGCGGCCATGCCCATCACCAGGAAAGACATGGCGATGCGGTGATCGAGATGGCTGGCGCAGGTGGCGCCGCCGGGCACGCCGCCCGCACCGCGCCCCTCGACGGTCCACCAATCGGGGCCCTCCTCGACGCTGACGCCGTTGGCGCGCAGCCCGGTGGCCATCGCCTCGATCCGGTCGGATTCCTTGACCCGCAGCTCCTTGACGCCGCGCATCACCGTGATGCCTTGCGCAAAGGCCGCGACCACCGACAGAACCGGATATTCATCGATCATCGACGCCGCCCGCGCCGGCGGCACCTCGATTCCCTTCATGCCGGGCGAGTATCGCGCGCGCAGATCGGCCACCGGCTCGCCGCCCTCCTCGCGCTCGTTTTCATAGCTCAGGTTCGCGCCCATCTCGCGCAACGTGGTGAACAGCCCCGCGCGGGTGGGGTTGAGCCCGATATTGGGCACCAGAACGTCCGACCCTTCGGTGATCAGCGCCGCGCAGACGGGGAAGGCCGCCGAACTTGGGTCGCGCGGCACAATGATGCTTTGCGGCTCCAGCTCGTGCTGGCCCGTCAGGGTGATGACGCGGCCCTCGCCGGTCTCTTCGGTGGTGATCTCGGCGCCAAAACCCGCCAGCATCCGCTCGGTATGGTCGCGGGTGGCCTCCGCCTCGATCACGACGGTCTGGCCCGGCGCGTTGAGCCCCGCCAGCAGCACCGCCGACTTCACCTGCGCCGAAGGCACCGGCACCGCATAGCGCACCGGTACCGGATCCTGCGCGCCGGTAATGGTCATCGGAAGCCGCCCGCCCGCGCGCCCCACCGCCTGGGCCCCGAACAGCGCCAGCGGATCGGTGATCCGCGCCATCGGCCGCTTGTTGAGGCTGGCATCGCCGGTGAAGGTCGCGGTAATGGGCGAGGTCGCCATCGCCCCCATGATGAGCCGCACCCCGGTGCCCGAATTGCCGCAGTCGATCACCTGCCCGGGCTCGGCGAAACCACCGACGCCAACACCGTGAACATGCCACGTCCCCTCATCGTCGCGCGTGACCTCGGCACCAAAGGCGCGCATGGCCGAGGCCGTATCCAGCACATCCTGCCCCTCGAGCAGACCGGTGATGACCGTCTCGCCCACCGAAAGCGCCCCGAGAATCAGCGCCCTGTGCGAGATCGACTTGTCGCCCGGCACCTCTGCCGTGCCCTCAAGGCCCGTCACATGGTGCGAGATCATGGGAATGGGTTTGCCGTGGCCGGACATGGGCGCGCCTTTCGTCATCGTGTCTGACGCCTGATAGCGCAAGCCCCGCGCCGCGTCCATTGGCCAGAGGGCAGCACAGGCGGCAGTGGCGGATGCCTCCGGCGGGAGTATTTGGGGCAAGATGAATGGGACAGGTGCTTCATCTGGCCGGAAATACCTCGGGGGAGTCGCGCTTGCGCGACGGGGGCAGCGCCCCCTTTTTAGCCTTTCATCAGGTCGGGAAGGTCTCCGGTCAGGCCCGCGGCCTCGCGGATGAACCCGCGCCTCAGACGGGGGATCGCGTTGATCGCCCCCATGCCCAGGTCGCGGCCAAGCCGCATCAGCGGATTGTCGTTCGAGAACAGCCGGTTGGTGGCGTCAGTGACCAGCGCGAGCGTGGCGGTGTCGAAGCGGCGCCATTGCTGGTAGCGCGCCAGCACGTCGCTCGATGCGATGTCTTCGCCCCGCCTTTGAGCTTCGTCCAGCACTTGCGCAAGCGCCGCCACGTCGCGCAGCCCCGCGTTGAGCCCCTGTCCCGCAATCGGGTGCATCCCGTGAGCCGCGTCTCCGATCAGCGCCAGCCGCTCGGCCACGAAGCTGTTGGCGAGGGTCAGGTTCAGCGGATAGGTGAACCGCTTGCCCTTGAGCTTGATCCGCCCCAGGAAATCGCCGAAGCGCGGGCGCAGGACATTCATGAAATCCGCATCAGACAGGGCGGCGAAGCGCCGGGCGGTGTCATCGCTCTCGCTCCAGACGATCGAGCTGACATTGCCCGGCAACGGCAGGATCGCCAGCGGCCCGGGAGGCATGAAGAACTGATGCGCGACGCCGTGATGGGGCAGCTCGTGTTCGATGGCGGCGACCAGCGCGGTCTGCCCATAGCCCCAACCCGTCCGCCGGATGCCGGCCCGCGCAGCCGTTCCCGAGGCGCGCCCGTCGCTGCCCACGAGGAGCCGAGTCGAAAGCGAGCGGCCCGATTCGAGTTCCAGGGTCATGCCACCGGGGTCCGGGCTTTGCCCGACCACGCTGTCGCGGATCTGGGTGATGCGCGGCTCATCCTTCATCGTGTCAAGAAAGGCGCGGCGCAGGTAGCGGTCCTCGAGCATATGACCCATCGGGCCTTCTTCGATTTCGGCATGATCGAAATGCAGGAAGAAGGGCGAAAGCGGCCCTTGTCCGGCGCGCCCGTCACTGACCTTGATTTCCAGCATCGGCTGGGTGTGGCTTTCGACGCGGGGCCAGATGCCGATCGCGTGCAGCAGCCGCGTGGATGAAAGCGAAAGCGCATAGGCGCGCCCGTCGAACGCGGCATTCTTGCGCGCGGCCTGCGAAAGCGGGTCGATCACGGTGACAGAGAAGCCAGCCTGCGCCAGCGCCAGCGCAAGAGCCGGGCCATTCAGCCCGCCGCCCGCAATCGCGATATCCGTATCATGTGTCATGCCCGGCAATATGGCGGTTTGCACGGGATTGTCCATGCGCCCTGCTGCCGCTACCGTCGCGGGCACAAGGGACCAGGCGGGAAGGCGGCACAAGATGAGCGACTGGCTGAAGATGAGCGCGGCGGATCTGGGGCGCGGGATCGGCGCGGGCAGGATCGACCCGGTGGAACTGACCGAGGCGTTTCTCGATGCGATCGCCGCGCATCCCGACCATGCGCGCATCTATTCCAGCGTGACATCCGGGCGCGCCCGCGCCGAGGCCGGGGCCGCCGCGATGCGCGCGCGCGCCGGCCAGCGGCTGGGTCCGCTGGACGGGGTGCCGATCAGCTGGAAGGACCTCTTTGACAGCAGCGGCGTTGCCACCGAGGCGGGTACGAAGCTGTTGAAAGGCAGGGTGCCGCAGCGCGACGCGCGCGTGCTGCGCAGCGCGACGATGATGGGCACGGTGTGCCTTGGCAAGACGCATATGAGCGAACTGGCGTTTTCCGGGCTGGGGCTGAACCCGATGACGGCGACGCCGCCTTGCGTGAACGATCCCCAAGCCGTGCCGGGCGGGTCGAGCTCGGGCGCGGCGGCCTCGGTGGCGTTGGGGCTTGCAGCCTGCGGGATTGGCAGCGACACCGGCGGGTCGGTGCGCATTCCGGCGGCGTGGAACGACCTTGTCGGGCTCAAGACCACCGCCGGTCGCCTGTCGCTCGATGGCGTTGTGCCGCTGGCGGCGCGGTTTGACACGGTCGGCCCGCTCACGCGCAATGTCGAGGATGCCGCGCTGGCGCTGGCGGTGCTGGAGGGGCGTTCGGGCGGTGCCGATCTGCGCGGGGCCTCACTGCGCGGTGTGCGGCTTGCGGCGTTGCGGACCGTCGTGCTCGATGACATCCGCGAGGGGCCGCTCAATGCCTATGAGGGCGCTGTGGAGCGGCTCTGTGCGGCGGGGGCGCATGTCGAGCCGCTGGACTGGCCGGATCTGTCCGACGCGATGGCGATGTCGGGCACGCTTTATACCGGCGAGGCCTATGGCATCTGGCGGGATGTGATCGAGGCCGCGCCGGAAAAGATGTTCCCGGCCATTCTCGAGCGATTCCGTGGCGGGCGCGACGTGAGCGCGGCCGATTACGTGGCCGCCTGGCGACGCTTGGAGCAGATGCGCCTGGATTGGCATGCTATGGTGGCGGGATATGATGCGGTGATCATGCCGAGCGCGCCCAACATGCCCCCGGATGCCGCCAAGCTGATGCGCGACGAGGCCTATTACGTCACCGAGAACCTGCTGACGCTGCGCAATACCAGGGTGGGCAATCTGATGGGCCTGCCTGGCGTGACCCTGCCGACGGGCACGCCGAGCTGCGGTATCATGCTATGTGGCAAGCCGATGCAGGAAGAGCGGCTTTTGCGTCTGTGCAAGGCCGCGGAAGAGGCGCTGGAGCGGTAGACGTGGCGGCGGGGGCGCTGCCCCCGTCGCGCAAAGCGCGACTCCCCCGGGATATTTGAGAACAGAAGAAGGGCAGGGGGTCTGTGCCCATTCTGCCAAAATGTCACATTCCGACTGTCAAGCCCTTGGTTTTGCTGGACGCAGGGCGGGGGCTTGGGTAGATTCAGGCAAAACGGGACGTGATGATCCCGAACCTTGAGGCAGTATTGATGTTTCCCGAGCGGTTTTCGAACCTACCGGCCTATGCGTTTCCGCGCCTGCGGAGCCTTCTGGACGCCCATGCGCCCGGAGGCGAGGCCCTGCATATGACCATCGGCGAGCCCAGGCACGCATTCCCGCCGTGGGTTGGCGATGTCGTGGCCGAACATGCCGCGGGGTTTGGGCAATACCCGGCGAACGAGGGTGCGGTTGGCCTGCGCCGGTCGGTCTGTGGCTGGCTGAGCCGCCGGTACGGCGTCGAAATGGACCCCGAGCAGCACGTGATGGCGCTGAACGGGACGCGCGAGGGGCTTTACAACGCGATGATGGCGCTTTGCCCCGAGACCAAGGCGGGCAAGGCGCCGGTGGTGTTGCTGCCCAACCCGTTCTATCAGGTTTACATGGTGGCGGCCTTGAGTGTCGGGGCCGAGCCGGTCTTGTTGCCGGCAACGCAAGAGACCGGGCATCTGCCGGATTTCGGTGCCGTGCCCGAAGAGGTGCTTGAGCGCACAGCGGTGGTTTATCTCTGCTCGCCGAGCAATCCGCAGGGCGCAGTGGCGAGCCGGGCGTATTGGCGCGAGCTGATCGCGCTGGGTGAGCGGTTCGATTTCCAGATCTTCGCCGATGAATGCTACAGCGAGATCTATCGTGGCGCGCCCCCGGTGGGCGCGCTGGACGTGGCGCAAGAGATGGGGGCGGACGCCGAGCGCGTGGTCGCGTTCCATTCGCTTTCGAAGCGGTCGAACCTGCCGGGGTTGCGCAGCGGTTTCGTGGCCGGCGGCCCCGAGACCCTGCTGCGCCTCAAGCAGTTGCGCAACTATGCCGGTGCGCCCTTGCCGTTGCCATTGCAGCACGTGGCCGAAAGGGCCTGGGATGACGAGGCGCATGTGGACGAGAACCGCCGCCTTTACGCCGAGAAATACGCGCTGGCCGACGAGATCATGGCGGACGTGCCGGGGTATGAAAGCCCGCAGGCCGGGTTCTTCCTGTGGCTGCCCGTCGAGGATGGCGAGGCGGCGGCGCTGAAACTCTGGACGCAAACCGGCGTGCGGGTTCTGCCCGGCGCCTATCTGAGCCGCGAGGTTGCCGGTGCGAACCCGGGCGCGGGATATATCCGGGTCGCGATGGTGGCCCCGAAAGACGAGATGGTGCGTGGGCTGACGCGGCTGCGCGACTGTCTTTACGCATGATTTGAGGACGAGGGATAAAATGGCATACCAGACACGCGGGCGCGAACCGCTGCTTGACAGCACCATGGCCGAGGCGATCGAGAAGCGCGGCAAGGAGTTGATGGGGCTGGTCCTGCTGATCTTGGGGGCGATGGCCGCTGCGATGATCGTTTCCTATCATCCGGACGATCCCAGCTGGATGTCCGCCACCGATGCGCCGGTCCGGAACTGGATGGGACGGATCGGGGCGTCGATTGCCGCGCCGCTGTTCATGATCGTGGGTTGGGGTGCTTGGGGTCTGGCCATCGTGCTGGGCGTCTGGGGCGCGCGTTTCGCCCTCCATCGCGGGGCAGAGCGCGCGGTGAGCCGTCTGATCTTTGCGCCGATCTGGATCGCGCTGCTGGCGCTTTACGCCGCGTCACTGACGCCGGGCGCGGTATGGTCGGCCACCCATAGTTTCGGCCTTGGCGGGATGTTCGGCGATGCCGTTCTGGGCACTGTCCTGGGTATTCTGCCGCTGGGCGCGAGCCTGGGGCTCAAGGTTCTCTCGCTTGTCCTTGGAATCGGCGTGCTGGGATTTGGCGCCTTTGTGCTGGGCTTTACCCGGCCTGAACTGATGCGCCTGGCGCGGTTCCTGCTGATCGGGGTCGTGTTGACCTATGCCTGGATCATGGCCCTTGCCGGACGGGGTGCAACCGGCGCTCTGAGCGTGGCACAGCGGGCGCAGACCAAGGCCGGAGAGGCCCGCGCGCGGCGCCTGGCCGACCGCGCCGACGCCGAGGAGTATGCCCGCGCCGAGGCCGCCGTTCCGGCGCAGCCGGTGGTGCGCCGCGCGCAGGTGCCGCCCGTCAGCGCGCCCCGGCCTGCCGCCGCTGCGCAGGCCGCCGGCCAGGACGAACGCTCTGGCGGGCTTCTGTCGCGGATGCCGTCGCTCATGCGTCGCCCCGAACCCGACCCCGAGCCGGAACTGATCGAATCCACCGGACCGCAGGGCGATGTGCAGGCGCCGGGCGATGACCGGATCCGCGCCAAGATCGCGGATGTCATCAAGACCCGTGTCCGCCAGAGCCCGGCGCTTCAGGTCGAAAGCGTCGCGCCCCTGACACGTGGGCGGGGCCGCGGCCCCGATCCGCTGATCCTGAATTCCGGGGCGCGCGACGTCCTGCCGCCCGAACCGCCACTGACCTCAGCGCAGCGCCAGGGTTGGCCCGACGATCCGCCGCTTGCCGCGCCCGAGGCGCAGCATCACCCTCATGAGCAGCCCGACCTGCCCCAGCCCGAGCCGCAGGCGCAGGCGATGCAGCCGCGTATCCCCGTGGCAGAGCCCAGGAAGGTCGTGCAGCATACGCAGCGCCGCGCGCCCCAACCCTCGAGCCGCGCCATCGCCGAGGCCCAGCCCGCGTTGCAATTCGAGGAAAGCGCGCAGGTGGAATACGAACTGCCGCCGCTCAGCCTGCTGAACAATCCGGCCAATATCACCCGGCATCACCTGAGCGATGACGCGCTTGAGGAAAACGCGCGGATGCTTGAGAACGTGCTGGACGATTACGGCGTGAAGGGCGAGATCGTCAGCGTCCGCCCCGGCCCGGTTGTCACCATGTACGAGCTGGAACCCGCGCCCGGCCTCAAGGCAAGCCGGGTGATCGGTCTGGCGGATGATATCGCGCGCTCCATGTCGGCGCTGTCGGCCCGCGTCAGCACCGTGCCGGGGCGCAGCGTGATCGGCATCGAACTGCCCAATGACAACCGCGAGATGGTCAGCTTCCGCGAAATCCTGTCGAGCCGCGATTATGGCGACGGCAACCAGAAGCTGCCGCTGGCGCTTGGCAAGGATATCGGCGGCGATCCGGTGGTGCAGAACCTTGCGAAAATGCCTCACTTGCTGATCGCGGGCACCACGGGGTCGGGCAAGTCGGTGGCGATCAACACCATGATCCTGAGCCTGCTTTACAAGCTGACACCGGATGAGTGCCGCCTGATCATGATCGACCCCAAGATGCTGGAACTGTCGGTCTATGACGGCATTCCCCATCTGCTGAGCCCGGTTGTGACCGACCCCAAGAAGGCGGTCGTGGCGCTCAAATGGGTCGTGGCCGAGATGGAAGAGCGTTATCGCAAGATGTCGAAGATGGGCGTGCGCAACATCGACGGCTACAATGGCCGGGTCGCGGATGCGCAGCGCAAGGGCGAGATGTTCTCGCGCACGGTGCAGACGGGCTTTGACGACGAGACCGGCGAACCGGTCTTCGAGACCGAGGAATTCGCACCCGAGAAAATGCCCTATATCGTCGTGATCGTCGACGAGATGGCCGACCTGATGATGGTCGCGGGCAAGGAGATCGAGGCCTGTATCCAGCGCCTTGCACAGATGGCACGGGCCTCGGGTATTCACCTGATCATGGCCACGCAGCGCCCCTCGGTCGATGTGATCACCGGCACGATCAAGGCGAACTTCCCCACCAGGATCAGTTTCCAGGTGACCAGCAAGATCGACAGCCGCACGATCCTGGGCGAGATGGGCGCCGAGCAGCTTCTGGGCATGGGCGACATGCTTTACATGGCCGGGGGCGGCAAGATCACCCGCTGCCATGG
Organism: uncultured Roseovarius sp.; assembly: GCA_964570675.1. GTDB lineage: Bacteria > Pseudomonadota > Alphaproteobacteria > Rhodobacterales > Rhodobacteraceae > Roseovarius. The sequence goes on along the minus strand of CAZMZS010000041.1, from coordinate 6,228 downwards.
TCCCTTCGTCAGCGACGAAGAGGTCGAGGAAGTGGTCAACAATCTCAAGGCCTATGGCCCGCCGACCTATGTGAATGGCGTGCAGGATGGCCCCGACGACGAGAAGGCCGACAGTATCGATGCGGTGCTGGGCCTGTCGACCGGCGGCAATACCGACGGTGAGGATGCGCTTTACGATCAGGCGGTGGCGATCGTCATCAAGGATCGCAAATGCAGCACATCCTATATCCAGCGCAAGCTGGCGATCGGCTATAACAAGGCCGCGCGCCTGGTCGAGCAGATGGAAGAGCAGGGCATCGTCAGCCCCGCCAACCACGTGGGCAAGCGCGACATCCTGGTGCCGGAGCAGTAGCGCGGGCACCCAAGCGCGCCCGTTGACGGGATTTTGATGCGATCAGGTGCTGGCCGCGTGGGCGCGGGCTTGATAACCGGTCATGGCCTGCTGATATCAGGTTCAAGACGACCGCTATCGCATATCAGGCCGCCGCCGGGGTAATATCCCCCGGCGTTTCACCGATGAAGGAGCCCCGCGCCATGAAACCCCTTTCGATTCTGACGGCCGCCGTGCTGAGCGCCGCCATGGCCATGCCAGCCGCGGCCGAGAAATTGTCGCTTGGCGCGATCTCGGGTTATCTTAACGGATTGAAGACCGCCGAGGGCGAATTCACCCAGATCAACGATGACGGCACGATCAGTACCGGGCGCATCTATATCAAGCGACCGGGCCGGGTGCGCTTCGAATACGACCCGCCCGAACGCACGCTGGTTGTGGCCGATGGCGACCGCGTCGGCGTCGTCGATCCCAAGTCGAACACCGGTCCAGAGGCCTATCCGCTGCACCGCACCCCGTTGAAGATCGTGCTGGCGCGCAATGTCGACCTCACGCGCGAACGGATGGTGACCGGCCATGCCAGCGACGGCAAGACCACCACGATTCAGGCGCAGGACCCCGCGCATCCCGAATACGGCAATATCGAACTGGTCTTTACCGCCGACCCGGTGGAACTGCGCCAATGGGTCATCAACGACAGCGCGGGCGCGCGCACCACGGTGGTACTGGGCGATCTGCGCACGGGGATGCAACTGGCCGATGACCGGTTCGTGATTCCCGGCGTCGGCCCGGTCGAACGGCGCGACAAGTGATGCGCCGGGCGCCGCGTCAGGGCGCGGCGCCGGCTCGCTTGGTCAAGCTGTCGGGGCCGCGGCCTCAGAACAGGCCGAAACTCCGGCCGTTGCAGCGCCGCAGCTGCGCCTGATACATGCGCGAGCGGTCTTCGACCTTGTCGGCGACGCGCAAAAGCCAGGGCTTGCTGTTAAAGCTGCGCCGCGCAAAGCCGGTGCGCCCTTCGTGATAGGCCAGATACTGGTTGCGCGTATCGCTGAGCGAAATCCCCAGCCTCTGGTTGGATTTCGCCATGTACCAGCCCATGAAATCGGTGGCGTCCGAAATGTCGTTGCGCCGTGCCCCGAAGCGGCGGGTTTCGCGCTTGTATTCGTCCCATGTGCCATCCAGCGCCTGGCTGTAGCCATAGGCCGAACTTTGCCGCCCCATCGGGATGATCCCGAGCGTCCAGCGGAACGGGGTGCGGGCATTGCCGTCAAAGCTGCTTTCCTGGTGGATCGTGGCCATCTGCACATGGACGGGAACGCCCCAACGGCGCTCGGTCGCGTTGAAGGCGCGCTTGTATTGCGGGCGCTGCTCCAGAATCGAACAGGCATTGTCCAGATTGCTTGGGGGTGGGCCGCTTGGCCCGCCGCCACAGGACGCCGCCAGAAGGACGATCAGGAATGCGCGAAGAGTTCTGCTCATCTGCCTCTCGCTTTCGTTTGTTTTTTTGCAACTTTAGCGGAAACAGGCGCGCAGGGGAATCAAGAAATCGCAGGAATTCAGAGCAGAACGGCAAGAAGCAGCGGCAACGCCACGACCGACATCAGCGTCGAGGCCACGACCAGCCCGGCCACGGCATCGGAATCGGCGCCGTATTTCTCGGCCAGCAGGTAGGATGTGACCGCGACCGGGGTCGCAAGCTGCAGCACCAGAACGGCAAAGGCGGTCTTATCCAGGCCAAACCAGGCGCCGACCGCCCAACCGATCGCCGCACAAACGCACACCTTGACGAATGACAGGATCGCCGCCTGTCCGACGCGTCCCGGCGTCAGCCGCGCCACCGCGACACCCAGCGTGATCAGCATGAGCGGGATCGCCATCTGACCGGCGAGTTTCAGCGTATTGGTCAGGAAGGTCGGCGTTTCCCATCCCTGCCACAGGAACAACCCGCCCAGAAGCGTGGCGGCGACAAGCGGCTCCTTGAGCACCTTGAGCACCGACCCGCCGCCCGACACCAGCCAGATTCCATAGGTAAATGACCAGATCGCCATGATCGCGAACACCACAACGGCATAGCCCAGACCGGTCTCGCCAAAGGCGAACAGCGCCAGCGGCAGCCCAAGATTACCGGTATTGCCGAAAATCAGCGGCGCGGTATAGGTCCGGGTTTCCAGCCCCAGGGCGCGGGTCAGCAACCACATCGCCACGGTCAGCGCGCCATAGCCGACGATCGCCGCCGCCGACAGCGCGGTCAAGGCGCCGGGGTCGATCTCGGTCTGCATAAGCGACACGAAGATCAGGCAGGGTACCGAAAGGGTCATCGCCATCTGCGTGACAAACTGCACGCGATACTCGAATCCCATCTTCACCCAGACGAACCCGACGGCGGCCAGCAGGAAAACCGGCGCGACGATCTCAAGGACTGTCAAGGCAAGGTTCACAGACTGTTTCCCATGTTTTATGCTCTGGGGTTGGACAAACGGCCCTTGAAACCATTAGTCTTGAGGGCTAGGGGCTGCAATGTGATGTTGAAAACAAGAGCGAAATATTCGCTGGGACAGGTCGTCCGGCACAAGAAACACCCGTTTCGCGGGGTTGTTTTTGATGTCGATCCGGAATTTTCCAACAGCGAGGAATGGTATCACTCGATTCCCGAGGATAGCCGCCCCTCCAAGGAACAGCCGTTCTATCACCTTCTGGCCGAGAACGACCAAAGCTATTACGTCGCTTATGTCTCGGAACAGAACCTGATCGCGGACTATTCGGGAGAGCCGGTTGACCACCCCGACATTCCCGATCTGTTCGGCCCGTTCGAGGACGGGCATTACCCGCTTCATTTCCAGCTGAACTAGGATGCGCGCGGGCCTTTGCCCGCGCTGCATGGCGTTTTGTCACCCTCAATAGCCAAGCGCGCAGCCGTCCTTGCGCGGGTCGCTGGCGCCTTCCAGCACGCCGTCGGGGCGGATCACAATGGCCTGACCGCCGCCAATCGGCCCCTCGGGCACGATCACGTCATGGCCCAACCCGGCCAGTTCGGCGCGCACCGCCTCGCTGTAGCCGCGCTCCACCTTCAGTTTCCCCGCCTCGGCATAGCTGCGCGGGGCGTCGAGCGCGGTTTGCGCATCCATCCCGAAATCGCGCAGGTTCGACACCAGCCGCGCATGGCCATTGGGCTGATATGCGCCGCCCATCACGCCGAAGGGCATGGTGACATGCCCGTTCTCGCGCAGCATGCCGGGGATGATCGTATGCATCGGCCGCTTGCCGCCCGCCATTTCATTGGGATGGCCCGGCGTCAGGCAGAAGCCCGCGCCGCGATTCTGGAACAGCACGCCGAATTTCTCCGACGCGATCCCCGAGCCGAAACCATGAAAGATCGAATAGATCAGCGACACGGCCATGCGGTCGCGATCGACCACGGTGATATAGACGGTTTCACGATGCACCGCATCGGCCAGCGGCGCGGCGGCGGGCATTGCATTCTGCGGGTCGATCAGCGCGGCCAGTTTCGCCGCCGTTTCGGGCGCGAGCATATGCGCAAGGCGGCTTGTGTGATCGGGGTCGGCAATGATGCGGTTGCGCGCATCATAAGCCAGCTTGGCGGCTTCGGCCTCTATGTGGGCGCGCTGGCTGCCTGCCGGATCCATCAGGGAAATATCGAAATGTTTCAGGATGTTGAGCATCAGTATCGCCGTGGCGCCATGACCGTTGGGCGGATGCTCGACCAGATCGACGCCCTTGTAATCGCCCGCGACCGGCATGGTGTAGTCGCATGCGGTGGCGGCGAAATCATCCGCCGTATGAACCCCGCCCTGCGCGTTGAGCGCGGCGACCATGTCCTCGGCCACCTCGCCGCTATAGAACCCGTCGCGCCCCTTGGCGGCGATGCGGCGCAGTACCTCGGCCTGACCGGGCGCGCGAAAGATGTCGCCGGTCTTGAGCGCAGCGCCGTCCTTGGTGAAATAGCCGATCGCATCGCCCTGAAGCGCCCTGGCGGCCTCGGGCCAGTCAAAGGCCACGCGCGGCGCGACGGGCACGCCCGCCTCCGCATGATGGATGGCCGGGGCAAGCAGCGCATCAAGCCCCAGCTTGCCGTGATCCGCGGAAAGGCGGCAAAAGGCGTCGATCGCGCCGGGGACGGTCACCGCGTCGGGACTGTTGAGCGGCACGGTGTCATGCCCGCCTGCGCGCAGCGCCGCCGCGCTGGCCGCTGCCGGGGCGCGGCCCGACCCGTTGAGTGCGTGAATCTCGTCGCTGCCGGGTTTCGTGAAAAGCGCAAAGCAGTCGCCGCCGATCCCGGTCATCTGCGGCTCGCAGATACCCAGCAGAACAGCCCCCGCGATGGCCGCGTCCATGGCATTGCCGCCGCGCTCCAGGATATCCACCGCCGTCTTCGCGGCCAATGGATGCGATGTGGCGCACATGCCGTTGCTGGCAAAGGTGGCGGAACGGCCGGGAAGGTGAAAATCTCGCATGGGGGGTGTCCTTCATCTGTCACGCGGCGGTCACACTAGGACCAAGCCGGGTGAATGCCAATGCGATGAAGGTATGGAAGAAAACCTCGACGCCGCGCACTGGGTGGGGGCTGTTCAACGCGGCGCCGAGGGAAGCTATATGCAGCTACATCTCTTAGATACGGATCGTTTCAGGCGCTTTTTAGCATCGAATGCGGCAAATTGGTGTCTTCTTCGCCAGCCTGGCCCTGCCAAGCTGTCATTCGAGGCTGAAAACAAGGGTCAGCCGGTTCTCGCCGCCTGTGCGGATATAGGACACGTCCTCGGTCAGTTCGCGAATCAAGAGCCAGCCGAATCCCCCCTCCGGCAGCGAATCGGGCTCCACTTCAAGGTCATGATGCAGGCCCGGCGGCGGGGCGAGCCCCGGCAGCGCGCGGCCACGATCAAGCAGAATCACCTGCAAGATCCCGCCATCCGCCGTTGCATGAAGATCAACCGGCCCGGGCGGCTGCTGCCCCGCATAGGCATGCTCGGCGATGTTGTTGAGCGCCTCCGCCAGTGCGATCTTGATCGTGCCACGCTGCTCGGGCCCCTGTCCGAGCGTGCCAAGATAGCCGCACACGGCGTCCAGCGCCCCCCTGATCTGCTCCACCCCGCCGCCAAACCGCATCGACAGAGGGCCGGGCGAGGATGCCCGAGAATTGGCAGTGGGAGAGCGCGATCGATCCATCAAGACCGCGTCAGGCGACCGGACGGGGGACAAGGCTGGCCGCGTCCTTGTGGATATTGAACACTGTTTCCATCCGGGTCAGGCGAAACACCTTGGCGACATCCGGGGTCAGCCCCGCCAGATCCAGCCGCTTGCCGCTCCTGAGTTGCTTCATCGCGGCGACGATGGCGCCCAGACCGCTGGAGTCGATGAAGACGACATTCGACAGATCCAGCAGGATATGATCGGGCCCCTGATCGGTCAGCGTGCGCATGCTGTCCTTGAAACTGATGGCCACGCTCGAATCGATTCGGGTGTCGGCGACGGTAATCAGGTTGATATCGTTGCCATAGGTGCTGTGCAGGTTCATGATGCCTCCTTCGGGCGATAGGTAGAAATACGGGCGAGGCTAGACCGCATTCCTTACCATTCGGTATGCATGGACCTGACAAAGGGAGAACGAGCCATGAAAGAGGTTGTCATCGCAGGCGCGGCGCGCACCCCGATGGGTGGGTTCCAGGGCGATTTCGATGGGGTCGGGGCGCCGGTTCTGGGCGGTGCCGCCATTCGTGCGGCACTGGACGGCGCAGGCGCGCGAACCGTGGACGAGGTGCTGATGGGCTGCGTGCTGCCCGCAGGCCAGGGCCAGGCCCCCGCGCGGCAGGCCGGATTTGCCGGTGGTCTGGGCGAGGACGTGCCGGCCACCACGCTCAACAAGATGTGCGGCTCGGGCATGA
>CAZMZS010000040.1:0-20571 GCA_964570675.1 uncultured Roseovarius sp. | reverse complement strand
CGATCCCGCCCGCGCCGACGATCCCGATCACCGCGCTTTCGCGGAAATTGATGTCCAGCCGGTAAAGCGACAGCCCGATCAGCCTGGGCATCACCTGCGGCTGCACCGCGTAATTCACCAATTGCCACCACGAGGCGCCGGTCGCCCGGATCGCTTCGGCCTCGGCCTCGTCGATCTCTTCTATGTCGTCGGCCAGCAGCTTGGCGATGAAACCGATGGTCGCGAAACTCAGCGTCAGAAAGCCCGCGAACGGCCCGAATCCGAACATCGCGACGAAGAAGATCGCGATGATGATCTCCTGCAGGGCCCGGCTGACGGCGATGACCCCCCGGCAGGCGTAATAGATCCAGCGCGGGGCAAGGTTGCGCGCCGCGCCGATGCCGATCGGCACCGAGATCAAGACCCCGACCACCGTCGATGTGAGCGTCATGGTCAGGCTTTCCACCAACCCCTGGCTGATATCGCGCCAGCGACTGGTGAAATCGGGCTGCAGGAATCCCATCACGAAACGCTGGCCGCGTTCCAGCCCGTCATAGACCCGCGCCCAGTTCACCTCGACCGAGCCGATGGCCAGCACAAGGTAAACGACGATGCCCAGCTGCAGCGCGATGCGCCAGCGCCGGTCACGCACGATCTGCGGCGGGCGGCGCCATCGCCGCGGATAGGCGGAAGGGGCCGCGTCGCTCATCGCGCCAGCGCCTCCAGTCTCGCCTTGGCATCCGCCTCGGCCTCGGCCTGCTCGCTGTCGCCCTGGCGCATGACGTTCCAGTCTTCCTCGCCGTATATCTCGGTCAGCGCGGTTTCGCTCAGCGCGCCGGGCGGGCCGTCGAACACCACGCTCCCGGCGCGCAGCCCGACGATACGTTGCATGAATTGCTGTGCCAGCGGTACGTCATGGATATTGACGATGGCCGGCAGGTTGCGCTCTGCGCAGATTTCGGTCAGCAGCCGCATGATCTGGCGGCTGGTCTTGGGGTCAAGGCTGGCGGTCGGCTCATCCACCAGCAGCAATTCGGGCTCCTGTGCCAGCGCGCGGGCGATCCCGACCCTCTGGCGCTGCCCGCCCGACAGCGCATCGGCCCGCTTGTCCGCGTGCCCGATCAGCCCGACCCGGTCCAGCAGGCGATAGGCACGCTCGATATCGGCACCCGCGTATCGGCGCAGGAAACTGCGCCAGAACGGCACATAGCCCAGCCGCCCCGACAGCACGTTCTCCATTACCGTCAGCCGCTCGACCAGCGCATATTCCTGAAAGATCATGCCGATCCGGCGGCGCTGGCGGCGCAGATCCGCCTTGCCCAGCCTCACCAGATCAACATCATTCAACATGACCTTCCCCGCGCTCGGCTCGACCAAACGGTTGATGCAGCGGATCAGGGTCGACTTGCCCGCACCCGACGGGCCGATCAGCCCCATGATCTGCCCCTCCGGCACATCCAGACTCACCTCGCTCAGCGCGGTCTCACCGGTCCTGTAGGTCTTCGTCAGGCGTTCGATATGCAACATGCGCGGGGCTCTTTCTCGGGGCTCTTTCTCGGGGCTTTTTCTCGGCTCTCTCTCCGAGGGCTCGTCTCTGATCGTTCCGGGGCCTCCACATGCCATGCGGGCGGCCAAACTCCGGGCCGCCCACCAGCATTGCTTCCGCTTACGGCTCAGTTGCAGTCGTAAACGACGCCGTTGGCCTCATCGATCGTGCGGATCACCGACCAGTCATCCTTGAACGTGATCTCGATGAACTGATCCTCGCCGTTGCGCCCGAATTCCTCGGCCAGCTTGGTGCCTTCCCAGTCATACCCGAAGAACGCCTCGCGGATCTTCTCCTGCAGTTCGGGCGCCAGGTTGTAGACCGTGCCATAGCCCGTGGTCGGGAAGGTCTGCGACTGGTAGATCGTGACCAGCTGATCCTCCGAGACGACCTCGCGGTCGATCATCCGCCCCTTGACCGAATTGGCGATCGAAGCGGCGATGTAATCCTTGTTGGCGACGCCCAGGATCGAATTGTCATGCGCGCCCGAAAAGACCGCCTCGAAATCCTCGCCCGCGCTCATGGCGAACTCGGCCATCAGGATCGCCGAAGGCGCCTTGAAGCCCGAATTCGACGTCTCCGAGGTGAAGGCCAACGTCTGGCCCTTCAGGTCCTCGACCTTCCCGATCCCGGAGTCGGGATAGGTGATGATCTCCATTTCGTAACCGAACGAGCCATCCTCGGCCGCCATCATGGCAAAGGGGCGGAACCCCGCACAGGCCACGGCCAGCGGGTTGGAGCCGGTGTTGAACCCCGCCACATGCAGGCGCCCGGCGCGCATCGCCTCGATCTGCGCGGCGTTGGACTGAACCGGGAAGAACTGCACCTTCTTGCCCGTCACCTCGGCCATATGCTCAAGGAAACCGGCCCAGACCTCGGCATAAACCGCCGGATCCTCGACCGGCGTATAGGCGAAGATCAGCGTCTCGGGGTCGATCCACTGCGACGAATCCTCGGGGATGTCGGCGATCAGATCGCCGTCATTATCGGTGTAACGCTCGCTCAGCTCGAACTCGGCCTGTGCGGGCAGCGCCAGCGCCAATGCGGCAAACGCGGTCAATGCAGCTTTGGTTTTCATGAGTATCCCCTTTCTCGGATTCGATGTGCCGCAGGGGATATCGGTGCAATGTAACAATTTCCCGAAAAGCGCCAGACCGCTTTCGCGCGCGCCCTTCATCTGGCTTCAAATACCTCGGGGGAGTCGCCGCTTGCGGCGACGGGGGCAGCGCCCCCTCCCCGCCCTCAGCCGCGCCGCCAGCGGCTCATCGTATCACCACCCACCGCGCGTGTTTCGACCAGCGCGAACCGCTCCGCCCCCGCCAGCCGCTCCAGGCCCAGCGCGCCGATCCCCGGCAGCCCCTCTGCGCCGATGGCGACCCCGGCGCGAAACACCACCAGCTCATCGACCAGCCCCGCGCCCAGAAGCGACGCCGCCAACCCGCCGCCGCCCTCGCAGAAGACCCGCGTGATGCCCTTTTCGCCCAAAGCCCGCAGCACCGACGCCATGTCCAGCTGCCGTCCCGTCAGATCGCAGGCGATGCGCGTTGCGCCCAACCCGTCCCAGGCCTCGGCCAGCGCCGCATCGGGGTCCGGCCCATGGCACAGCCACAACGGCACCTCGCGCGCGCTCTGCGCCAGTTGCGACATCAAGGGCAGATCAAGCCGGCGCGACACCACCACACGCACCGGCTGACCGGTGATGCCAAGCCCGCGCACCGTCAGCATCGGGTCATCCGCCCTTGCCGTGCCCGCGCCCACCATCACCGCGTCATGGCGCGCGCGCATCGCATGAACCATGCGGCGCGCCTCGGGGCCGGTGATCCACTGGCTGTCGCCCGATGCGGTGGCGATGCGCCCATCAAGCGACATCGCCAGTTTCAATGTCAGATGCGGCAGCCCGGTCTCGGCCCGGCGGAGGAACCCGCCCAGATCGCGCATCGCATCCTGGGCGCAGATGCCGGTCTCCACCTCGATCCCGGCGCCTTCAAGACGCGCGAACCCTTGCCCCGCGACGCGCGGGTCACTGTCGGCGATCGGGGCCACCACCCGCGCGACCCCGGCTTCGATCAGGGCATCGGCGCAGGGCGGGGTCTTGCCGTGATGGGCGCAGGGCTCAAGGCTCACATAAACCGTCGCGCCGCGTGCCTTCTCGCCCGCGTGGGCCAGGGCGCGCACCTCCGCATGAGGCCGCCCGCCCGGCGCGGTCCAGCCGCGCCCGACGATCCGTCCATCCCGCACGATCACGCAGCCCACCGCCGGGTTGGGCCAGCACTGGCCCTGCCCGCGCCGCCCCAGCGCCAGCGCCAGCGCCATGTAGCGGGCGTCATCCCCGCGCATGGGGCTACTCGTCTTTTTGCTTGGCTTCGGCGATCGCCTCATCGGGGCGCAATTCGCTGACGAACTTGTCGAAATCATCCGCCGCCTGGAAGTTCTTGTAGACGCTGGCAAAGCGCACATAGGCCACGGTGTCGATCCGCGCCAGGCTCTCCATGACGATCTCGCCCACCACTTTCGATGGGATATCCGTCTCGCCCATGCTTTCCAGCCGCCGCACGATCCCCGAGATCATCTGCTCGATGCGCTCGGGATCGACCGGGCGCTTCTGCAAGGCGATCCGGATCGAACGTTCCAGCTTGTCGCGGTCGAAATCCTCTCGCCGCCCGTTGGTCTTGACGACGACGAGATCGCGCAGCTGCACCCTCTCATAGGTGGTGAACCGCCCGCCGCATGCCGGGCAAAACCGCCGCCGCCGGATCGAAACATGATCCTCCGCAGGGCGTGAATCCTTGACCTGTGTATCTATATTTCCGCAAAACGGGCAGCGCATCGGCCGTTCCCCTTTTCTGGTCTGCCTCAATAATGGGTCTTGGGCCCACTTATCCACAACCACTATAGGGGAGCCGCAATGCTTTGGGTAGGGGGGAAATTCCCCCCCAAGATGAATGACACGCTCGCCCCTTTGATACCGCGACCGCAAGGATTACATGGGCAGTATCCACCTTATTACGGCTGAATTTCAACGCGAAAGGATTCCTCCATGAGCGACAAGACGCTATTCATCACCGGTGCCTCCAGCGGCATCGGCGCCGCCACTGCCCGCGCCGCCGCCGATGCGGGCTGGAACGTGGCGCTGTTTGCGCGCAATCAGCAAAAGCTCTCGGCCATCGCGGACGAGATCGGCACCGACCGCGCCCTCGCCCTGCCCGGCGATGTCACGCAATATGACGAGGTCGCCGCCGCCATCGAACGCGCCGCCACTCATTTTCAGGGGCTTCAGGCGGTCTTCGCCAATGCGGGAATGGGCCTCGACACGCCCGGCGCCGAACATGGCGACCCCGAGGAATGGCGCGCCATGATGGAAGTCAACGTCATGGGGCTGCTCTGGACGACCCGCGCCGCGATGGCCGCCTTGCGCGCCAGCCAGGGGCATCTGGTGATGACCGGCTCGGTCGCCGGCAAGATCCACCTGCCCGGCTCGGTCTATGGCGCCTCGAAATGGTTCGTCCACGGTTTCGCCGGCAACATGTCCCAGGAGATGCGCGAATGGGGCGGGCGCTGCACGGTGGTCGCTCCGGGGATGGTGGACACGCCGTTTTTCGATGAACCCAAACCCGACAAGCTGCAACCCGAGGACGTGGCCCAAAGCGTGGTCCATGCGCTTGAACAGCCGCGCCGCGCCGATCTGCGCGAACTGGTGCTGATGCCCGGCAACTGATGCGGGCTATGTCCTCGCCAGATGCGCCGCCACCTTGCGACGGTGGGGCGCATCGCGATGCTCGAACACGTGAATGCCCTGCCATGTTCCCAAAAGCGGATGGCCCCCATCCACCGGGATCGACAGGCTGACCGGCATCATCGCCGCCTTGATATGGGCGGGCATGTCGTCGGGGCCTTCCTGGGTGTGGCGCAAAAAGGCCATCGCCGGGTCATTGCCGGGCGGCACCAGCCGCCCGAACCACTCGCGCAAATCGCGCGTCACGTCCGGGTCGGCGTTCTCCTGGATCAGCAGGCTGGCCGATGTGTGCCGGATGAACAGGGTCAACAGCCCCTCATCCACCCCCGACCCGGCCACCCATGCTGTGACCTGATGGGTGAATTCATAAAGCCCCTGCCCCTGGGTGGGGATGGTGAAAGTGGTCTGCATGGCCCGTCACTCCCGCCATTCGAAACTGTTGGTGCCCCGGCACGCTTCAGGCCGCGTCTTTCGCCGCCCGTGACAGCGCGCCGCGCCAGCCTAACACAGGGTGGCGCGCGCCGCCCAAACCTTTCCGCCCGGTGTATCCAGCGCGCGCGCCGCTCAGATTCCCTTTACCTCCCCGATCATGCTTGCCTTTCGAGGAGCGAATTCTTAACACCCCGCCCGCCATTCCGCGCCGCCGCCCGGCGCCCCCTCAAGCGGCCCTTTCAGGCCGCCTCGGGCGGTTTTGTACAAACCTTCGCGCCCCCTGCCCGGCATCTGTACAAGACCAGCGTACAAACCGGACGTTTTGTACGAAAAAAGCCGCGTCCCCGCGGCTTCTTTTTCTCTCGTTTGGTGCCCTTGAGCGGGGCTACTGATCCAGGAAAGACCTGAGCTTGCGCGACCGCGAGGGATGCTTGAGCTTGCGCAGCGCCTTGGCCTCGATCTGGCGGATGCGTTCGCGCGTCACGCTGAACTGCTGGCCCACCTCTTCAAGCGTGTGGTCGGTATTCATGCCGATCCCGAACCGCATCCGCAGCACCCGTTCCTCGCGCGGGGTCAGCGATGACAGCACCCGCGTCGTGGTTTCCTTGAGATTGTCCTGAATGGCGGAATCCAGCGGCAGGACGACGTTCTTGTCCTCGATGAAATCGCCAAGCTGGCTGTCCTCCTCGTCGCCGATAGGGGTTTCGAGGCTGATCGGCTCCTTGGCGATCTTCATCACCTTGCGGACCTTTTCCAGCGGCATCTGCAGCTTTTCGGCCAGCTCCTCGGGGGTGGGCTCGCGGCCGATCTCGTGCAGCATCTGGCGCCCGGTGCGCACCAGCTTGTTGATCGTCTCGATCATGTGGACCGGGATGCGGATGGTGCGCGCCTGATCGGCGATCGAGCGGGTGATCGCCTGGCGGATCCACCAGGTCGCATAGGTGCTGAACTTATAGCCCCGGCGATACTCGAACTTGTCCACGGCCTTCATCAGGCCGATATTGCCTTCCTGAATGAGATCAAGGAATTGCAGGCCGCGGTTCGTGTATTTCTTGGCGATGGAAATGACCAGCCGCAGGTTGGCTTCGACCATTTCCTTCTTGGCCAGACGGGCCTCTTTCTCGCCCTTCTGGACCTGGCTCACGATGCGGCGGAATTCGCTGATATCAAGGCCGACATACTGGCCGACCTGCGCCATGTCGGCGCGCAGTTCCGCCACCTTCTCGGGGTTGCGCTCCATGAACATCTGCCAGCCACGGCCCGATTTGGCGGCCATGTCGTCCAGCCAGTTGGGGTCCAGCTCGCGGCCGCGATACTCGTCGATGAATTCGCGGCGGTTGATGCGCGCCTGGTCCGCCAGCTTCACCATCGCGCTGTCGATCTGCATGATCCGGCGGTTGATGCCGTAAAGCTGGTCGATCAGTGCCTCGATCCGGTTGTTGTGCAGGTGCAGCGAGTTCACCAGCTCGACAATCTCCGAGCGCAGCTTCTGATAGGTCGCCTCCTGCTTTTTCGAGAACGACCCGTCCTCGTTCAGCGTGGCCGAGATGCGGCTGTCCTGCATCTCGCTCAGCATCTCGTAATCGTCGGCGATCCGGTCCAGCGTCTCCAGAACCCGCGGCTTGAGCGCCGCCTCCATGGCGGCCAGGCTCATGTTGGCCTGTTCTTCCTCCTCCTCGTCGTCGTCGTCCGAGGCGATGGGATTGCCGTCAGCATCCAGTTCGGGCTGGTCATTCTCTTTCTTTTCCGCGGGCGCGGCGGCGACATTGGCGGCCTCGACCACCGGTTCGCCGCCCTCTTCGTCAAGCTGGTTGCCGAAGGTGGTCTCCAGGTCGATCACATCGCGCAGCAGGATGTCCTCGCCCAGAAGTTCGTCACGCCAGATGGTGATGGCCTGAAAGGTCAGCGGGCTTTCACACAGGCCCGCGATCATGGTGTTGCGCCCGGCCTCGATCCGCTTGGCGATGGCAATCTCGCCCTCGCGGCTCAACAACTCGACGCTGCCCATCTCGCGCAGATACATGCGCACCGGATCGTCGGTGCGGTCCAGCTTCTCGTCCTTGCCCGAGCCAAGCGCCAGTTCGCCCTTCTTGCCGATCTCGGCAACGGCGGTGGTCCTCTGCTCCTCGTCCTCGGCGTCTTCCTCCTCGATAATGTTGATACCCATCTCGCTGAGCATCGACATCACGTCCTCGATCTGCTCGGAGGAAACCTGATCGGGCGGCAACACCTTGTTGAGCTGATCGTAGGTGATGAACCCCTTCTCGCGCGCCTCGGCGATCATTTTCTTCACCGCTGCCTGGCTCATATCGAGCGACATCTCGGTGTCCTGATCGTCCGGCTTTTGGTCGTCGTTATCCTTGGCGGCCATGAAGGTCTCCTGAACAATGGGCAGTTCGGGTGATTCGTTAAGAACGAATCAATAGCGCGATCTGCTGATTCGCACACCCTTTACCCTGTTTTCTTTACCTATTCCTCACGAAACGACAATCAACGAGTCGGTTTGGAAAAGGTGATGCGATCAAGCAGCGCATCGAGGCGCTCGCGCTCGTCGCGACTGATTCGGGCGCCGTTATCGGCTAGGTCGTATTCCGTGCGGTCCTCGCTTTGACTGCGCAAGGTGCGCTGGCGTTGTTCTGCGGCCTGCCCCAGCCGCCAGGTGACGGCCTCGTCGGCCACCCCGGCAAGATCCTCTGCGGCCTCGCTTACTTCGGCGTTAAGCCCGCGCTCGGCCTCCAGCTTGGCCAGTTCCTCGGCGATGGTCATGCGCGCCATGTCCGTGTCTCCGGGCCGACGCACGGCGGGCGCCAGCGCGACATGGGGCAAGCCGAGCAGCTTTTCAAGAGCCTCGCCGCCGAATGTCTCGCCGATGCGCCGGCGCAAATCCTGCGCCCCTTCGGGCGCGTATCTCAGGATCAGCGCGCGCAAACGCTCATGATCGGGATCGGTGCAGATCATCGTTTCAAGTGCGCCTTCCACATCGTCGAACACCTCGGGCGTGCAGATCACCGAAGCCAGCACCACGGCCTCGCGCAGGCGATGCGGCGCGCCATCGCCGGCGGCGGCCAGAAGCGAGGAACGCGTACCCGCTCGCGCGGGTTCGGGGGCGGGCTGCCAGCGCCCTGTGCTGCCGATACGCCCACCCGGACGGCGCGCCCCGCCCGGCGCGCGGCGCGGATTGAAAAGCTCCCATCGCAGATCCTTGATCGCCTGCCCGTAATGGCTGCGGATCGACGGATCACGGATCAGCTTGATCTTCTCGCGCAATGCCTTGTCCAATGCGGCGCGCCGCTCGGGGCTGTCGAAATCGCGCCCCTCGGTCTCGCGCCGCCACAAAAGCTGCACCATGGGCACCGCCGCGTCCAGCACCTCGCGCAGCGCGCCCGCGCCCTTGGCGCGCAACAGGTCGTCAGGGTCCTGCCCCTCGGGCATCAGCGCGAAACGCAGCGACTTGCCCGCTTCGATCAGCGGCAGCGCAAGGTCGATGGCGCGATAGGCCGCGCCCAGACCGGCACGGTCGCCATCCAGCGCGATGATGGGCTCATCCGATATCCGCCACAGCATCTGCAACTGGTGCTCGGTGATTGCCGTGCCAAGCGGGGCCACGGCCGCGTCGAAACCGGCCAGCGCCAGCGCGATCACGTCCATGTAGCCCTCGGCCACGATCAGCGGCTTGCCCTTGCCCGCAGCCTCGCGCGCGGGGCCGTGGTGATAAAGCGTGCGCGACTTGTCGAACAGTTCGGTATCGGGGGAATTATAGTATTTCGCGTCGTCATTGGGGTCCATCGCCCGCCCGCCAAAGGCGATGCAGCGCCCGCGCGGGTCGCGGATCGGGAACATAATGCGATTGCGAAAGACGTCATAGGGCCGCCCGCCGGGCTTGCGGCTGGGGCGGGCCAGCCCGCACTCCATGATCAGCTCGTCATCGATACCCTTGCCCTTGAGGTGGTCCCAGAGCGCCTGCCACGCGGCGGGTGCGAAACCCAGCTCGAAGCGCGCCTGCGCCGGCTCGTCCAGCCCGCGCCCCGCCAGGTATTCGCGCGCGGCGGCGCCGCCCGCGGTCCTGAGCTGAAGGCCGAAGAACTGCACCGCGGCTTCCATCACCTCGGCCAGCTGGCTGCGCCGGTCGGCCTTCTGCTGCGCCTGCGGGTCGCGTTCGGGGATCTGCATCCCCGCCTCCTGCGCCAGAATGCGCACGGCCTCCATGAAATCGACGTTCTCGGTCTCTTTCACAAAGCTGATCGCATCGCCCTTGGCGTGGCAACCAAAGCAGTAATAGAACCCCTTGCGGTCATCGACGTGGAAACTGGCGGTCTTTTCCTGATGGAAAGGGCAAGGCGCCCACATGTCGCCCTTGCCCTGGTTGGACTTGCGGTTATCCCACATGACCTTGCGACCCGCCACCTGGGCAAGCGAGGTCCGTGTACGCAATTCATCGAGAAAGCCGGGCGGTAGACTCATGCAAGGGAATATGGGCGATCCTTGGCGCATCGGCAAGATCGCGTGAGGCGTTGTCGCGCTAGCCGCTGTAATCGAGACATTGTTTCTCGAAGGCGGTCTGCAGTTCGGGCGAAAGCTGCTCTTCGGACAGGGTGTAGATCCAGTCGACAAGCGGCGGCACGCCGGGTGCGTATTTCGCCGCCACGGCCCCTTCGCCGCTCGTCAGCCCGCGCTTGGCCTGGCTGGCATTCTGGCCAAGCTGTCGGGCGGTCACGGTGCGCGCGACGACATCCGCCAGCGCGGCGCAGCGGTCGGCCTTTTCGGCCTCGGTCTCTGTCTGGGCCAGGGCCGCGCCGCCCGTCAGGGCAAGCCCGCAACACAGGGTCACTATTCGCAGCATGAATTCCTCATATGTCGTGGAATGTCCGCCCAATCTGTCAGGCCCCGTCCGCAATGGCAACGGGCCGGGGCCTGTCTCAGCATCGATGATACGCGCTCAAAGCCCGAGCGCGCGATAGCTGGAGGCGACCTTGTCGATGGACACAAGATAGGCCGCGGTGCGCAGGTCGGTCACGTCATCGCGCCCGTGCCAGACCTCGCGCATGGACTGGTAGGCCGTGCGCATCGTGTCATCCAGACCCGAGCGCACCAGCTCCAGCTCGCCCGCCCCGCGCAGATATTGCTGCTTGAAGTTGGGCGAGATGACCCAGGCATCGCCCAGATGCTTGTCGAGCCGCTCCAGCTCGTCCACGATCAGTTGATGGCGCGCCTCTTCCTGGCGGCGGCCCATGCGGCCAAAGCGGATGTGGCTCAGGTTCTTGACCCATTCGAAATAGGACACCGTGACACCGCCCGCGTTGGCATACATGTCGGGGATGATCACCGTGCCCTTGCGGCGCAGGATATCGTCGGCCCCCGCTGTGACCGGGCCGTTCGCCGCCTCGATGATCAGCGACGCCTTGATGCGGTCGGCGTTGTTCATGTTGATCACGCCCTCAAGCGCCGCCGGGATCAGGATGTCGCACTCTTCCTCCAGCACCGCGCCGCCCTCGGCGCTGTGGGCCGCGTCGGGAAAACCGGACACGCCGCCATGCTTCATGATCCAGGCGCGCACCGCCTCCACGTCGATGCCGTTCTCGCTGAACAGGGCACCGTCATGTTCGATGATGCCGGTGACGATCGCGCCATCCTCCTCGCTCAGGAACTTGGCGGCGTGATAGCCCACATTGCCAAGGCCCTGCACGATCACGCGCTTGCCATCCAGCGTGCCGCTCATATTCGCCGCCTGCTTGTCCTCGGGGTGGCGGAAGAATTCGCGCAGCGCATATTGCACGCCGCGCCCCGTCGCCTCGACCCGCCCGGCGATGCCACCGGCATTGAGCGGCTTGCCCGTCACACAGGCCCGGGCGTTGATGTCTGTCGTATTCATCCGCCGATACTGGTCGGCGATCCAGGCCATCTCGCGCTCGCCGGTGCCCATGTCGGGCGCGGGCACGTTCTGGCTGGGGTGGATCAGGTCGCGCTTGGCCAGTTCATAGGCGAAGCGGCGGGTGATCCGTTCCATTTCGTGCTCGTCCCATTCGCGCGGATCGACACACAATCCCCCTTTCGAGCCCCCGAAGGGTGCCTCGACCAGCGCGCATTTATAGGTCATCAGCGCCGCCAGCGCCTCGACCTCGTCCTGATTGACGGCCATGGAATAGCGGATACCGCCTTTCACGGGTTCCATATGTTCGGAATGGACGCTGCGATAACCCACGAAAGTATGGATCTTGTCCCGCAGCCGCACCCCGAAGCGCACCGTGTAGGTCGCGTTGCACACGCGGATTTTTTCCTCCAGCCCCGGCGGCAGGTCCATGAGGGCGACGGCCCGATTGAACATGAGATCCACACTTTCGCGGAACGTCGGCTCTTTGATTTCTTTCATCGCGCGTCTCCCTTGTCATACCAGCAAAATTGCGGCACTACTCCACTACGCCCTGAGGCTGTAAGTATCGTGAATGCCTGCGACAATTTTGTCCACCCGTGGTCTGCCGATGGTCGCTTGGTTAAGACTCCGGTGCATTTTCAGGGCGATTGAAGCCACATCGGAAACAACACCCCAGAACACCGCAAAACCGTTTCAAAACACCACCTTATTGCCGCCTCTATAGCCTTGCGGCGCCCTAATTTGGCCATAAAGCTCGGTAAGAAATTACCTTTGGACAATTCCGGGACCGGGACCGTCCTTTCACACGATACGTCGAATTTGCGAGGTGACGTATGATTGGCTTTAAGAACAAGCGAGGCGCCCGTCAGTGCTTGACGGCGGGCAAGTCGCGAATTTCCAAGATTGAATTGATGTGCGCGCTTTGGCGCTTCCGCAAGGACGAGGACGGGGCCGTCGTCGCCCTTGCGATTATTATTTTCGTCGTCATGCTGCTGTCCGCCGGACTCGGAATCGACACGATGCGCCACGAGATGTCGCGCACTCATATCCAGTCGACGCTCGACAGCGCCGTGCTCGCGGGGGCCGGTGCCCCCGTCGGCGCCACCGACACAGAGATCAAGGCCATCGTCGAAAATTACTTCGAAGCCGCCGGCCTGCAGCAATACCTGCATCCCATCGACCCCGACAAGGATATCTCCGCCGGCCTCAACAGCAAGCGCGTGACCGCCTCGGCCTCGATGAAAATGGATACGCTCCTCATGCGGCTGTCCGGCATTGACACCCTGGACGCTGCCGCCTCCTCGACCGCCGCCATCGCCTCGCCCAAGATGGAAATCGTGCTGGCGCTCGACGTGTCCGGCTCAATGGCCGGGACCCGCCTGACCAAGATGAAGGAAGCGGCCGCGGAATTCGTCGACGATGTGCTCAGCAAATCGGACGAGAACACCACCACCATTTCAATCGTGCCCTATAGCTGGAACGTGACTCCCTCGAACGAGATGTTCGAGGCCCTTTCGGTTGATAAACGGCATCAGTATTCGACCTGCGTCGACTTTACCGATGATGAATTCCTGAACGCGGCGATTGATCCGAACGTCTCCTATGCGCAGACGCTTTACACCTCGATCTATGGCGACTTCGGCGATATCGGCTCGGGCAATGTCGAAACCAGTTCATCGAGCGCCTATAACCGCAGCTGCTACACCGACGATTATTTCCGCATCCTGCCCTATGCGAGCACCTATACCGCATTGGAAAGCAAGCTCGACTCTCTCAAGGCTGCGGGCAGCACGTCGGCGGATATGGGGATGAAATGGGCCGCCGCCCTGCTCGATCCGGCCTTTCGCCCGGTCGTGACCAGCCTTCAGGCGGACCGCACCCGCCCCGACGGCAGTGGCGGCACCGAAACCTACAACATCGTCAATCCCAACATCAAGAACCTGCCCGCGCTCTACACCACCGGCCAGGTGCTCAAGATCATCATTCTGATGGGTGACGGCGCGAATGACTGGTCCTATCACCTGCCGGATCCCAACGACCTGATCGACCCGAACGTGCCTGAGAGCCACTCAGAATCTGATTATCGCGGGCCGGATTCGCACCTCTACGAGATCGCGTATGTCGACGATGTGTTTCAATACCGCTACCGGACCAACAACCACAGCAACCGCCGGTACAGTGAACGCTATTGCAGCTCACGTTATTGGACTTGTGTGTATGAAAACGTGGACAAGAAAAAATACTACCTCTACTCGACATTCTACAACGACTATACTGATATCGAGGAAAAGAATTTTCTGTCCCCCGACGAATTCAATGATTTGCCGTCGACTTTGTCCGGCTACGAAAGCACGACCCGCCTGAGCTGGGAAGAAGCATGGGGCATGATGACGCCCGATTTCTACTCGAATTGGACCAACGACGATATTCCTGACGACGAGTTCGGCAGAAACGGCTCGGGCAGCATCAGTCCCTCAGAAAAAGACGACCGCATGGAAGATATCTGCAACACGGTCGATAATGCCGGGATCGTCGTTTTCACCATCGCCTATGACATGGGCGACCAGGTCAGCGCCGCAGACAAGCTCGCGGCCTGCGCCTCGAGCGATGGCAACCATTACGACGCGAATACGGTGAACATCAAACAGGCATTCGGCGCCATCGCCGCCAACGTTCAGAAGTTGAGGTTGACCCAGTGATCCGGTTTATCGCCGACAGGCTCTCGCGCTTCCGGCGCGGTGACAGCGGCAATGCGTCGGTGGAGTTCGTCATCATCTTCCCCGTGTTCATGATGCTCCTGCTGTTCTCGATCGAACTCAGCGTCATCACGCTGCGCCATGCCATGCTGGAACGCGGCCTCGACCTCACCGTGCGCCAGATCCGGCTGGGCTATGCCACGCCGCCCAACCACCCGACGATCAAGGGCATGGTCTGCGATTTTTCCAAGCTGGGCGGCAACTGCGACACCAACCTGCGCCTGGAGATGAAACCCGTGGATATCCGCGCCTATACCGGGCTCGATCAAACCGCGGACTGCACCGACGCCGCCCAGCCCACCAAACCGGTGCGCCAGTTTGCGCCGGGCCAGCGCAACCAGCTCATGCTGCTGCGCGCTTGCCTGAAATACGACCCCATGATGCCCAGGGCCGCACTTGGCAGCGTCCTGAAGAAGGACGGCAACGGGCAGGCTGCGGTCGTCTCCATGTCCGCCTTCGTGCAGGAGCCCTGAATCCGATGATGATCGCCAGGATGAAATCCTTTCTCGCCAGATTTCGCAACTGTGCCAGCGGCACCGTGACCGTCGAAACGGTCGTCATCATCCCGATCCTGTTCTGGGCGTTGTCGGCGACCTTCGAATTCTTCGAGATGTATCGCTACAAAAGCGTGCGCGAAAAGGCGAGCTATACCATCGTCGACATGATCTCGCGCGAACAGACCAGCGTCTCGTCCGCTTATATCGACAACACCAAGAAGCTGTTCGACGATTTCACCAATGACTTCGGCGAGAACCAGATTCGCGTCTCGATCATCACCTATAATTCCGACGATGACGAATATGCGATCGTCTGGTCCGAAGTGCGCGGCGATGGCCCGCTTGCCGAACTGACCACCGACAGCGTCAAGACCCGGCACGATATCCTGCCCATCATGGGCAATGGCGAACACCTGATCCAGATCGAATCCTTTTCGGAATACGAACCCAATCTCAGCGTCGGGTTCAGCGATATGATTCCGATGGAGACCCGCGTCTTCACCAGCCCACGCTTTGCCGAACAGGTCAAATGCCCCGATTGCTGACCGCCGGTCGCCGACCCTGCGGCTGATTCAGGGCGTTTGCTGCTGCATCAGTTCGGCCAGGATCTCGGCCATGGCGCGCGATTGCGCACCGGGCGTCACCCCCCCGACCCCGATACGGCGCGCCATGCGCCACCAAAGGCCCGGCTCCCAGCGGCGCGGGCCACTCGTGCCTTCCTTGAGGCGCAGGGTAAAACCGTTCGACGGCTTGAAGGCGAACACCCCGCGTTCCAGCGCCTCGATGTCACCAACCCGCGCCAGCACCTCGCCGGTGCTGCTGCGCAGCGCCTCGCGCGTCAGTTCCAGATGCGCCACCGTGGCCTGGCGCATCCGGTTGCTCAGCCACAGCGCCGCCATCCCCAGGACCAACAGGAACGCCGTCCACCCGAAATGGCCCGGCGGCTCGAACAGGGCGACATAGACCGCGATCGCGCCCAGCGTCAGAACCGTGCCAACCCCCAGCACACGCCGCCCCGGTGACGCCTTGAGCACCATCAAAACCTCGTCCGTCATCGCCACCTCCCGTATTGCAACGCGGACTTAGCCTGAAAGCGCCCCCGATGCGAGAGCCATTCGCGCGGCGGATCCGGCCTGCGCGACTGCGAGCTTGCGCACAGGCCCGGTTCGCGCCCACACAGGGGCGCCCATTGCACCCCGCGCCACGCGCCATACGTCTCTGGCAACAAGAGGAGACACCCCATGTCCATCAGACCCGTGCTTGAAACACGCGCCGCCCAGCCCACGATGGAGGGCGCCGGAGTCCACCTGCACCGCGCCTTCGGCTTTCACAAACCATCCGAGCTGGACCCGTTCCTGCTGTTTGACGATTTTCGCAACGAAGACCCGGCGCATTACGCCCAAGGCTTCCCCTGGCACCCGCATCGCGGCATCGAGACCATCACCTATGTTCTGTCGGGCAGCGTCGAACATGGCGACAGCCTCGGCAATCGCGGCTTGCTGGGCGCCGGTGACGTGCAATGGATGACCGCCGGGTCCGGCATCATGCATCAGGAAATGCCGCAAGGAAACGCGGCGGGCCAGATGCATGGCTTTCAGCTCTGGGCCAACCTGCCCTCATCGCTCAAGATGACCGCACCGCGCTACCAGGATGTGAAGGCCCCCGACATCCCCGAGGTGATCGACGATGACGGCACGGTCGTGCGCGTGGTGGTGGGCACTTTCTGGGGGCGGCGCGGCCCGGTCGACGGCATCGCCGCCGATCCGCAATATCTTGATATCTCGGTGCCGCCGGGCGTGAAAAAGACCCTTCCCGTCGACACCTACCGGCGCGCCTTCGCCTATGTGTTCGAAGGCTCCGGCGCATTTGCCGATGCCAGCCAGCCGCGCGGCGTGCTGTTGGAAAAAGAGGTGATGGGCCAAGAGGTCAACATCCGCGACATGTCCGGCGACCGCACCCTGATCCGCTTTGGAACCGGCGACGAGGTGACGGTTCAGGCAGGCGAGAACGGGATCCGCTTCCTGCTGGTCTCGGGCGCGCCCATAGCCGAACCCGTCGCCTGGCACGGGCCGATCGTCATGAATACCGGCGAAGAGCTGCAACAGGCGATGCGCGAATTGCGCAACGGCACCTTCATCAAGCCCGCGCATTGAAGGGCACCGAATGCACCCCACGCCGCGTGGCGGCCTTCGGGCCGCCGCTCGTCGTTACGCCACCGTCATGGCGACGTCCCGCCGCGCTCTTTCGATTTCCACCACCGCCTTACCGTTCTTCTGGTGTCGCTGCGCCAAATGCTGCCCCTTGCGACCGCTCGAAAACTGGCGAATGGGCCGTGGCGGCTCCGACATGAATTTGAGCTCTGGAAACAGTTCCAGGATTTCGGCGCGCGATTGCGGACAAAGCGAGCGCATCGCCATCGGGCCGGTATAAAGGCTCTCGGTCGGGGCGCCGTTTCCAAAGATGATCTCGTGTTGGTCGAACAGCAGGTGGAAATACTCCACCTCGTCCGCATCCTCGACAATCTCGACCCCGTCCAGCGCCAGCAGGTGCTTGGCCGCAACCAGAACCTCGCCGGACGCGAACATCCGCTTCACGATGGCCGAGCGCACCAGCATCCTGTGCTGCTGTGACACCATCAGATCCTTGCTCGGCAGGCTTTCACCCAGGCACCCGGCCCGGATGCGGATCGGATACATATGCGGCGCGCCGTCCAGATCGGTCCGGCTCAGCCTGCGCCTCCCGATCCACCGGATCGGCTGACAGCCGTGATCGAGCGTCACCACCGGATCCCCAAGATCAAGATTCTCCACCGGGACCGGCCCGCGATCCGTATCGATCAGGGAGCCACGCACAAAGCAGATGAGACTGGAAAACGCGACGCTCGGCTCGGAATCCGGCGTGCTCAACAGCAAGGGGGCATCATAGCTGACATTATAGGTAACGGTCGGGTCGATCGGCTGCTCGGATGCAAAGCCCACCACCGTGTTACCCAAAAGCAGCGTCGTCGCCGTGACCG
This sequence comes from uncultured Roseovarius sp., assembly GCA_964570675.1. GTDB lineage: Bacteria > Pseudomonadota > Alphaproteobacteria > Rhodobacterales > Rhodobacteraceae > Roseovarius. The sequence goes on along the minus strand of CAZMZS010000040.1, from coordinate 2,743 downwards.
CATAAATGCGGAACGACTCGCCCGTGTCCGGATCGGTCAGCGTATAGGCATATTCGGGTTCGATCCCGCCATCGAGGTTGAACAGGCTGGTCGAAGAGGTCGAGGTTTGCCCGGTCAACAGCCCGACATCGCCATCCTCGAACGTGGCGTCATCGTCGTCGATGGTGATGACTTCACCGTTCAGATTGCCGAAGGTAACGGTCGACCCATCCGCATCCGCATCGCCGGTCGCACCGCTCGGAAAGAAGCTCGACTCCGGCGTCGACAGAAAATTGGTCTCGGAATACTGCGTGACGCTATCCGTGTTATAGAGCATCAGGTCAAAGGTCGGCATCGAACACACTCCAACTCAGGCGAAGCAAGCCGCATTACCACCGGACCTGGCCTGCACCGCAAGCCTGCCCGGCCTTCTTGCATGCGCCCGCTGAACATCGCCGTTTTACCAGCTCAAACCTAACAAACGGTTAGGCGGCGACTCGTTTTAGGCGAGCAATCGGGCGAGAATTTGTTGGCTTTGTGGAGTTCCCGGCGCGGGCCCGGTTTGCGTGCTGGCGTCATGCGGCGCACGCCGCTTTAACCTTGGGCGATGCGGTGCGGCGCACCGACGCGATACCGACGTGATGCCGACGCGATGCAGAAACTGTTTTTCCTTTTAAGACAGTTTGTTAACCGCGATTCGGCGGCTCCGGCGCCGATACCGCCTTGCGCACCATATCCCAATGAAGCTGTTCGATCTGCGGCAGGCTCAGCCGCCCGCCTTCCCGAAACCAGGTATTGACCCCGTTCAACATGGCAATCACCGCCATCGCCGCGATCTTGGGCTCGGCCACCTCAAAGGCGCCAAGCTCCACGCCACGGCGCAGGATCGTTTCGAGCTGGTCCTCATAGCGCCGCCTAAGCCCCTCTATTTCCTTGAAGTTTTCGGGCGAAAGGTTGCGCAGCTCCATATACGAGATGAACACCTCGTCGGGGCGGTCATGGTGAAAACGGATGTGGAAACGGGTGAAATTCTCCAACGCCGCCAACGGTTCTTCCGGGCCGGGCGCCGTCGCCCGGGCGGCCAGCAGATCGTCCATATGGCCTTTCATCAGGTCGAACAGCAGGCTTTGCTTGTCGGGCGTGTAATTATACAGCGCCCCCGCCTGCACCCCGACCTCACCCGCGATTTGTCGCATGGAAACAGCGGCATAGCCATGCGATGCGAATAGCCGCAACGCCGCCTTGCGCACCCGCGGGCCGGTGATGTCCGAATGCGATCCCTGTGTCCTGGCCATGGCATCAGAGTTATCTGAACGCCTGTTCAAATCAAAGCCCCCGCTTGCTCTTGGCGGTGAAACAGTGGCATGAGGGAAACAACCGTCCCGTCCCGAGATCGCCCATGCGCCTCTTTGCCCTTGCCCCGTTGGCCCTGATCGCCCTGTCCGCCACCGGCTGCAGCCGGTTTCCCGAGCTTGACGAGACGATCACCGACGAGATGCGCGCCGCATCTTACAAGGATCTTGCTCCCAGCGAGTCCCTTGAGGCCCGCGCCGCCGAGCCGACTGTCACCGAACAGGAAGAGACCGACGTCGAAGATCGCGCCAAGACCCTGCGCAAGCGCGCCGACCGCCTGAGCGGATCGGTCATCGACGACGAAACCCGCGACCGCATGGCCCGCGGCATCCAGTCCCCGGATACCCAGGCCTCCGACGCACAGTAATCCCCGCCATCCCCGCGAAAAACCCGCGTTGCAAGGCGCCTGCGAACCCGTTACATCGCGTTTTCATAGCCCTATTCCCGTGACGATTGGAGACCGACATGACCGAACCCCTGCGCCTTGGCATCGCCGGACTGGGCACCGTCGGCACCGGAGTCGTCAAGATCATCCGCCAGAAAGCCAGCCTTCTGGCCGCCCGCGCGGGCCGTCCCGTAGTGATCACCGCCGTCTCGGCGCGCACCCGCGACAAGGATCGCGGCGTCTCCCTTGACGCCTACGCCTGGGAGGACGACCCCGTCGCCCTGGCGCGGCGCGACGACGTGGACGTGTTTGTCGAATTGATGGGCGGCAGCGACGGCCCCGCCAAGGCCGCAACCGAAGCCGCCATCGCCGCGGGCAAGGATGTCGTCACCGCAAACAAGGCGATGCTGGCGCTGCATGGCCAGGACCTTGCAATCGCTGCAGAATCCGCGGGCCACGTGCTACGTTTCGAAGCCGCCGTCGCAGGCGGCATCCCGGTGGTCAAGACCCTGACCGAGGGGCTTGCGGGCAACGATATCACCCGCGTGATGGGCGTGATGAACGGCACCTGCAACTATATCCTGACCCGGATGCAGGCCACCGGTCAGGGCTACAACGCCCTGTTCGAAGAGGCCGACAAGCTGGGCTATCTGGAGGCCGACCCCAATCTCGATGTCGGCGGCATCGACGCCGGGCACAAGCTGGCGCTGCTGGCCTCGATCGCCTTTGGAACGCAGGTCGATTTCGGCGCCATCGAGCTTGAGGGGATCGAGTGCGTCACACTGGCCGATATTCGCCATGCCGACGACATGGGGTATCGCATCAAGCTTCTCGGCGTCGCCCAGATGACCGGACGTGGCCTCGAGCAGCGCATGTCGCCCTGCCTCGTGCCCGCCGACAGCCCGCTGGGGCAGCTTGAAGGGGGCACCAACATGGTCGTCCTGGAAGGCGACATGGTCGAACAGATCGTGCTGCGCGGCCCCGGCGCGGGCGAAGGCCCCACCGCCAGCGCCGTGATGAGCGACG
>CAZMZS010000039.1:0-21758 GCA_964570675.1 uncultured Roseovarius sp. | reverse complement strand
CTTAGTGGCTTTCTGTTGACAGGGGAAGAGTGCGCGCCCGGCTGTGAATGCCTAGTTGATGAAGCCGCCAGTCGTGGGGGCTGCGCTGACCTGGGCGCGTTGCGCGATCAGGTGCAGATAGCGCCGCTGCGCCAGGTCATAGCGCATTCGGGGCCAGACCCCGCTGGGTGGTGTGGCATGCGCGTGTGGCGGCGGCGCGATCACGCCGCACGGCTGGATCGAAGCGGGGCGCAAGCCCGTGTGCCAGTGACTATGAACGAATGTTTCCATTGGCCGGTCGAAAAGATCGGAGAGCGCCAGAAAATGCGAGGCGGCCTCATGCCCGATCAGCTGCGCGGCGGTGCGTCCGGTGGCTTGTTGCGGCACGGTCAGGGTGGCCTGCCCCAACGTGTCGATCAGGGCCGAGGGGCCGGGGCAAGGTTGGTCGCGCAGCTCGATACAGCCAAGCGTGGCCACATGGCCGAGGCCCAGATCGACGGCATCGTCGAAAGGGTCTGGATCGATCCCCATAGCTCCATCGAGAACCAGCGCGGCATCGAGGCCGCGGCGTTCGATCTCGGCCCAAATCTGGCGGTGGGTCAGGAAGCGACCGATCTCGCCGGTGTCGAGGGACAGCGGATAGGCGGGTTCGAAAAGTTCTGCGCCCACGGTGCTGTCGAGATCGGCGACCGAGAGAGCGGAGCCTACGACCATCGGCCAGAGTTCGCCGTCCATTCCGCAGGCGTCAAGAACTTTGCGTGCCTGTATCCGTGCGTCGCTGTCGCGGTCCGCATGAAGGACAAAGGCACGCAGTTCCATTGCGTCAGGCGCCTTCGGTCCAGCCCGAAACGGCCTTGACCTCAAGGAAGTCCTCGATGCCCCACTTGCCGCCTTCGCGACCATTGCCGGATTGCTTCATGCCGCCGAACGGCGAACCCATGCCGCGGCTCTGGCCGTTCATCTCGACCATGCCGGAGCGCAGCGCCAGTGCGCAGCGATTGGCACGCGCGCCGTCCTGGGTCTGGACATAGTTGGTCAGGCCGTAGGGCGTGTCATTGGCGATGGCGAGGCCCTCTTCCTCAGTTGCGAAGGGGATGATCGCCAGCACCGGACCGAAGATTTCCTCGCGCGCGATGGTCATGTCGTTGTTCACATCGGCAAACACCGTGGGTTTGACGAAGAAGCCCCGGTTGAGGCCGTCCGGGCGACCGGTGCCACCGGCAACAAGACGCGCGCCTTCGTCGATGCCCTTCTGGATCAGGTCCTGAATCTTGTTGAACTGGACCTCGTTTACCACGGGGCCGATATGGCGGCCTTCCTGGCTGGCCGGGCCGACCTGCACCGATTGCGCCACTTCGGCGGCGGTTTCGACGGCGCGGTCGTAAACATCGCGCTGCACCAGCATCCGGGTGGGGGCGTTGCAGGACTGGCCGGAGTTGTTCATGCAATGCAGAACACCGCGTTTGACGGCCGCGTCATCGGCATCCGAGAACACCAGGTTCGCGCCCTTGCCGCCCAGTTCGAGGCTGACGCGCTTGAGTGTGTCGGCGGCGGATTTGGAGATCAGCTTGCCTGCGCGCGAAGAGCCGGTGAAGGACACCATGTCGACATCCTCATGTGCCGAAAGTTGCGAGCCGACCCCGGCGCCGTCGCCATTCACAAGGTTGAAGACACCCTTGGGAAAGCCCGCCTCGTCGATCATCTCGGCGAAAAGCAGCGCCGACAAAGGCGATTCCTCGGAGGGTTTGAGCACCATGGTGCAACCCGCGATAAGACCGGCGCCGACCTTGAGGCTGATCTGGTTCATCGGCCAGTTCCAAGGGGTGATCATCGCCACGACGCCGATCGCTTCATGCACAATGCGATCCTGAGGCGCATGATCGCCCAAAGGTTCGATGAATTCGAAATCCTTGGCGACCTTCAGAAAGGCCTTCAGATGGCCAAGGCCGGCTGCAGCCTGCGCCTGGCGCGCCAGGTCGATCGGTGCACCCATTTCGAGGCTGATCGCATGGGCCATCTCTTCGATGCGGGACTCGTAGATATCGTAGAGCTTTTCCACCAGCGCGATACGTTCGGATTTGGACGTGCGCATCCAGGCGGGAAAAGCGGCGCGCGCGGCGGCGACGGCGGCGTCGGTATCTATCTGACCACCAAGGGAAATCACTGCGCAGGGCTCTTCGCTGGATGGGTCGATGACCTTGTGGTCGGTGCCGGCCTGGGGGTTCACCCAGGCGCCGTCGATATAGAATTCACGTTTTTCAATCATGGTTGACCTCCGTCGATTTGATGGCACCTTGTCAGGCAGGGTGAACACCTGCAAGACAGGAAAACAGGTTTCGCGCCGGGATTTGATCAAATTCCGGCACGCTGCTGATTTCAAGTGGAAAGGACACTTAAAATGGGACTGCGCATCAATGACACGATACCCGATCTGAAGGTCGAAACCGACCAGGGTGCGTTTTCGCTGCACGACTGGATTGGCGACGACTGGGCAATCCTGTTCTCGCATCCGAAGGATTTCACACCGGTCTGCACCACCGAGTTCGGTGCGGTGGCGCAACTGGCTGATGAATGGGACAAGCGCGGCTGCAAGGTAATCGGCGTTTCGGTGGACAACGTCGAGGATCACCGCAAGTGGAAGGGCGACATCGAGACGGTCGGTGGTGCCAAGGCGGGTTTCCCGATCATTGCCGATGACGGTCTGGAGGTATCCAAGGCGTTCGACATGCTGCCCGCCGAAGCCTATCTTCCGGATGGGCGCACGCCTGCCGACAGCGCGACGGTGCGGTCCGTCTTCATTATCGGGCCAGACAAGAAGCTGAAGCTGAGCATGACCTATCCGATGAATGTCGGGCGCAATTTTGCCGAGGTGCTGCGCGCGCTTGACGGCTTGCAGACGGCGGCGCGCGAGAACGTCGCGACCCCGGCGAACTGGAATGTCGGCGACGATGTGGTGATCCCGACCGCGGTCAGCGACGAGGACGCGAAGGCCAAATACGGCGCCTTTGAGACGGTTCTGCCCTATCTGCGGATGACCAAGCTGCCTGGCTGAACGACGGAACTTGCGCCAGAGGCCCCGCCATGAGGTGGGGCCTTTTGCGTATGCGATATGCGGTCAGTCAGTCGCCCGCGTCGAGCGTCGCGCCGCGCGTGGCGCGCAGGTCGCGGGCCTCTTGCGCGGCCTGACGGCCCATCGGTCCTTCAAGACCGGCCATCAGTTCCAGCATCCTGTCCGAGGCGTCGCGCGACAACCAGAGCGGCGATTTCTTCAGAAACTGAAAGCCCCGTCGACGGGTGGTGTAATAGGGCATCGCGTATCCAATCGCCTGTCCCGCCACCGTGGCCAGCACGATCTGTATCCGGTCCGAGCGCCCCTCGGGCGTGTGCGGGTCGCTTTTCAGAACCTCGTCGCGCGTCGCAAGCAGGCGCGGGGATTCGGGGATCACGAGATTCCGGGTGACCGCATCGAGATCATCGTCGCCAAGAGCGGCGATCTCGGCGTCTAGCCCGGTTACAGGGCAGGTGGCGGCATGATTGTAGCCTTTGCGGTGGACCCATTGGGTCAGCCCGATCTCCCCTCGGCGCACGGTGCGTTTCTTGTCGTTCGAAAGACGAAAGCGTTTCCAGTAGCGCAGGAAACCGGGGTCGCAAAGGATCCGCGGGCCGATGGCCAGCGCGTATGAGGCGTAATGGAAATTGGGATGCTCGATCGTGTACTCCCAGACCAGTTCGCGGAAATCACGCGCATCGCAACGCCTTATGCCGTAATTCGACGTCGCGCCGCAGAAATCGGCATCCTTGGCGCGTACGTCATCGAACCAGCTGCGCGGCGTATCGATCATCCATACGGAGTCGTTGAGGATATAAAGCCGTTCGAGCGTCGGCAGAATGTCGTCCAGTTGCAGCACCGCATCGCGATAGCCGCCGAAATCATAGCCCACATTGGGCCGCTCGATTACCATCGCGCTCAGGGGCAGGATACGGTCCATATCCGCCTGCGAGAGTGGCAGGTTGGAGACCACCACGGGATTGACGCCCTGGGTTTCGAGGTGCTCCAGCATGTGCAGATGCGATGGTAAAATGCCATGCGCGGGAAAGATCAGGTAGATCGCCAACTCGCCGTCGAGCGATTTGGCCCCATGGTGGATCTTGCGACGCTGTGGCGCGGACCTGTCATAGCGTGGGCGCAGGCTGAGGTATTCCCAGACGATGCCGGGCAGGTTCCGGATAGTGCGCCCCAGACGCAGGGTCTCGCGTTTAAGTTTCCACAGCGGAATCGTCTTCATCATGCGGGCTCGTGTTTCAGGGCAGAGAGAATACCGCGCAAGAAGGCTGCCTGCTTTGCGCGTTTGCGCGCGGAGAGAAGCGTGAGCGGTGAAAGAAGCTGCAACAGTGCCGAGGTCAGCGCCTTGCGCCCTGCGCCGGGCAGCCCATGCTTGCGCGTGGCGTAGACGCGCGAGCGGCCCATGTGGAACGCCTTGAACGCCGCCGAGGCGGGAGAGCGCACAGTGGAATTGCCTGCATCATGGGTGACGTGGGCGGCGCCCACGAACCTGAGCGGCCCGGCCCCGGACTTGAGGCGCAGCGCGAGGTCGTCATCCTCGTGGTAAAGAAATATCTCGGGATCAAACCCATCCACCGCCTCGAAGGCGACTCGGCGTACGAAAAACGCCGCGCCAGTCAGCACGGGCAGTTCCCGATCAGTCTCGGGCCAGCCCGGCGGCAGTTTGTCCGTGCGCGGCAACAAAACGCTGCCGCGTTTGAAGTAGGGCCTGCCGCGCCCGTCGGTGATCGCCGGGTTGAAAGCCGACGCTTCGGGGTGGTTGTCGCCAGCCGTTACAAGGGCATCAAGCGCGCCGGCGGCAAGCCGGGCATCGGGATTGAGGAAGAACAGGAATTCGGTATTTGCCCCGAAGGCGCCGATATTGCAGGCCGCCCCGAATCCGAGATTGTCGTCGTTGCGGATCAGTCGCGCGCCATGCTGCTCCGCCAGTGCGGCCAACGCTGCGCTATCCTGAGAAGCGTTATCCACGATCACGGTTCTGGCGCCTTGCGGCAGCGAATCCAGCATCGCGGGCAGCACAGCGAGGCTGTTATGCGCGACCGTCACCACCGTGACGCGTTCTGGAGCGGCGGGAATTGACATCTGGACCCGAAATCAGCCTTTTGGCGGGGAAACACGAAACATGACAGCGTCAATAGCAACTGCGCCGCATCAGGGAAAGCCCGCAGAGGTGCAGGCAGTCGGGAAGGGCAGCAAATGGCCAAACGAGAACCGTTCGACATTGCGGGCGTCACCGTGCCGCCCGGCGCGCGGCGCACGGTGGATGTGCCGGTCAGCGCCTTGTCGGATCACACGCCGGTCCATCTGTCGGTGCATGTGGTGCATGGGCGCAAGCCGGGGCCGGTGATGTTCGTCTCGGCGGCGGTGCATGGCGACGAGGTGATCGGGGTCGAGATCGTGCGCCGCCTGCTGAACGCCAGGGCGCTCACGCCTATGGCTGGCACGCTTCTGGCGGTGCCGATCGTCAATACCTTCGGCTTCTTGAACCATTCACGCTATCTGCCTGACCGGCGCGACCTCAATCGCTGCTTTCCGGGCCATGCGACGGGGTCGATGGCGTCGCGGTTGGCGCATATCTTTCTGACCGAGGTGGTGAAGCGGTCGGATATCGGGATTGATCTGCATTCGGCGGCGATCCGGCGGACCAACCTGCCGCAATTGCGGCTGACCGCCGGGAATGACCGGCTGAAGGAACTGGCGGATGTGTTCGCGGCTCCGGTGGTGATGAATTCCAACCTGCGCGACGGATCGCTGCGGATGGCGGCCGAGGATGCGGGCGTCGATGTGCTGCTATACGAGGCGGGCGAGGGGCTGCGCTTTGACGAGTTCGCTGCGCGCGCCGGGGTGGGGGGAATTCTGCGGGTGATGAATCATCTGGGCATGATCGGCACCAAGGGCGTTCCCCGAAAGCGGGCCGAGCCGCTCTATTGTGGTGACTCGACTTGGTATCGCGCACCTGCGGGCGGGCTCTTGCGCGGTTACATGACCTCGGGCGATATGGTCGAGCCGGGTTCGGTGCTCGGGGCGATTTCGGACCCGTTTGGCGAGGTCGAGGCCGAACTGGTGGCTGACGAGGCGGGCATCATCATCGGGCGCAGCAACATGCCGGTGGTCTACGAGGGCGACGCACTGTTTCATGTGGCACGGATCAGCAGCCCGGATGCGGCTGCGCGCGGTATCAGCGCGCATCTGGATCCGGTGCCGATGTTCGACGAGGACGAGATCATCTGAGCTGCGCGCGATCTGCGCTCAGCGCGATATGCCGAAACGGTGGGCGTTGCCCGGCGCCAGAAAGATCGACATCGTGATCAGGCTGAAGATGAATTCGTAGGATTCCCATTTGCGGGGCACGTCGATGACAGTGGCAATCAGGATGCTGGCGACCAGCGCGACCACCGCGTGGCGCATTCCCGGAAGCGGCAGCATGATCGCATCGGTCAGCCGCGCGATCAAGGTCACGCGCGGGTAAAGCAGCGGAAGCGCCAGCAGGTAGAGCAGGATCACCGTTGTCAGGACACTGCCGAACAGCGTCTTGGCCAGTTGGTTCTCGCCCACTACGATGTTGTGAAGGTTGGTCTCAAGTTGGCGGTTGTGCTCCATGAAGAAGTCGCCGGTCTGCCAGCCGAAGATGCGCTGACCCCAAGAGATTTCCTCGCCCGCGCCGAACAGGAAGGCCAGCGCGTAAAGGCCGAGGGGCGCCGCTGAGGCGTAGCGCCCGAAACGGACCATCGAGACCGTGTACCAAATCAGGATCAGGCATGACAGAAGAAGCCCGATCGCGGTGAAGTATTCGACCGGGCCATCCTCGGCCCCGAAACCCAGCTCGAAATGGGTTTGCATACCCAGGATGGAATAGGCCAGCGTAAACAGAAGCGTGGCGTTCATAAGGCCGAAAAGAAACTGGTCGTGGACGCTGAGACTGCGCATGCTTGGGGGCCTGTCATAAAATTTTCATATCAGGCGCTGAATTATCGCAGCGCTTTGACGGGGACAAGCCGCACACGACTATTTGAATGGATTTCGCTGCGTCAAACGCGCTTTTGTCCCTGCCAACCCGGGCAAATCCGGGTGCCTGAAATGACAAACCCCCGAAGCGGCTGCCCGGGGGTCGTCTGACTTTTCGTGTTCTTCACGTTGCGCCGCTGCGGCGCAGGCGTCAGAGAAGGCCTTCGCGTTGGGCTTTCTTGCGCGCCAGCTTGCGGGCCCGGCGAATCGCCTCGGCCTTTTCGCGTGCTTTCTTCTCGGACGGTTTCTCGAAATGCTGCCGAAGCTTCATTTCGCGGAAAACGCCTTCGCGCTGCAGCTTTTTCTTCAGGGCACGAAGCGCCTGATCGACATTGTTGTCGCGAACACTAACCTGCATGTGGTGTCACCACCTTTCCAAGTTGAAGTTGCATCAGATTGCAGGAAGGGGCCGTATAGCAAAGCGTCATTGTTTTGTCTAGGGTGGCGCGAAATGAAAGGAGGCACGTGATGACCGACCTCGAAATCAAGGCAAAGCTGCTGGAAGCGGCGAAAATGCATGTGCCCTTCGACGGCTGGAGCGATGCCAGCTTTCAGGCCGCGATCCGCGACACTGGTATCGAACCGGGTCTGGCGCGGGCCGCCTGTCCTGGGGGCGCGACCGATCTGGCGCTGGCCTTTCACGAGGAGGGCGACCAGTTGATGCTGGAGCGCCTGACTACCGAGGATCTGGGCCAGATGCGGTTTCGCGACAGGATCGCCGCTGCGGTGCGGTTTCGCCTCGAAGCACCTGAGGACAAGGAACTGGTGCGCCGCGGCGTGACGCTGTTCTCGCTGCCGAGCCACGGCGCAGAGGGCGCGCGCGCGATCTGGAATACCTGCGACAAGATATGGACGGCTCTGGGCGATACATCGGACGATGTGAACTGGTATACCAAACGCGCTACGCTGACAGGGGTCTACAGCGCGACGCTGCTGTTCTGGCTGGGCGATGACAGCCCCGGTCATGTCGATACCTGGGCGTTCCTTGACCGGCGGATCGACGATGTGATGCGCTTTGAGAAGGTCAAGGCGCAGGTCCGTGACAACAAGCTGTTGAGCGGTCTGTTGGCCGGGCCGCTGAAGGTCCTTGGCGCGGTGCGTGCGCCGCACGCCGCCACCAAGCGACAGCAGACCGGGATGCCGGGGCGCTGGACCACGCAGGGCTGAGGAGAATGACGACAATGAGCAAGTCGATGATGGCTGTGGAGATCACCAAGCCTGGCGGCCCTGAAGTGCTGGTCTCGACGACCCGCGACGTGCCGGAGGCGCGCGCGGGCGAGGTGGTGATAAAGGTGGCCTATGCGGGGGTGAACCGCCCCGATGCGTTGCAGCGTGCCGGGCTATACGCGCCGCCACCGACCGCCAGCGATCTGCCGGGCCTTGAAGCCGCGGGCGAGATTGTCGCCCTTGGCGCGGGTGTCAGCGAATGGGCAATGGGCGACATGGTTTGCGCGCTTTTGCCGGGTGGCGGCTACGCGCAATATGTGGCCACCCCTGCCGCGCATTGCCTGCCGATCCCGAAGGGCATGGGCCTGCGCGAGGCCGCCTGCCTGCCCGAGACCTTCTTTACCGTCTGGTCGAATGTGTTTCAGCGTGGCGCGCTGCGCGGTGGAGAGCGGTTTCTTGTCCATGGCGGATCGAGCGGCATCGGCACCACGGCGATCCAGCTGGCGCATGAATTCGGGGCGCGGGTTTTCACCACGGCGGGATCGGGTGAGAAATGCGCCAAATGCCGGGAGTTGGGCGCCGAGCGCGCCATCAATTACCGCGACGAGGATTTCGTCGAGGTGATCCGCGCCGAGGGCGGTGCTGATCTGATCCTCGACATGGTTGGGGGCGATTACCTGCCGCGCAACGTCAAGTCTTTGGCAGATGACGGGCGGCTGGTGCAGATCGCCTTTCTGAACGGGCCCAAGGTCGAGCTGAACTTTGCCCAGGTGATGATGCGGCGACTGACGATCACGGGCTCTACGCTGCGCCCGCAAAGCGACAAGGCCAAGGCCGATATCGCCGAGGCGTTGCGAACCCATGTCTGGCCGCTTCTGGATGCGGGCAAGGTCGCGCCGGTGATGGATTCGGAATACCCGCTTGCGGATGCCGCCAAGGCCCATGCCCACATGGAGCAAAGCACCCATATCGGAAAGATCGTGCTGAAAGTGAACTGAGCCGGTGGTATCGGGGGACATCTTCATTCTTGCACTGGCGCTGATCAGCATGGCGCTGAGCGCCTATGCCTTGTGGCGCGACGAGACCCTGAACTGGGTCTTTGCGCTGCCACGTCCACTCGCCCCCGAGCCTGGTGATGCGCCGCTTTTCGAGACCTTGTTCGATTATCGCCCGGAAAAGGGCGTGGCGCATTCCCCGGCCATCGTGGCGAATGATGAGACCCTCTCGGTCCTGTGGTTCGAGGGCTCGTCCGAGGCGCAGCCCGATATCGAGATCCGCCGCGCGGTGCTCGACGAGGGGCCAGAGGGCTGGCGCACTGGTGCGCCCGAGACTTTTCTGACCAGCGAGGCCCTGGGCAGGGCCTTTGATCCGGGGCAGTTAGTGGTGACGCTTGGCAACACCATTCAGAACGACGCCGCCGAGCGTTCGCTTTATGCCACGGTCGTGTCGGTGGGGGGATGGGCGATGGCCTCGATCGCCGAGGTGCAGATGAAGGGTGTGCAGCCCGTGAGGGCGCGCAAGCTGGACCTTTCGCCATTTCTCAACCGCTCGTTCCTCGTGCGCTCGCCGATGGTCGCCTACGGCGATGGCAGCCATGCGCTGCCCGCCTATTTCGAAATGGGCAGCACGTATGGTGCGCTGGTGCGGCTGGATGCGGAGGGGCGCGTGCGCGATCAGCGGCGCATCTCCGGCATCGGTGTGAAGCCGATCCAGCCGATGATCGTTGTATTGGACGAGATGCGCGCACTGGCCTTTCTGCGCGATTTCGAGGATAGCGGACAGCTTTACCTGAGCCGCACCGAAGATGGCGGGCGGCATTGGACGCTGGCCGAGGCCACGGATATCCCGCACCCGAATGCGCCGGTGGCGGCGCTGTCGCTTTCGGGGGGGCGGATCCTGATGGCGCGTAATGGCGGCGGCAAGAGGTCTGCCCTGCTGGAACTGGCGGTATCGGCTGACGAAGGGGATAGCTGGCAGGTGATCCACCGTTTCAAGCGCGAACCCGGTGAGGCGCGTTATCCGATGCTGCGGCGGTTGGTGGATGGGCGCATCCTGCTGGCTTATTCGCATCACGGCAAGCGTGGCGTGCGGGTGGTTCTGTTCAACGAAGCGTGGGTGGCGGCGCAATGATAGGATTTCTGGCAGGGCTTGGACTGGCGGTCATCCTGGGCTGGCTGGCGTTCGTGGTTCTGGGCTGGGTGGTGGCTGCGCCGCTGTCGGTCTGGGTCGGCGGCGCCACTGGTGCGCTGGTGGTGCTGGTCGCGCGTAACACGCTGCCGTTGCGGGGGATGGTGGCGCTGTTGGCCCCGTTCGGGGTGATGCTGCCAGCCCTGGCGTTGCGGCATATGACCATGGGCGCGGGCCTGCCAGTGGTGCCGTTCGCCACCTTGGAGATTCTGGTGTTCCTGGTGCTTTATGTCGCCTTCCTGACCTCGGCCATCGGGCTGGTGCGACTGGATGCATACCGCATCGGCTATGCGCCCCTGCCGGTGGCGGTGATGGTTCTGGCGGTCTGTCTTTACGGGTTCCTGACGGGCAACTGGTTCCTGCCGCTGGTGGCGGTGCTGGGACAGGCGCTATGGCTGTCGGGATGGGGCAGTAGCAACTGGTTCGATCATGTGACCCATGTGCTTTTGGTGCCAGTGGCGCTGGTGGTGCTGATCTTGCGGCTGATCTGAGGCCGGGCGCCCTAGCGGATCGGTGCGAGCAGCGCATCCTTGAGCGTGCAGTCGCGCACCGTGTCACGTCCGCAAGGCACCGGTTCGAGGCCCTTGGAGAGGCACAGGCGGACCTCCTGAATGCGGCCCGCGCGGCAGGTGACTGTCAGCATGTCGGGCCCGAGGCCGGGATTGGATTTGAGAAACGCCTCCTCGACCACCGAAGCGGGCAGTTTCACCGGGTCACTCAGTTTGCGAAACAGCTCCGGGCGAGTGACGGACCCGTATGCCTCGCGAGAGAGCGCGTAATAGGCGGGGGCTGAAAGGCCCGAGCAGGTGCCGTGCTTTTTCCACTGATACCAGGCAAGGCCCGGCGTGCCCATGATATCCCCCATCGCCGCGGTCATGGCGCGCGAGGGCGGGCGTTCGCCGGTCTGGCAATCGGATGGCCAGCCGCGATGATATTGCGGCCAGAGCCCGTGCAGAACCCAGCCGTGATCCCGCGACGCATCGCATTGGGGCGAGTCGCGATCATCGCCTTCGAGCGCGCACCAGGTCGGCGACCAGCTGAGCGCGAGGACGTAGTAGTCGAATTCCCCCGGCCGCGCGCCATCGGCCCGGGCCATGCCGGCAAGCAAGACAAGGATGATCAGCAGGCGCATTCTTTGGTCTTTCATTTTGTTTTGCGGGCCACTATATAGCGGCCAAGTTCCCCGACAACGGAAACCCGCACCTCATACAGGTGCCGCCGATTCAGGCGACGGGGAAGATATGCGTTAAGGAGACCCGTGAGATATGGCTAAACCGCTTATGGCAAAGGCCACCGCCGTCTGGCTGGTGGATAACACGACGCTCAGTTTCAAGCAGATTGCCGATTTCTGCGGCCTGCATGAACTGGAGATCCAGGGAATCGCCGATGGCGATGTCGCCGCGGGGGTGAAGGGTTTCGATCCGATCGCCAACAACCAGTTGACCCAGGCGGAGATCGACCAGGCGGAAAAGGATCCGCTGCACCGGCTGTCGCTGAAGTTCAATCCCGCCGCCATGGGCGAGGAAAAGCGCCGCGGCCCGCGCTACACGCCGCTGAGCAAGCGACAGGACCGGCCAAACGCGATCCTGTGGCTGGTGAAATTCCATCCCGAACTGGCGGATGCACAGATCGCCAAGCTGGTCGGCACCACAAAGCCGACGATCCAGACGATCCGCGAGCGCACCCATTGGAACATCTCGAACATGCAGCCGATCGACCCGGTCGCCCTTGGCCTGTGCAAGCAGTCCGAGCTGGATGCCGCCGTTCAGAAAGCCGCCGCCAAGCGCGCCAAGGAAGGCGAGGCGATGAGCGATGACGAGCGCCGCAAGCTGCTGAGCACCGAACAGAGCCTCGAGGCCGAGAACGAGCCGCGCATCCCGACCGCGATCGAAGGTCTCGAGACCTTCAGCCTGAGCGGCAACGACACCAGCAGCGAGAAGGAAGAGGAGCTTGATGCCGAGAGCTTCTTCAATCTGCCCGCCGGTTCGGATGACGATGATGACGAGGATGACGACGCCACGGGCGGACGTCGCTGAGTCAGCAAGACCGCAGGCACAGCGCCAATCATGACCCGGTCGCCCAGGGGTGGCCGGGTTTTTTCGTGGGAATCACAGGTGCTTGCGGGCCGCGAGCGCGGCGCTGATCGTGCCGTCGTCGAGATAATCGAGCTCGCCACCGATCGGCACGCCCTGCGCCAGCGAGCTCAGGGTCACCCGTGCCTCGAGCTGATCGGCGATGTAATGCGCCGTGGTCTGCCCGTCGACCGTGGCATTGAGAGCAAGGATAACTTCGCTGATCTCTTCGGCGTCTATCCGGTTCACCAGTTGCGGGATTCGCAAATCTTCGGGGCCGACCTGATCAAGCGCGCTCAGGGTGCCGCCCAGCACATGATAGCGCCCCTTGAAGGCATGGCCGCGTTCCATCGCCCAGAGATCGGCGACGTCCTCGACCACGCAGATCTGGCCGTTGGCGCGTTTCTCCGAAAGGCAGATATCGCAGATATCAGAGGTGCCCAGATTGCCGCAATTGAGACATTCGCGGGCGGTGGCGGCGACCTTTTGCATCAGATCCGCGAGGGGCATGAGCTGCATGTCGCGCTTGGCGATCAGGTGCAGGACCGCGCGGCGCGCCGAGCGCGGGCCAAGGCCGGGAAGCCTGGCCATCATGTCGATCAGGGCGTCGATGTCGCGGTTGGAACTCATCGGTCAGGCGCCTGGGGCTGGCGGCAGGCGTGGGGGCCAGCCCCCACACCCCCGGAGTATTGAGGGCAAGATGAAGGCCGGATCAGAAGGGCAGTTTCATGTCCTTGGGCAGGCCGAGCCCTTCGGTGAGTTTGTTCATTTCGTCCTGGGCGCGAGCGCTGGCCTTGGCCTGTGCGTCCTTGATGGCGGCGAGGATCAGGTCTTCGACGACTTCCTTGTCATCGGAATTGAAGATCGACGGGTCGATGTCGAGCCCCTTGAGTTCGCCCTTGGCGGTGCAACTGGCCTTGACCAGCCCGGCGCCGGATTCGCCCTCGACCATGATGCTGTGCATTTCTTCCTGCAGTTCTGCCATCTTCTGCTGCATGTCCTGGGCGGCCTTCATCATCTTGGCCATGTCGCCCATCTGGCCCAATCCTTTGAACATTCCTGTCTCCTTGTGGGGCGGGCCGTCTTGTGGCCCGGCTTGTCGGTTTGATGTGTCTCGTTCAGTCATATCGGGTCGCGCGGGGCAACAGGCAAGGCGCGATATGCCGCTTGAGGGGTTTTCAGTCTTCCTCGAAGGGGTCCCATTCCTCTTCGACCTCGGGCAGGGCGTCTGCGCCGGCCTCGGCGGCCATGTCCTCTTCGGTGCGGATGTTGGTGATTTGCGCTTTTGGAAAGGCGGACAGCACTGCCTGGACCAGCGGGTGCCCGGCGGCTTCGTCACGCAGCGCGGTGTCGGCGGCATCGCGTGTCTCGGCGATGGTGTCGCCCCCGCCCTCGTTGACCACACTCACGCCCCAGCGGGTGCCCGTCCAGCGTTGCAGCGCGGCGCCGAGGCGCTGGCCGAGGTCGGCGGGCGCGTTGGCGGTGGGTTGGAACTCGATCCGGCCGGGGCGGTAGGAGGCGAGGCGCAGATGGGATTCGACCTCGACCAGCAGTTTCACGTCGCGGTTGGCGCGGATCAGTTCGACCACATGTGCGAAGCTGGGGTAATGGGCGAGCGCCTGCTCGGGAGCGAGTGCGAGCGCCTGATTGCCGATTGAGGCGCTCGGCCCGGAGGGGCCGCCATGGGTGGGCGCGGGTGCGCTTTCGCCTTGCGCCGGGTTGCCTTGGGCGCCGCCGGTGCCGTTGCCTGACGACGGCGCAGCGCCAGCGCCCGAGGGTGCGGGCGCGGGGGGCTGGGGCGTGTCGCGCAGCTTGCGCACCAGCTCTTCGGGGCTCGGCAGGTCGGCCACATGGGTGAGGCGGATGACCGCCATTTCGGCGGCCATCATGGCGTTGGGGGCCTCGGCTACCTCGTCGAGCGCCTTGAGAAGCATCTGCCACATGCGGGTGAGCACACGCATCGGCAGGGCTTCGGCCATGGCGCGGCCACGGGCGCGTTCATCGGGGCCGATGGTGGGGTCTTCGGCGGCTTCCGGAGTGATCTTGACGACCGAGATCCAGTGGGTGATCTCGGCGAGGTCGCGCATCACCGCCATCGGGTCGGCGCCTTCGGCATATTGGGAGGAGAGCTCGGTCAGGGCACCGGCGGGATCGCCCTTCATGACAAGGTCGAAAAGATCGAGCACCCGGCCGCGATCGGCGAGGCCCAGCATGGCACGCACCTGATCGGCGCCGGTTTCGCCCGCGCCATGCGAGATCGCCTGATCTAGGAGCGAGGTGGCATCGCGCGCCGAGCCTTCGGCGGCGCGGGTGATGAGCGCGAGGGCGTCGTCGGTGATGGAGGCGGATTCGGCATCGGCGATGCGGCGCAGAAGGGCGATCATCGCCTCGGGTTCGATGCGGCGCAGATCAAAGCGCTGGCAGCGGCTGAGAACGGTCACCGGGACCTTGCGGATTTCGGTGGTGGCGAAGATGAATTTCACATGCTCGGGGGGTTCTTCAAGCGTCTTGAGCAGCGCGTTGAACGCGCTGGTCGAGAGCATGTGCACCTCGTCGATGATGTAGATCTTATAGCGGGCGCTGGCGGCGCGATAGTGAACGGAATCAATGATTTCGCGGATGTCGCCGACGCCTGTGCGGCTGGCGGCGTCCATCTCGAGCACGTCGACATGGCGGCCTTCCATGATCGCGCGGCAGTGTTCGCACTGGCCGCAGGGATCGGTGGTGGGGCCACCCTGGCCGTCGGTGCCGATGCAGTTCATGCCCTTGGCTATGATCCGGGCGGTGGTGGTCTTGCCGGTGCCGCGGATGCCGGTCATGATGAAGGCTTGCGCGATCCGGTCGGCGAGAAACGCATTCTTGAGCGTGCGCACCATCGCGTCCTGGCCCACCAGATCGGCAAAGGTCTCGGGCCGGTATTTCCGGGCCAGAACCTGATAGGGCCGGGCAGGCGCGTCGGGGGCGGCGGCGTCAAGGGGAGCGTCGGTCATGTATGGCCTTTGGGATTCGCAAGGTCGCTTCTCAGCCTAAAGGCGGGGGCGGGGGGCGTCCACCGGTAAGGCGGCGTGAGGACTTGACGCACGCAACTTGCTTTTGCAACGCGCTGCGGCAAGGCTGTGTCAGGGAGGCATTGGCCGGGAAAGCACCCTGCGCAATGTTCAAAGGGAGAACGTGGGAGGATGCGGGCGACGGCAATTATTGATGCTGCGGATCGTCTGTAATGCATTGAAAAGATGACGGGTTTCATAATTCACGCACTCAAGGTCTCGGACGGAATACTGGCGATTGCACCGATGCCGGGACGCGGTGGGCATTATACCGAGGACCTTGCGCATCTGCGCGATTGGAAGCCGGCGCTGGTGATCTCGATGGTCACGCAGCCGGAACTGGCGGGGCATGGGGCGGGCAGTCTGGGCGGTGACGTGCAGGACATGGGCACGCGCTGGGCGCATGTGCCGGTGACGGATATGGACATCCCCGGCCCCGAGGCCGCCGAGGCCTGGCACGTGGCCAGCAACGCGGCGCTGGCGGCGCTGCAGGGGCGGGGGCGGGTGCTGGTGCATTGCCTGGGCGGCTGTGGACGTTCGGGGATGGCGGCGCTGCGGCTGATGATCGAGGCGGGAGAGGCGCCGGAGGCGGCGATGGCGCGGTTGAGGGCGATCCGGCCATGCGCGGTCGAGACGGCGGAGCAGAGGGCATGGGCGTTTCGGGCCGCTCAGCCCCCGAATCAGTCACAAGGCATTGGTAAAGAATGAAAACTCCGAACTGTATCGCGACGGTATGACGTCGGTATCGCGTCGGTATCGCGCACCGCAACCCTCCGAATGAACAGGGCGCGCGTTGCGTTTGGTACGAAATGCCTGCCCGAACCGTACAGCCCGAACCAAACAGAACGGTCACGACAAGATGCGGCGACAAGGCCAACGCGTGTCAAAGGGAAGGGTAAGGTGAGAGGTTGGACAACGACCCAAGCGTGGCTCGTTACGGCTGCTTCCTTCCGGACCTGACCGGGTTGGCGAGGTGCCTGCCCGCGCCAACCTCTCAGGGCCTACCTAGGCGTCCTGAGGCGGATTCGCAAGGGGGCAGGCGTATCAGGCGCGCGTGGCGGGGCTGCCGGGGCCAAGCGGCACGCGCAGCCGCACGAAGCCGCCGGATGTGTCGCCCAGATCGGTGGCGTCGAGCGCATTGATGTCGCTTGGGTGGTTGCGCAGGCCGGGGCCTGTCTTGACGATGACGCTGGTGCCCGGAGGCATCGCGCAGAAGGCCCAGCCCGGAGCGGCGGGCAAGCGCAGTGGCGCGGGACCGTCGCGGATATGGCGTGCCAGCAGATCGCGCACCGGCGTCACGGAGAGATGGAGGATGTCGGCCTCGGGCAGTGCCCGGTAAGGCCCGCCGCCCGCGGCGCGGTATTCGTTGGTGGCGATCAGGAACTGGTCGTCGCGCCCAACGGGCCGCCCCTGATGGCGCAGGTCCCGCACGCGATGGGATGCGGGGTTCAGGCGTTCACCGTCTGGGGCGAAGCGGGGCGGGCGGGAAAGGTCGATGCGATAGGTCACGCCCGAGATCACGTCAAAGGCATGGCCCGGCGACACCGGCTCGGCAAGCGGTTGATCGGCGATCCCCGGCAGCAGGCGGTGAAAGCAGCTTGCGGCCCGTTCGAGCCAGTCGCGCAGCGTCGCGCCGGTGATGCGCGCGCCGACCAGCGTATTGGGAAAGGCATAGAGATCTGCCACGTTGCGCAACCGCACGGGGCCGGCTGGAATGTCGGTGAAGTGATGCGGCCCCGCGCGCCCGCCGGTGCGGAATGGCGCGGTCGCCGAAAGGATCGGCAGGGCGCTGTCGGGCGTGCCCGCCACGGCGCGGGCCAGTGCGCCGGTCTGGGCCGCGTTGACAAGGCGCAGGGCGGGATCGTCGCGCACCAGCGCCAGGTAGCTGTGCAGCGGTGCCGCGGTGGTGCCGAGCGGGCGATTGACCAGCCGCATGGTGGCGCGATGCGCCCCCGCCACGGTCTTGACCACGGCGGGGTCGGCAGGGGGGGGCTGCGCGCCCCTGCCGGGGTGCAGCGCGCGCAGCGTGGCGCGGTGGTCGATGGCGCGCCAGCCCTCTGGGTCATGCATCAGCACAAGGTCAAGCAGGCCCAGATGCGAGCCCGCGAACCCCGCCATGATCGCGGGAATGCCGTTCAGGCTACCGTGGGCCGCGCTGACTCCGGGCAGGCCTTCATGATCGGGGCCGGGGAACAGGCGGTGGCTGTGACCTGCCAGCACCGCGTCGATGCCGGGCACGCGGGAAAGCGGCAGGGCCGCGTTTTCGAGGCCGGGGTGGTCGGGGCCGTCGTCGATGCCCGTATGAGCCAGCGCGATCACCAGGTCGGCCCCGGCGGCGCGCAGGTCGGGCACCAGGCGGCGGGCGGTCTCGGTAATGCCTGCGCTTTGCAGGCGCCCTTGCAGGTGGCGCCGGTCCCAGGTGGTGATCTGGGGCGGCACCAGGGCGATCACGCCGATCCGCAGATCATGCGCGTGCCCGGCCGTATCGGTCAGGCGCCGTTCAAGGATCAACGTTGACCCGAAGGGCAGCGATGTGGCGCCAAGTGCCCGGACATTGGTGCAGATGGCCGGGAATCGCGCCTGTTCGAGCGCGTGTCCAAGAACGGGCAGGCCGAAATTGAATTCGTGATTGCCCAGCCCCACGGCGTCGTAATCCAGAGCGTTCATCGCCGCGATCACCGGGTTGGGGCCGTCCCAGCCTTCGGGCTGGCCGGTCATGTCGCTGAGTGGCGTGCCCTGAAGGAAATCGCCGTTGTCGAACAGCAGGCAGTTGGCGGATTCGCGGCGGGCCTGGCGAATGAGCGTGGCCAGACGCGCCAGACCCAACGGTCTGTCGTCCTGGCCGGAATGATAATCGAACGGCATGACGTGACCGTGCAGGTCGGTCGTCTCCAGCAGCCGCAGATGCAAAAGGGCGCCGGAGCGGGCGTCAGCCCGGCCCCGGTATTCGCGCGGTTCGGTCACTTGATGTTCGTCGCTTTGTGATTGGGCACATGGAAACTCGCAGAGAGCCGCGGCAGGGTGCCGCAGGAACAAGCAACTGGTTAACGTCGCCAGTATGCACTGCTTTGGAAGTGCTGAAAACAACTTTAACGAGAGTTGTCCGGATTGTGGTCCTGATTGTGGCCCGGATACCAGAGCCTTGCCGCAGCGCGTGGAACGTGGCACCTGCTTGCGTGAAGGAGAGGCGCGATGAAACATGCCGAGACGGTGACTTTCGGGGGATCCGGGCTGGATCGGGCCGCCGAGCTGCGGGGTGATGCCGCGACGCTCGACGACTGGATCGCGGCCGGTCAGGCCGAAACCCTGGTGAGCTGGCGCGGCAAGCCTTTGCTTGCCGGGCTGTCAAAGGACGAGCCGGGCGGCGCGCGCCTTGTGCGGTTGGCGATGGATCACCCGGTTCTGACGCATTGCGTCGCGCCACCGGTTCTGCTGGGGCGTGATGACGGGCGGCTGGTGTTCATCCATGACATTTCGGGCTGGGTGCCCGAGGATCTGGATGATGGCGCGCTGGGGCAATTCCTGGACCCCAGCGAGCAGCGTCATCCCGATCTGCCCGAGGGACATGTCTTTGCCGAATTGCGCCGGGCGATGACGTGGTTCGCCCCGCGCGACGCCGAGCTGGCGGCGACCGGCAAGGCGATCCTGGGCTGGCATGCGACGCATCGGTTCTGTGCGCGTTGCGGCGACGAGAGCCGGATGGAGAAATCCGGCTGGACGCGGATTTGCGGTGCCTGTGGCGGGCAGCATTTTCCACGCACGGACCCGGTGGTGATCATGCTGATCACACGCGGCAACCGGGTGTTGATGGGGCGCTCGCCCGGCTGGCCCGAGGGGATGTATTCACTGCTGGCGGGGTTTGTCGAACCGGGCGAGACCATCGAGGCGGCGGTGCGCAGAGAGGTCTTCGAGGAGACCGGTATCAGGGTGGGCGAGGTCGGTTATCTCGCCAGTCAGCCCTGGGCGTTTCCGGCCTCGTTGATGATCGGTTGCCGGGGGATGGCGATGAGCGACGAGATCACCATCGACCCGGTCGAGATCGACGATGCCCTGTGGTTGAGTCGCGAAGATATCATGCAGGCCTTCGCGGGCGAGCATCCGTTCCTTTCCCCTGCGCGAAAGGGGGCGATTGCGCATTTCCTGTTGCGCAACTGGCTTGCGGATACGCTGGATTGAGGGAAGAATGCGCGCCTGACGTAACCAGTTCAGCCAAAGGGTCCCCGCAATGAAGATGAGCGCCCAAGAGGATATCGAGGCACCGATCGCGTTCGTTTATGAACAGGTCACCGATTTTCCCGGATTCGAGCGGCAGGCGCTGCGGCGCGGGGCCGAGGTGGTCAGCGTCGAGAGCCCGACCGCGCTGGCGCCGGGCCTGGCATGGGACGTGAGCTTCAAGTTGCGCGGCAAGCAGCGCAAGGTTCAGATCGAGGTGACCCGGCTCGACCCGCCCAACGGGCTGGTCATCGGGTCACGCGCGTCGACGATCGGCGGCGAGATGGTCGTCGATCTTGTCGCGCTGTCGCGCACGCGCACCCGCATGAGCGTTGCCATATCAATGGAGCCCAAAACCCTGTCGGGGCGGCTGATGGTGCAGTCGATGAAGCTGGCGCGAAAGACCCTGACGCGGCGGATGCGCAAGCGGTTGGGCGAATATGCCTCCGACATGGAAGAGCGCCACAAGCGGATCGCCTGACTCCGGTGGCGTCAGTGGCGCCGGGGATCGGCGGGATAGACGCCCAGCATGTTGATTTGCGAGGTGAAGTAGTCCAGCTCGTCAAGCGCGCGGCGCACCTCGGGATCGTCGGGGTGGCCTTCGATATCGGCATAGAACCGCGTCGCCGTGAACGAGCCGTCGACCATGTAGCTTTCCAGCTTGGTCATGTTCACGCCATTGGTGGCAAAGCCGCCCATTGCCTTGTAGAGCGCCGCCGGGATGTTGCGCACCTCGAAGACGAAAGAGGTCATCATCCCGTCATCGCCCCGGCGCGTCATGTCGGGTTCGCGCGCCATTACCAGGAATCGGGTGGTGTTGTTGCCCTCGTCCTCGATATGGCGCGCCAAAACGTCGAGCCCGTAAATCTCGCCGGCGAGTTCGCTGGCCAGCGCAGCGAGTCCGGGTTCCTCGACTTCGGCGACATGGCGGGCCGATCCGGCGGTGTCGGCGCCGGTCACGCGGCGGATGTCGTGCCGGGTCAGGAAGTCGCGGCACTGGCCGAGCAGCATGGTGTGGCTCATGGCGCGTTTCACCGATTCAAGGCGCGTGCCAGGCAGCGCCAGAAGGTTGATATGCACCCGCACGAAGGCTTCGGCGATGATGTGCAACCCGGATTCGGGCAAGAGGTGGTGGATGTCGGCGACGCGCCCGAAAGTCGAGTTTTCGACCGGGAGCATGGCCAGTTCGGCATGGCCTTCGCGCACCGCGTCGATGGCATCCTCGAAGGTGCGGCAGGGCATTGCTTCCAGGTCGGGATAGGTTTCGTGGCAAGCCTGATGCGAATAGGCGCCGGGCTCGCCCTGGAAGGCAATGCGCTTGGTCATGGATGGCTTTTCCTGTCAGAATGCCCGAAGGTCGGGGCGTTTGGTCGCGCAAACTACACCTTGCGCCGGACAAGGGGAAGCGGATAGATACCGCGCGACGGATACTAACGGGAAACGGGCTCATGTTCGATACGATGACATTCACCAAGATCGTTGGCGCCCTGTGCGGTTCGCTTCTGATCTTCATGCTGGGCGGTTGGGCGTCCGAGCTGATCTATCACACCGGTGGAGGTCATGGCGATGACCATCAGGCCGGTTACGTGATCGAGACCGGCGATGACGAGGGCGGCGCGGCCGAGGCCGAGGAAGGCCCGAGCTTTGCCGAGCGTTACGCAGCCGCCGAACCTGACAAGGGCGAGCGTGTGTTCAACAAGTGCAAGGCCTGCCACAAGCTTGAGGAAGGCGCGAACGGCACCGGCCCCTATCTTCATGCCGTGGTCGGACGCGCGGTGGATGCCGCCGAGGGTTTCGGATATTCGGGCGCGCTTGAAGAGGTCGCCGAGGTCTGGACTCCCGAGAATCTTTACCACTTCCTGGAAAATCCCCAGGGCTTCGCGCCGGGTACCTCGATGAGCTTTGCCGGTCTGGGCAAATCCGAGGACCGGGTGAACGTGATCGCCTATCTGGACATGACTGACGGCGACATGACTGAAGTCGCCGCCGCGGAGGGCGCTGCGACCGAGGAGGCTGCAACCGAGG
>CAZMZS010000038.1:0-22418 GCA_964570675.1 uncultured Roseovarius sp. | reverse complement strand
TAGAAATGCTTTTCCTTGGAGAACATGTGCATCGAGCCGCCCTTGCCGCGCGAATAGCCGCCTTCGCGTCCGGTCAGTTCGGCCATGACGCCTTTGGGGTCCATCCCGCAGGCCAGCATGTGACCGTGATCGCGGTAGGTGGTGATCCGCTTGTCACCCTCTTCGGCGCTGGCTTCGAGCCCGACGACAACGGCCTCCTGCCCGATATAGAGGTGGCAGAACCCGCCGATCAGACCCATTCCGTAAAGCTGTCCAGCCTTCTCCTCGAATCGGCGGATCAGCAACATGTCACGGTAATAGGATTTCAGCTCGTCGGCGGAAACATTTGGTTTCCTTGCGCTTTTTCGAGTGGCCATCGTTTGCCGCCTCCTCCGTCGGAAAGATAGTTTAGCGTTAAACTAATTGATACAACAAAACAGCCCGTCTTGCGAGTGTGAATTTCGCGCATGTCTAGGTGTGCACCCCTGCATAAGCAAGCGCCGGCCAAGGGCGCGGCGCGATCATTCGGGGTGAGGGATCGGAGGTTTGGCCGATCAGCGGATGACGATCTCGTCCGAACGCAGAAGCCCCAGAACGTCGCGCGCCTGTTGGTCCAGAAGATCGATGTCGAGATACGCGTCGGACAGGCGCCGTGTCAGGTTCTCCATCCGTGCCACCTGCGAGGAAAGTTCGTCCAGCTGCGCCTGAAGGGCGCGGGTCTCGGCCTTGACCTCGGCGGCGCGGAACAGGCCATAATCGCCCTGCACGGCGGCAAAGGTGAAATAGGCACCCAGCCCGAAGGCCACGAGCGAATATATGAACAGCCCCATCGGGGGACGTTTGCGGATGGACATGACTTTGCTGCTCTGCCTAATTGGTCCGCCTCTGACGGGCGGTCCTGCGCACCATGCCACAGGTGATTCGCTTTGTGAATCCCCCTTTTCAGTCCGGGGCATCCGAGTGATAGGCTGACCGGACAAGGAGACCGAGAATGCGACAGCTGCCGCCGCGCGGCGATCTTGCCACGCATGACGTGACCAACCAGCCCGCAACGCGCGGGGATATCGACCTTTGGGGCGGTGATCCGGCGCTCAGGGATCACGGCAAGGCGGTGGGGGCGCGGGGCGATCACCTCGAAAGCTATGGCAAACTGATCGGATCGGCCGCGATGCAGGCCGCGGGGCGCGAGGCCAACCGCCATCCCCCGGAGCCGGTTCTGTTCGACGCGGGCGGGCGGCGGCTGGACGAGGTGCGGTTTCATCCGGCCTATCACAAGCTGATGGAGGCGGGGATCGGTGCCGGATATGCCGCGATTCCCTGGGAGGGCGAGGCGCATGGCCATGCCACTCACGCCGCGATGGTCTACCTGACCAGCCAGATCGAGCCGGGTGTCTGCTGTCCGATGACGATGACATATGCCGCCGTGCCCGCCTTGCGCGCCGATGAGGCGCTGTTCGGGCAATGGGTGCCCAAGCTGACGGCGCGTGCCTATGACGGCGCGGCATTGCCGCTGGCGCGCAAGCCGGGTGCCACGCTGGGCATGGCGATGACCGAAAAGCAGGGTGGGTCGGATCTGCGCAACAATGCCACCACGGCGCGGCGAAGCGGCGATGCCTATCGGCTGAACGGGCATAAATGGTTTTGCTCGGCGCCGATGTCCGACGGGTTCCTGACGCTGGCGCAGGCGCCAGACGGGCTGACCTGTTTCCTGGTGCCGCGCTGGCTGGAGGAGGGACGAAACGGGATTCGTATCCAGCGGCTCAAGGACAAGCTGGGAAACCGGGCCAATGCCTCGGCGGAGATCGAATATGCCGATGCGCTGGCATGGCGTCTGGGTGACGAGGGCGCGGGGGTGCGCAAGATCATCGAAATGGTGCATCACACGCGGCTGGATACGGCGATGGCGCCTGCCGGTCTGATGCGCGCGGCGCTGGATCACGCGACCTGGTGGGCCGAGCGCCGCAATGCGTTTCAGAAGCGGCTGATTGATCAGCCGCTGATGCGCGCGGTCATGGCTGACCTCGCGCTGGACTGGGAGGGCGCGCTGGCGCTGGGGCTGCATGTGGCGCGCGCCTTTGACGGCACCACAGAGCAGGAGCGCGGTTTTGCGCGGCTGGCGGTGGCGCTGGCGAAATACCTTGGCAACAAGCTTTGTCCGGGGCTGGTCTATGAGGCGATGGAGGCGATGGGCGGCATGGGCTATGTCGAGGACACGCCGATGCCGCTGCTTTACCGCGAGGCGCCGCTCAATTCGATCTGGGAAGGGTCGGGCAACGTGATCTGCCTTGATATCCTGCGCACGCTGCGCCGTGCGCCGAAGGCGGGCGAGGCGCTGAGCGCGGAACTCACGGCCGCATCGGGTGTGGATCGCGGCTATGACGCGGCGCTGAAGGCGCATATGGAACGCTTTCCGCGCCTGCCCGAAGAGCGCGAGGCGCGCTGGTACAGCGAAAGCCTTGCGACGCTGCTGACGGCGTCGGTGCTGATCCGCAACGCGCCGCAGGCCGTGGCGGATGCTTATGTCGCCACCAGGCTGAGTGGTGCGCGCGGGCGCAGCGCCGGTGCCATCGGCGCCGTGGACGAGGCGGCGATCCTGGCGCGGATCGGCGGCGCGCCCGCCTGAACGGGATCAGGCGGGCAGGTGGATCGCAAAGCTGTTTCGGATCGCGGCGTCGGCCACCGGGTCGAAGCGGGCCGGTGCGCGCTCGCCCAGGATCGCGTTCTTGCGCGCGATCGCCTTTGCCAGCAGGTCCGGCTGGCCCATCTCGACCCATTCCTTGGGTGAGCTGCGGTCGGCCAGCGTCGGATAGACATAGTCGCGCTGCATCAGGTGCAGGGTCTGGTCGCTGCCAAGGTAATGCCCCGGCCCACCGATGCAGGTGGCGCGGATCACCTCGAGGCTGACGCTGTCCTCGTCGACCTCGATGCCGCGCACACAGCGCATGGCCTGGCCGATCAGATCATCCCCGAGGATCAGGGATTCATGGCAGAACCCAAGGAGCGAGGCATGCATTCCCGCCGCCTCGTAGACCAGATTGAGCCCCGACAGCCCGGCCATGACATTCGAGCACATTTGCTCCCATCCCGCTTGCATGTCGGGCAGCTTGGCATCGGCGAAACCCGCCGCCGCGCCGCCGGGCAAGTCGTAGAATGCATGCATCTGCGCGCAGCCCGCGCTGAGCAGCGCCTGTTCGCCCGAGCCCCCCGACATCGCACCGCTGCGCAGGTCCGACACGAAGGGCCATGTGCCGAAGATCGCCGGGTGCCCCGGCGCGACGGCATTCACATAGACCAGCCCGGCAAGGCATTCGGCGACCGATTGCACGATGGCCCCGGCGATCGAGGCCGGGGCGGTCGCGCCCGCCTGTCCGGCCGATAGCAACAGCACCGGCATCCCCCCGGCGATACAGGCCTCCATCACCTGACAGGATTCGGTGGCGAATTTCATTGGCGGCACCACGAAGCAGTTGGAATTGCTCACGAACGGGCGCGCACGCCATGCCTCTTCGCTGCCCGCGACCATATGCAGAAGCGCCAGCGCGTCGGCGACGAAACCCGGCTCGCTGAAGCTGGTGCCAATATGCTTGGTCGTTCCGGAGCAGCAGGCATAGACCGTGTTGAGGTCCATTTCGCGGTTATCGGTCACGTCGCGTGCCACCATCGGGCGCTGCACGAAATGGATATTATCGAGCCGGTCGGCGATGCGCGCGGCGTCATGCAGGTCTTGCAGCGTGGAGTCGCGATAATGCCGGCTCTCGGGATCGACAAGGTGCACTGCAGCCCCGGCGGTGCCGTAATGTACCCGCTGGCCCGACAGGTCCAGATCGTGATGCGGGGCGCGCCCGTGCAGTGTGATCGCGCGGTTGGCATGCGCCAGCATGTCTTCGACCAGGGCGCGCGGAAAGCGCAGCCGCCCGTCATCCCCGAGGATCGCGCCTGCGCGCGTCATGTGGGCGATGCCGCTGGGCGGGGCGTCGGCAAGCCCGATCTGTTCCAGCGCATCGAGCGCGGCCTGATGAATCCGCGCCACCCCTTCGGGGCTGAGCGGGCGGTATTGGCCGCCGCCAAGACCGGGGCGGATCGGGCGCAGCGTGTCTTCGAGGGGGGCGGAGCGGCGCGCATGACGGGCGGCACGCCCGCCGGAGCGGCGAGAGGTCATTTCATTCATGTCTGATGTCCTGCTGATGCGAGGGTTGCGGCCTGGCTGGGCTCAGCCCCGGTCGGGCCGCCCCCGTGCCGCGCGTCCGCGCGCCGCGCCGATGGTCACCACCACCAGCTTGATCTTGCTGCTCGGCGTCATGGCCGGGCCCTCCTCCTTGGTGGGAGGAGTGAAGCCGATTCTGCCGCCCGCGTCTGTCCCAATCGCGACGCGTGTCGCAAACGGGCCATGAAGCGGCGTCACGCGGTCAGGTTCTGCGCCAGCGAGACCAGCTTGCCGACAGCCTCGGCAAGGCGCTCGTCATCGACCGTGAGGGCGACGCGGACATGGCCCGCCGCCGCCTGACCGAAACTTTCGCCGGGCATCACCGCAACATGATGGGTGTCAAGCAGCCGGTTGGCGAAATCCTCGCCTGAAAGCCCGGTGGCGCGGATGTCGAGCATCACATACATCGCCCCGTCCGCCGGGATCGGGCGCACGGTGTTCTGCCCCTCGAGCAGGCGCAGCACGAGGTCGCGCCGCCGCCGGAAGGGGGCCGCGATCATGGCCTCGAATTCGGGGCCGCGATCGAGCGCGAAACAGGCGGCCTCCTGCACGAAACCGGCGACGCCATAGGTGGTGTGCGTGGCAAGGTTGCCCATATGCTCGATCGCCTCTTCTGGGCCGACGACCCAGCCGATACGGCTGCCGGTCATGGCATGGGATTTCGAGAGCGACCCGATCACCAGCGTCTGCGCCTCCATCCGCGGCAGGGTCCGCGGGCTGATATGCTGCCCGTGCCAAAGCTGGGTGTCATAGACCTCGTCCGAGATCAGCCAGAGCGCGTGTTCCTGGCAGATGTGCGCGATCCCCATGAGCGTGTCGCGGCTGTAGTTCACGCCGGTCGGGTTGTTGGGCGAGTTGATCAGCAGGCTCGAGGCCCCCGCCGCATGGGGCGCGATATCCGCCGGGTCGGGCTGGAACATGCGTTCGGGGCGCGCCGGAATCGCCAGCGGGCGCGCGCCGACGCTGCGGATCGTGCCGGGATAGGTAGCGTAATAGGGGTCGATATAGAGCGCGGTGTCGCCTTCGTCGCAGGCGGCGTGATGGGTGGCGAAAAGCCCTGCCTGACCACCGGGCACCACGAGAACGTTATCGGGTGTCGTGGGCTGGCCGGTACGTTCGCTCACGCGACGCGCAACGCGTTCGCGCAGGTTCATCTTGCCGTTGAAGGCCGAATAGCCGGTATGGCCTGCCAGCGTCGCCGCATGCATCGCATCGAGAATGGAGCGGTCGGTACCGATGTCATGCTCGCCGATGGTGAGATGGGTGATGTCGAGACCTTCATCCGACAGGCGATTGGCACGGTAATAGACATCCCAGCCATCCGATCCGCCCTGGGTGATACCGGTGATCCTGCGTGACAGTTGCATGTGCCGCTCCTTGATGTCGGGTGTGCCGTGTTCGGGGGAATGATGGATGGGTTTGGCGCCAGATGGCCCGGGCGCCATCGCCCTGTCAAGCAGATCACTGAATCCGACGCCGGCGCGGGCGAACCCGCCGTGCCGTCGAACACTTGCCAAGCTGCGCCGCGCGGCGTAAAGTCACCGCCATGACGTGCCGCTGCATCATCATCTGCTGCATTACCACCTGAGATATCTCGGGCGGGCCGTCATCTATTCCCTATCAAGACGTTAGTTGATAAGCCCGCCGCGGGATGCCTGCGCCTGCGAGGACTTTCATGACGACGATCAAGCTCTACAATACGAAGACCCGCGCCAAGGAGGTGCTGGAGCCGCTCGATCCGGGCAATGTGCGGATGTATGTCTGCGGGCCGACTGTCTATGACCGCGCCCATCTGGGCAATGCGCGTCCGGTGATCGTGTTCGATCTGCTGTACCGTCTGTTACGCCATGTGCATGGGGCCGATCATGTGACCTATGTGCGCAACTTCACCGACGTGGATGACAAGATCAACGCCCGCGCCATCGAGAATGTGGGCAAGGGCGGTGACGTGAACGCCGAGATCGCCCGGATCACTGCGCAAACGACGCAGTGGTTTCTGGACGACATGGCCGCGCTGGGCGCGCTCGAGCCCGACGCGATGCCGCGCGCGACGCAATACATTCCGCAGATGATCGCCATGATCGAGGACCTTATCGAAAGGGGTCACGCCTATGCGGCCGAGGGGCATGTGCTGTTCGCGGTCGAGAGCTACAAGGATTACGGCAAGCTGTCGGGGCGGTCTGTCGATGACATGATCGCGGGCGCCCGTGTCGATGTGGCGCCCTACAAGCGCAACCCGATGGATTTCGTGCTGTGGAAGCCGTCAAGCGACGATCTGCCGGGCTGGGACAGCCCCTGGGGGCGGGGGCGGCCGGGATGGCATATCGAATGCTCGGCGATGAGCCATGAATTGCTGGGCGAGAGTTTCGACATTCACGGCGGGGGCAATGACCTGATGTTCCCGCATCACGAGAACGAGATCGCCCAGAGCTGCTGCGCCCATCCCGAGGGCGATTTCGCGCGTATCTGGATGCATAACGAGATGCTTCAGGTGGAGGGCAAGAAGATGTCCAAGAGCCTTGGCAATTTCTTTACCGTGCATGATCTGTTGGAAGGCCACGCCGATGCCCCGCCGGTGCCGGGCGAGGTGATCCGCTTCGTGTTCCTTTCGACCCATTACCGCAAGCCGATGGACTGGACCGCACAGAAGGCGCGCGAGGCCGAGGCCACGTTGCGCAAATGGTATGCGCAGGCGGCGCAAGGTTTGGACAACGCAGCGCCATATCGGTCAGTCTTGGACGCGCTTGCGGATGATTTGAATACTCCCAAAGCGATTGCCGAGCTGCATCAGTTGTCACATGCCGATGATACCCCGGCATTGCGGGCAAGTTTGAGGTTTCTGGGCCTGATGGGCGAGAGCGTGCCGGACTGGGCCGCCGCGCCCGAGGTCGATCTTTCCAGACATGAAAAGCGGCTTTTCGAGGCGCGCCAGATCGCGATGGAGAGCAAGGATTTCACCGAGCTCGACCGGCTCAAGGCGGCGCTGATCGCGGCCGGAATAGAGGTGCGGATGAGCAAGGCTGGGGTGGAACTGGTTCCGGGTCCGGAGTTTGATCCCGCCGGGCTTGAGGGTTTGTCATGACAATTCTGGGCGCGGGCACGTTGTGGCAATGTCGGCGTGAGGGGCCAGCCCCTCACACTCCCCGAGGTATTTTGCGCCAGATGAAGACGGGAGGGGCGGCATGACACGCGAACGTCTCTATCTTTACGACACGACGCTGCGCGACGGGCAGCAGACGCAGGGGGTGTCGTTCTCGACCCCGGAGAAACGCAAGATCGCCGAGACGCTGGATGCGCTGGGCGTAGATTATATCGAGGGTGGCTGGCCGGGCGCCAACCCCACCGACAGCGGATTTTTCGAGGCGGCGCCGCAGACGCGCGCGATGCTGACCGCATTCGGCATGACCAAGCGGGCGGGGCGCTCGGCGCAGAATGACGAGGTTCTGGCGGCGGTGCTCAATGCCGGGACGCGGGCGGTGTGCCTGGTCGGCAAGACCTATGATTTCCACGTGGAAACGGCGCTGGGCATCACGCTGGAGGAGAATGTCACGAATATCGCGCAATCGGTGGCGCATGTGGTGGCCGAGGGGCGCGAGGCGCTGTTCGATGCGGAGCATTTCTTTGATGGCTGGAAGGCCAACCGCGCCTATGCGCTGGAGACGCTGCGCGCCGCCAATGACGCCGGGGCGCGCTGGATCGTGCTGTGCGATACCAATGGCGGCACGTTGCCCGAAGAGGTCGGGCGCATCACCGCCGAGGTGATCGCCGAGGGCATTCCCGGCGAGCGGCTGGGTATTCACACGCATAACGACACGGAAAACGCCGTGGCGGGCAGCCTTGCGGCGGTATCGGCGGGCGCGCGACAGGTGCAGGGCACGCTCAACGGGCTGGGCGAGCGCTGTGGCAATGCCAACCTGACCACGCTGATCGCCACGCTGCTGCTGAAGGAGCCATATGCCAGCCGCTACAGCATCGGGGTGAGCCACGCGTCGCTGAAGAAGCTGACGCAGGCCAGCCGGATGCTGGACGAGATCCTGAACCGGGTGCCGATGAAGCAGGCGCCCTATGTGGGGGCCTCGGCTTTTGCGCACAAGGCGGGGCTTCATGCGAGCGCGATCCTCAAGGATCCCACAACATATGAGCATATCGACCCCGTATTGGTGGGCAATGCGCGCGTCATCCCGATGTCGAACCAGGCGGGCCAGTCGAACCTGCGCCGGCGTCTGGCCGAAGCCGGGATTACAGTGGACAAGGGCGATCCTGCGCTTGCACGCATCCTCGAAGAGATCAAGCTGCGTGAGGATCGCGGATATACCTATGACAGCGCGCAGGCCAGTTTCGAGCTGTTGGCGCGCCGCGAACTGGGGCAGTTGCCGCAGTTCTTCGAGGTGAAGCGCTACAAGGTCACGGTCGAGCGGCGCAAGAACAAGTATGACCAGATGGTGTCGTTGTCCGAGGCGGTGGTCGTGGTCAAGGTGGATGGGGAAAAGAAACTGTCGGTATCGGAATCGATGGACCGGCAGGGCAACGACCGTGGCCCGGTCAACGCGCTGGCGAAAGCGCTGGCCAAGGACCTGGGCAGTTATCAGCAGGCGATTGACGACATGCGGCTGGTGGATTTCAAGGTGCGTATCACCCAAGGGGGGACCGAGGCCGTGACCCGCGTCATCATTGACAGCGAGGACGGGCAGGGGCGGCGCTGGTCCACTGTGGGGGTGAGCGCCAACATCGTGGATGCCAGTTTCGAGGCGCTGCTGGATGCGATCACCTGGAAGCTGATGCGCGATGGTGGCGCGACGGGGGGCGCGGCCTAGGTGTCGGGCATGGAGTTTGACGCCGATCTTTTGGCCTGCGCGCAGCTTGTGGAGCGGGGCGACCCGGACCGTTTTGCCGCCAGCATGGCCGCGCCGGTGGCGGCGCGCCAGGTGCTGTTCGCGTTCTATGCCTTCAATATCGAAGTGTCGCGCGCGCCTTGGGTCACCGAGGAGACGATGATCGCCGAGATGCGCCTGCAATGGTGGCGCGACGCGCTGGAGGAAATTCGCAGCCGTGGTGTTGTGCGTCGCCACGAGGTGGTGACGCCGCTGGCGGAAGTGCTGGATAGCGAGGGGGCGGCGCTTCTGGACCGGCTGGTCGCGGCGCGTCGCTGGGATATCTACCGCGACCCGTTCGAGGACATGGCGCATTTTCGCGGCTATATCGAGGACACGTCGTCCAACCTGATGCTGGCGATCGCGCGCGCCTTGGGAGGGTCAACCGAGGTGCCGGAAATGCCACTGCGCGATGCCGGGCGTGCGCTTGGAATTGCCAACTGGCTGCGGGCGGTGCCCGCGCTGGAACAGGCGGGGCGCATCCCGCTGGTGGATGGCACACCCGAGGGCGTGCGCGCGCTGGCGCAAGAGGGGCTTAGTGCCTTGAGCGCTGCGCGCGGCGCGCGCGCGCAGGTTCATGCCGCGCTTGGCCCGGCGCTGTTGCCGCTCTGGCAGGTGGGGCCGGTGCTCAAGCGCGCGGTCAGCGATCCGCGCCGGGTGGCCGAGGGGCGGTTGGAACTGGCGCCGGTGCAGCGCCGCTTTGGCTTGATGGCGCGCGCGCTCACGGGGCGTTGGTAGAGCGCTTCAGGCTGTCGGATCAGGCGTCGTCGGGGCGCAGCATCAGCCAGATCAGCGCGCCGCCCGCCAGCGCCAGGAATGGCACCATCGCCAGATTGACCGAAATCCAGCCTGCCTGTGCGCCGTCGCCTGCGCAGTTCATGAGGCCCCCCGAGGCCAGTGAGGCCAGCGTCACCCCCCCGAACACCAGAAGGTCATTGAGGCCCTGCATTCGGCCGCGTTCATGCGCTTCATGTGCCCCGGCCAGCATCGTGGTGGCGCCGATGAAGCCGAAGTTCCAGCCAATGCCCAGCAGGATGAGGGCGATGAAGAAATTCTCGATCGAGACACCCTGAAGCGCCACGGCCCCCGCGCCCGCAAGGATCACGAGCCCCGCCGCAACCACCTTTTCGACGCCGAAGCGCGCGATCAGGTGGCCGGTAAAGAAGGAGGGGGCAAACATGGCCAGCACATGGCCCGTGACGATGTCGGCCGCGTTCCCTTCGGAGAGGCCGCAGCCCACCACCGCCAGCGGGGTCGAGGTCATGACAAGGTTCATCAGCGCATAGGAAACCATCGCGCAGATCACCGCGACAAGGATGCGCGGTGTGGTGATCAGCTCCCAGCGGCTGCGTCCCTTGGGGGCGTCATGCGCGGGGACCGGCGGCTTGGGAATGTCGAGGAACAGGAAGAGAAGCGCGCCCACCACGTTCAGTACGACCACGGCGAAATAGGTCCCCATGAAGGGAATCACCATCGCCTGGCTGGTGACCTTGACCAGTTGCGGGCCAATGATCGCGCTCGCAAGGCCGCCCGCCAGCACATAGGAGATCGCCTTGGGGCGGAATTCGTCGCTGGCGGTATCGGCGGCGGCAAAGCGGTAGAACCCCTGCGCCGACATGTAGATGCCTGTGATGAAACTGCCGGCGAGAAACACCTCGAAGGACGCGATATACAGCCCGTAGGCGCCGATCGCCGCGCCTGTCGCCCCTGCGCCTGCGCCCAGGATGAAGCCCGCCTTGCGCCCGGCGCGCTGCATGAACCAGGCAAGCGGGTTCGCGGCCAGCATAGAACCGAGCACGATCAGCGAGATCGGCAGTGTCGCAAAGCAGATATTGCTGGCCAGCGTCTGACCGGCCAGCCCGCCGACCACGAACACCATCGCCATCTGCGCACCCAGAAACGCCTGCGCCGCCGCAAGCACAACGACATTACGTTTTGCGCGGCGGTCGCTGTGGATGAGGACGGCATCGGTCATGACGGTTCTGCTAGACCCAATCGGGACCGGGTGCAAGGCTCAGCCCGGACCCGTGGCGCGGTCGATCACATGGGCGAAAGACCCCTGCACATTTCCGGCAACCAGCCCCATGTCGGGCAGGGCGGTGCCACTGGCGTCACGGGCGGCGAATAGCGCATCGCCCCGGGCGTTGAGGGTGGTGGCGTAGTGAAATTCATGACCTGCAAGTGGCCCATCGAAGAGGCCGCGAAGTGGTTGCAACTGGCGATAGCCAAGATGCATCCGGCGCGTGGCGAACGATGTCTCGAGTCGCAACAGTCCGGCCATCGCATGGCGGGTGCCGTCGGCGTCGATCAATCCGTCGCCCAGAACCATGTAGCCGCCGCATTCTCCATATATAACAGTATTTTGCGCGGCATATCTGAGGCTTGACATGAAGGTCTGCGCGGCGGCGATTCGCCCGCCGTGCAGCTCCGGGTAGCCGCCGGGAAGAAAGATGAAATCAGCCTTCGGTACGGGGGCGTCCGCCAGCGGCGAGAAGAACCGCAACTCTGCCCCCGCTGCGCGCCAATCCTCAAGCAAGTGCGGATAGGAAAAGGCGAAGGCCGCGTCACGCGCGACAGCGATCACCTGTCCCGGCGGGGCCATGCGCTGCGCTGCGCCCGCGTCTGGCAGCGGCGCGGCAAGTGACAGAAGCGCATCTTGCTTCAGCGTCGCTTCCAATGCGTCGGCGGCGTGGTCGAGGAAACCGTCGAGATCGGCGCGTTCCTCGGCCTGGACAAGCCCGAGATGGCGCGAGGGCAAGGCAAGCCCCGTGTCGCGCGGCAGGCTGGCCAGAACCGGCAGGCCCAGCGGCGCCAGCGCATTTTCAAGCATCAAGGCATGGCGCGGCGAGCCGACATTGTTGAGGATCACGCCCGCGACGCGCACCGATCTGTCATGCCCGGCAAAGCCCGCCACCAGCGGCGCGACTGATTGCGCCATGCGCCCCGCATCGACCACCAACACCACCGGCAGGTCGAGCGCGCGCGCGAGATCGGCGACCGCGCCGCGCCCGTCCGGGGGTGCGCCGTCAAAGAGGCCCATTGCGCCTTCGATCACCAAAAGCCCCGTGCCGTCGCCGGCCAGCGCGCGCAGTCGCGCCTTGCTCATCGCCCAGGCATCGAGATTGCGGCAGGGCACGCCCGAGGCCGCCTCGTGAAAGCGGGGGTCGATGAAGTCGGGTCCGGATTTGGCGCCGCGCACTGGCAGGCCTTGACGCGCCAGCAGGCGCAACAGCGCCAGGGTGACGGTGGTCTTGCCGCTGCCCGATGCGGGGGCCGCGATGATAAGGCCCTTGTTCATGCGCGCTCGGCGGGGCGCCCCCGGCCCAGCGGGTCAAGGTCACGCGGGGCTGCGCCCGACGCCATCGCCTGCCAGTCGAGCACCTGGCGCATCAGCACCGAGCGCCCGACGCACAGGATCGCCGGGGGTTCGAGGCCGCTTTCGCCGATATCGGCGGACATCCGTGACAGCGTGGTTTCCAGCACCGATTGGTCGCCGGTGGTGGCAGAACAGACGATGGCGCAGGGCTCGTCGGCGGGGCGTCCGGCAGCAATGAGGGCAGCGGCGATGCGTTCCACATGTTTCATGCCCATGTAGATCACGATCACCTGGCTGCCCTGGGCAATGGCGGCCCAGTTCAGCGAGGAGGGCGCCTCGCCCGACTGGTCATGGCCGGTCACGAACGTGACCGACTGGTTCACGTCCCGATGCGTCACCGGAATCCCGGCATAGGCCAGCCCGCCGATCCCGGCGCTGATGCCAGGTATGATGCGGATCGGTACGCCGTACTGCACCAGGGTCTGTGCCTCTTCGCCGCCGCGCCCGAAAACGAAGGGATCGCCACCCTTGAGGCGCAGCACGCGCTTGCCAGCGCGGGCAAGGTCGATCAGATGCAGGGAAATGTCGCGCTGAAGCGCCGATGGTTTGCCACCGCGCTTGCCGGCATAGACATGCTCGGCCTGCGGTGCCCAGTCGAGAATCGTCTTCTCGACCAGCGCATCATAGATCACCACATCCGCCTGTCTCAGCGCATTGAGCCCATGGAGCGTCAACAGCCCCGGATCACCCGGGCCCGCACCACATAACCAGACCCAGCCGGGCTCAAGGATCGGCCAGTCGCGGCCGGGAAGGGTGATCGAGTCGCTCATGCCCTCCTGTATGCCCCGATCGCGTGGCGTGTGAAAGACTGCAAACGACTTGAAGCACAGGTGCTTGCGACATCGGGGTGGGGTGAAAATTGCCGATTGGCGCGGCTCGGGTGCGCGCCTATAGTCCGCCCGAGATGAGCCGCAAAGACCCCAAGCAACTGCGCCGTGGCTGGACCACGGGCGCATGCGCCACCGCCGCCACGCGCGCCGCGCTGATGATGCTGTGGGGCGAGGGGCAACCGCGCGCGGTGCGCATCGCTCTCCCCGGTGGTCAGACCCCGGAATTCGAGATCGCCCATGGTGCTCAGGGTATGGGCTGGGCCGAGGCGGGGGTAATCAAGGATGCGGGCGACGATCCGGATGTGACCCATGGCGCGATGATCGTGGCGCATGTCGCACCGTCAGTCGGTGGTATCCATTTTCGCGCGGGCGAGGGCGTGGGCACCGTGACCATGGCCGGCCTGCCGATCCCGCCCGGAGACCCGGCCATCAACCCTGTTCCGCGCGATATGATGCGCACGACCGTGCGCGACATGGCGGCGCGCCTCGGTGAGCGGGATGATATCGAGATCACCGTCTCGGTGCCGGGCGGGCAGGCCTTGGCACAACAGACATGGAACCCGCGCCTTGGCATCAAGGGCGGGCTGTCGATCCTTGGCACCACCGGCATCGTGCGCCCGTTTTCCTGCGCGGCCTGGATCGCCTCGATCCATCGCGGTATCGACGTGGCGCGCGCCAGCGGGCTGGATCATGTGGCGGGCTGCACGGGCGCGACCAGCGAAAAGGCGGTTCAGAGGCTTTATGATCTGCCCGACGAGGCGATGCTGGACATGGGCGATTTCGCCGGTGGGTTGCTCAAATACCTGGCCCGGCATCCGGTGAAGCGCATCACCATCGGCGGCGGCATCGCCAAGATGACCAAGCTGGCGCAGGGCGCGCGTGATCTGCATTCGGCGCGCAGCCAGGTCGATTTTGAGCGGCTTGCCACCGCGCTTGGGGTCGGCGAGTTGCGTTACATGAATACCGCGTTGCAAGCCTATGAAATAGCAGGTGAAAGAATGGTGTGTTGGGTGGCTGAAAATGCGCTTTCTGCGGTGCGCGCGATGCTGCCTGCCGAAATCCAGGCCGATACCGCGGTGATCGACCGTGCGGGCCGGATCGTGGCGAGGGCCGGGGCATGACGCTGTTGTTGTTGGCGGGCACCGGCGAGGCGGCGCTGATCGCGCGCGATCTGGCGGCGCGCGGGCAGATCGCGGCGGTGGCGTCATTGGCCGGGGTCACGCGTGCGCCGCGCCCCGTCGGCCTGCCTATGCGGATCGGTGGATTTGGCGGCGAGGCGGGGTTTCGCACCTATCTGCAAGAGGCCGGGATCAGCGCCGTTCTGGACGCGACCCATCCCTTTGCGGACCGCATTTCGCATCGCAGTGCACGGGTTTGCCGGGATCTGGGCCTGCCCTATTGCCAGCTACTGCGCCCGCCCTGGACCCCAGGGCCGGGCGACTGCTGGATCATGATTGCGCGCGAGGAAGAGGCTGCGCGCCATATCGCACCGGGCAGCACAGTCTTTCTGGCGACCGGGCGTCAGACCCTGGATCGGTTCGCGAACCTGTCACAATGCCGCTTGATCTGCCGTCAGATCGACCCGCCCGACGGACCTTTTCCCTTTCCCAACGGCGATTTTCTGGTGGGCGGCCCGCCGTTTTCCGTGGCCGACGAGATCGAGACCTTTACCCGGCTCGCTGTAGACTGGCTCGTCGTCAAGAATGCCGGGGGCGAGGTGCCGCGCACCAAGCTGGTGGCGGCGCGCGATCTTGGGATCGGTGTCATCATGCTGGCGCGCCCTGCGCAGCCTGACGGGGTGGAGCGGGTTCAGACCGTGAATGAGGCGCTGGAATGGGTGTCGAAGCTGTGAATGAGCGCATTATCGAGTCCCTTGACGATGTCGAGGAGGGCGCGGCCCATCTGAGCGGGCTGTGCCCGCGCATGGCCCATGCTCATGCGCTGACCGCGCCGCTGCCGCTGCGCCGCCGTCCCGACGGGTTTGCCCAGCTTTTGAACGCGATCGTCAGTCAGCAGGTCAGTGTCGCCGCCGCCGATGCGATCTGGCGACGGATGCAGGCCGCGCGGCTGACTGGTCCGCGCAAGATCATCTGGGCCAGCGATGATGCGCTGCGCGCCGCCGGGCTGAGCCGGCAGAAGATCCGCTATGCCCGTGCGTTGGCCCAAGCGCGGATCGACTATCGCGGCCTGCGCCGTGCCCCGACCGACGAGGTCATCCGGCGCTTGACCGAAGTGCCCGGGATCGGCGTCTGGACGGCGGAAATCTATGCGATGTTCAGCCTTGGGCGGGCGGATGTGTTCGCGCCGGGCGATCTGGCTTTGCAGGAGGGGGCGCGGCTGCTCTACGATCTGCCTGAGCGCCCGCGTGAACGGGCGCTGCGCGAGATGGCGCAGGCATGGGCGCCGTGGAGATCGGTTGCCGCGCGGCTGTTGTGGGCCTACTACGCGCAAATGAAACAAAGGGAAGGGATCAGATGACACGCGTATTGCAAGCCGGCCGGAAGGAACCTCACTCCGGCACCACCCGCTCGATCGTGGTGTTCCTGCATGGTTACGGCGCGAATGGCGCGGACCTTCTGGGGCTGGCCGATGTGTTGGGAGAGCATCTGCCCGATACGCTGTTCGTCGCGCCCGATGCGCCCGAGACGATCCCGATGATGCCGAGCGGGTTGCAATGGTTCCCGATCCCGTGGATCGACGGCTCGAGCGAAGAGGAATCCGAACGCGGGCTGCTGGCGGCGGCGGATGACCTTGATGCCTTTCTCGATGCGCTGATGGTGGATGAGGACGTGCTGCCCGAACAGGTGGTGTTGTTCGGGTTCAGCCAGGGCACGATGATGGCGCTGCATGTGGCACCGCGCCGAGAAGACGAAGTGGCGGGAATCGTAGCGTTTTCGGGCCGTTTGCTGCGCCCGGAGCTGCTGGAGGACGAGGTCGTGAGCCGACCGCCGGTCATCCTGATTCATGGCGATGCCGATGACGTGGTGCCGCCCCAATCGCTGCCCGAGGCCGCCGAGGCGCTGCAATCGGCGGGCTGGCAGGACGTCTATGCCCATGTCATGAAGGGCACGGCGCATGGGATCGCGCCCGACGGGCTGCAGGTGGCGCTGGCCTTCATGCGCGACAAGCTGGGGCTTTAGCCAGTCAGAACCAGAGCCGGGC
This sequence comes from uncultured Roseovarius sp., assembly GCA_964570675.1. GTDB lineage: Bacteria > Pseudomonadota > Alphaproteobacteria > Rhodobacterales > Rhodobacteraceae > Roseovarius. The sequence continues at coordinate 5,996 of CAZMZS010000038.1, read as the reverse complement.
TTCGGCGAATTCCAGTGAGTTTCCCGCCGGGTCGCGGAAATAGATCGAGTGGGCGCCATTGGGCCAGTCAAAGGCGGATTCGATCGGGTGGCCCGCGGCGGTCAGGCGTGCGCGCCAGGCATCCATATCCTTGCGACTGGCAGCAAAGCAGAGATGTCCGGGGCCGTGCGCGCCATGCGCTGGTACCGGCAGCTTGCCGTCGGATGTGCCTTTCGCCGTCGCATTCGGGTTGAATATCAACAAGATAGAACCGCCGACCCGATAGAATACATGGCGGCCCTCGACGTGAATGACCTCCTCGAGCCCGAGCACGCCGCCATAGAAGGCGCGGGCGGCGGGGAGGTCTTCGGCGTAGAGGCCAGCTTCGAGAATGGCATCGGGAGAGGGGGCGGGGGGCAGGTCCGGGTCTGGCATGATGATGCAAGTGTGCGGGCTTGGGCCTTGGGCGTCAAGACGGCCCGGGGCCTGTGGATAAATGTCATGGACGCGTTACGAATCCGGGGTAAGCCTGCGCTAGATATGCCGCATATGCGGGGCTTGTCAGGGAAGAAACACGAGATATAGTGATTTCGACAGAGGGGCGGGTTGGCCCGCTCCGGAACCGAAAACAGGGTGATCCGGGCGGGGAGATTTTCGCAAGATGGACGGTGATTTCAGGAGTGAATTCGTCAGGGAGCCGGCGGGGCTCAAGCAGCATCCCGCGCTGGTCCTGAATGCGGATTACAGGCCGTTATGTTACTACCCGTTATCGCTCTGGCCCTGGCAGGAAGCGGTCAAGGCGGTCTACCTTGATCGTGTTGATATCGTTGCACAATATGACGAGGTCGTCCGCAGTCCCAGCATCGAGATACGGATCCCGAGCGTGATCGTGCTGAAAGATTTCGTGAAACCTCAGAAACGGGTCGCCTTCACGCGGTTCAACCTGTTCCTGCGCGACGAGTTCTGTTGCCAGTATTGCGGGGCGAAGGGTGATCTGACCTTTGACCATGTGGTGCCACGGGCCGCAGGCGGGATCACCAGCTGGGAAAACGTGGTCGCTGCCTGTTCGAGCTGCAATTTACGTAAAGGTTCCAAGAGCTTGCGCCGCGCTGGCATGTGCCTCAAGAAGCCGCCGAGAATGCCGGGGGCCGAGCAGTTGCGCAATCTGGGGCGCAAGTTCCCGCCCAATCACCTGCATGAAAGCTGGCTCGATTTCCTTTACTGGGACGCCGAACTGGAGGCGTGACTCCGCGCCCGGTTCCGCGCGCAAAAAAGTGTACAAAACGTCGGTTTTGTACGGCGCTTTTGTACTGAAATCGGCATGTGGTTTCAGGGTTTCGTACAGAACCGGGGAAAACGGGAAGATTGGGAGGGCAAGCGGCGCGTGGTTCTCTCTGCGTATTCCATGATATCGGCTCGTTTCGGCCCAACATTCGACAGGTTCCCGACCGTTAATAATCCGGTTACGTGAACTGACCTTGAAGGAAGCGTTAATCCTTCTCGAGTACGAGTACATCTGTTATGGCCACAATTTTCGATCTCATCGAAGTCACGAATATCAGCTCGAACACCACTTATTCCGTGGCGAACGGTAACTTGCTGGGCGTTGTCGAAGCTGCTGTCTCCTCGGAATTCGACGACGGCGAGTTCGATGAGGGTGACGTCTTCACGCTTGATGGCCAGAGCTACCAGATAGACGAGATCGAAGAACCCTCGAGCAACGGCCAGTTCATCACCGGCGACGGTTCCGTCCTTACCTTTTCGCCGCAGAGTGAAAGCAATCTGGACGTGATTTTCCTGACCGTTTCGAACGGGGGTGGAACGCGATATTTCATTATCCCGAGTGACGGGTACGGCGATCTTAATATCACGCAGATCCAGACCGGTGGATTGAACGGTGTCGGAGGCAGCGACGCCGCTCTCGTTTCGACGACGGACAACCAGGTGAACATCGTCTGTTTCTGCGCCGGAACGATGATCCGGCTTGGCAACGGGTCCGAGATTCGGGTCGAGGACCTCAAGCCTGGGAACCAGGTGGCAACGGTGGATCGCGGCGTTCAGACCGTCCGTTGGGCCGGGCAAAGGACATTGTCGGTGCCGACGATGCTGCGCCACCCCAGATTGCGGCCGATCGTGATCCCGGCGGGGGCCCTGGGGCTGGGTGTGCCGGAGCGCGATCTCCATGTTTCGCCGCAGCACCGGGTTCTGCTTCGCTCGCGGATCGCGCGGCGCATGTTCGATGCCGATGAGGTGCTGGTTGCCGCCAAGCACCTTGTCGGGATGAACGGGATCAGAACGGATCACACAACCTGGAAGGTGACCTATGTGCATCTTCTTCTGGACAGGCACGAGATACTGCTGGCCAACGGTGCGCCATGCGAAAGCCTGTTTCTCGGGCCGCAGAGCCAACGCTCGCTTGGCCCGGACGTGATGGATGAGATCGAAATGATCTTCGGTGGCATCCCGGATGTTGCGGTATCTCGGGAGGCCGCGCGTCCTTTCATACCGGGACGGCGCGCGCGCCAGCTTGTGACCCGGCATCAGCGCAATGGGAAGTGCCTGCTTGAGCCCGAATTCGCATAAGATGCCCGGGCGCGACATCGCCGGGGATGCGATGGGTTCCAGGCGAAACCGCTGGCGGCAATGAGGGCGGCGCGGCGCCCGCCCGCCGTGATTCCGCGCGAGTCGGGCTGGAAACCGATACTCGCGCCGCGCTCAGAAGACTTCGATTGCCGCCTGCCAGTATTGAGCGAGTTGCCAGTAGGGCACGGGCTGGGAGAAGCCGCTCCAGTTCAACGGATCATTGACGAAGACCACGGGTTGACCGCTGGAGAAGTCCATGCCGCGGATCACCACGAAATGGCCGATTTGCGCGAAGGGCGAGTTCTTGACGAAAACAATTACCGCGACACCGTTCTGGAGTTTCTGGAAAAGCACCATCGGATTGGACGGGAAGCTGATCTGCGAGGGGCTGGCCCCGAAATGCGCGATCAGCGCCTGAATCTGTTGCATGCTGCCGGGCACGTTGCATTGCGGGTTGCCATTGCAGCACGCGTTGGGATGGGAATTATTGGCAATCGCCACCATGGCGCATTGTGCGGGCTTGTTGCCCGTCTTCCAGGCGATCACCTGCTGGGCAACTGTCGCCCAGCACCATTGGCTCATCTTCTGGGGAAAGTTGGGGATGCCCTGGTCGATGAATTGCGCATGCGCCTTTGGCGGGGATGCAATCATCAGGACGGCCAGAATTGTCAGGTAAATAAATTGCCGCGCCATGGACTCGTCTCCGGATATTTCGCTTCACACAACTGAGGGTGGCATGAGCAGCATTGCGTGATGCCGCGAGTCGATCAAGTCGTTTTATCAATCTCCTGCGCCGCGATTGCGGCTTCATGGCGGCGCTGCTCTTTGCTATCAGGGCCGGAAAGCGGTGCGCCGCCGCGAGTGGAGACCTGTGGATGACGACCAATTCGCCCCCGCGCCTGAAGGATCGCCCGGACTGGCTTTATCTTTTGCGCGAGTTCGACGTGCTTTATCGTCAAGGCTCGGCCGGGGGCAGCCCGGCGATCAGGGCGCACAGGAAAGTGGTGCGCGACCGTCTGTCGGCGGCGATGGCGCGCAATCCCGAATTGATCGAAAGGGAAAGCGAGCGAAAGCCGGTATCGGCGCATCTTCCGCGCGCGCTCGATCTGGGTGAGCGGGCGGCGATGCAGGGCATGGCCCGCGCCCTGCGCGAGGTCAAGGACGCGCTGACATGGGAATATGGCTATGAGCGGATTTCCAAGGCACTGGCCCAGAAATACGCCTATTGCGAGATCCTCGGCCCGCAAGGGCCGGTGCAGTGCGAGAACCTGATCCTGGGGTTCGTGCTGTTCGCGCCCAACACCACTTATCCGCAGCACAGCCACAAGGAGATCGAGGAAAGCTATATCTCGATTTCGGGGGCGTGGTCGGAAAACAACGCGGCGGTGTTCGCGCCCGGCTCGCTGATCCTGAACCGCTCGGGCGATGAGCACAGGATCACCACGGGTGATCATGATCCCTGCCTGCTGGCCTATGCCTGGGCCGGTCCCGAAGCGAGGCTTGCCAACCCCGAGATGAAGCTGACGCGGGCACGCAAGCCCAAGCCCGCGGAGGGTTAAGGCTGGGCGCCGCGATCAGCGCCGGATGCAGTAGCCCGCGCCGCGATAAATCACCGGCGCGTTGCGCGGGCAGCCCCCGACCGAGTCCTTGCGGCGGATTTCCATGACCGGCCCGGTCTTGCGGCCAAGCGCCTTGTCGGCGCAGGAATTGATCCAGGCGGCGTCATCGGCGCTGACATTGCGATAGGGCAGGATGCGAAGCGTTGTCTGCCCGCCCCAGGGATATTCCACATAGCTGCCCTGAAAGCGCGCCCATCCGCGCCGCCCCAGTTCATACTTGCAGGCGACGAGGGCACTGCGCTGTTCGGTGACGGACACATAAGCGGCCTGCCGGGGCTGACCGCCCGCATGGGCGGGGGCGGTCCCCTGAATGGTGAGGACAAGTGCGGCGGCGACCATCAGAAATCTTGCGGCGCGAGACATCAATGAAACTCCTTCTCCGGGTGACTTTGAAATATGAACGGATGGCGCGGTCATGTCGGAGGGCACGACATCCGGGGGATGTGAAGCAATCGGTGATGCGTCAAAATGGGAAATCGTAAAATCCGCATACCGGGCCGGGTAAAGGCCGGGCAGGGCGGGGTACATGATGCAAGGGGAAAGAGAAAAGGCGCCGCTGTCAAGCAGGGCGCCTTTCAAGGGTTGATCTGCGAGATCGCGATCAGCGGGTCAGGAGCTGGCCTTGGCGGCGGGCTGCTGCTGAGAGCCGCTGCTGGCGCTGCTGCCCGAAGCGGCGGGCTGTTGGGCTGCCGCGGCGGGTTTCTGGGCCGCGCCCTTGGAATTCAGGGGGTCGTCCTGACGCTGTACGGAGCCTTCGAAATGGGCGCCGGATTCGATGGCGATGGTCTTGTGGATGATGTCGCCTTCGACGCGGGCGGTCGAGGTCAGGCGCACCTTGAGGCCGCGCACGCGGCCCACGATGCGGCCATTGACCACCACGTCATCGGCGATCACTTCGCCCTTGATCGTGGCGCCTTCGCCGACTGTCAGAAGATGCGCGCGGATGTCGCCCTCGACGGTGCCTTCGACCTGGATGTCGCCGGTGGTCTTGAGATTGCCGGTGACATGGAGGTCCGAGGACAGCACCGATGCGGGGGGTTTGGCCTTGGGCGCGGATGCCTTGAATTCGGTGCCGCCCGAGTCGGGGCGGGGCGAGTCGCCGGCACGCTCGGTGCTGGCGGGCTTGGCCGCGTCGTCAGCCTTGGGTGCGGGATCGTTGATTTTGCTCTTAGAAAACATCGTTAGCAGCCTTGATATATGTCATGGGGTTGACGGGTTTGCCGCCGACACGGACCTCGTAGTGTAGATGGGTGCCCGTTGAACGTCCAGTGTTGCCCATATCACCGATCCGATCCCCGCGCGAGACCCTTTGGCCGACCTTCACGTGAAGTTTGGAAAGATGGGCATAGCGGGTCTCGATGCCGAACTCGTGGCGGATCTTGACCAGGTGGCCATAGCCCGAGAGCCAGCCCGCATGGGTGACGACGCCATCGGCGGTGGAATGGATCGGCGTGCCGTGGGGTGCGGCGAAATCGGTGCCGTTATGCATCCGGCCCCAGCGCATGCCGAAACCCGAGGTGTAGCGGAAGGAATTCTTGATCGGTATCGCGAAGGGCGCCTTTTGCGCGGCGATCCGATACAGGTTGAGCGTGTCCATCTGATCGAGGATGCGATTGGCGCGCATGGTGTCGCCAGAAGGTTCCTGACCGCGGGTCGAGAAACTGAGCGGGGTCAGTGGGCCGCCCTGGCCGGAATATCCGCTGCGCACCGTGTCCAGGAGCGTCTTGGGGTTCATCCCGGCGGCGCGGAACATCTTGTCCAGCGGTTCGACCGAGATCGTCATCGCCTCTTCGAGCTGGCTGAAGATCTGTTCGT
>CAZMZS010000037.1:0-22570 GCA_964570675.1 uncultured Roseovarius sp. | reverse complement strand
GCACCCCATGCGCCGCCGGGTGCTGAGGGCCGAAATTCAGGTTGAAATTGCGGATTTTCTGCTCGCCCGTCAGGGCGTCTTCGAACTTGGAGCCATCCATCATGCGCGCCCTCCGCCAATCTTGTCACGAAACGCCATGACCCAAAGCAGGATCAGCGCTCCGAGCGGAATGATCGAAACCAGCGCCACCCAGTTCGGGATGCCGAATTTCGGCAGCAGGCGCCAGAAAGGCACCACAACCAGCACAGCCATGATAATGAAGAAGATCAATCCGCCGCCGCCCATGCCATATCCTCCGCCCATCATTTCGCGTCCTCTTGCTTCTCGTCGCCGGGCAGGATGTATTCCGCTCCCTCCCACGGCGACATGAAGTCGAATTGCCGGTATTCCTGCACCAGGTTGACCGGTTCATAGACGACGCGCTTCTGCACCTCGTCATAACGCACCTCGGTATAGCCAGTGGTCGGGAAATCCTTGCGCAGCGGATGCCCGCGAAACCCGTAATCCGTCAGGATCCGGCGCAGATCGGGATGACCCGAAAAGAGCAGCCCGAACATGTCAAACACCTCGCGCTCGAACCAATTGGCCGAGACATGCAGATCGGTGATCGACGGCACCATGTCCTCTTCGCGCACGGCCACCCGCAGGCGGATGCGCTGGTTCTGATACATGCTCAGGAAATGGTAGACCACGTCGAACCGCTTGGCCCGCTCGGGATAGTCGATGGCAGTGATGTCCACCAGCGTCGTGAACCGGCAGGTCCGGTCGGTCTTGAGGAACTCCACCAGCCCGACAATGCTGGCCAGCGCCACATCCACAGTCAGTTCATCAAGGGTGACAGCCCAGCCTAGAACGCAATCGGGGCGTTTTGCCTCGATGTGGGCGCCCAGTTCGTTCAGCGCGTTGCTCATCGTCTTCGTCCTTTCGCGCGCGGCCGCTCGCGCGCCTGTCAGTGATACGCCGCCTCAGCGCACGATGGTCCCGGTCCTGCGAATCTTACGCTGCAACTGCATGATCCCGTAAACCAGCGCCTCCGCGGTCGGCGGGCAGCCCGGCACGTAAATATCCACCGGCACGATCCGGTCACAGCCGCGCACCACGGAATAGCTGTAATGGTAATAGCCCCCGCCATTGGCGCAGGACCCCATCGAGATCACATAACGCGGCTCGGGCATCTGGTCATAGACCTTGCGCAGCGCCGGGGCCATCTTGTTGGTCAGCGTGCCGGCCACGATCATCAGGTCCGACTGGCGCGGGCTGGCGCGCGGCGCGGTGCCGAACCGCTCCAGGTCATAGCGCGGCATCGAGGAATGCATCATCTCGACCGCGCAGCAGGCCAGACCAAAGGTCATCCAGTGCAGGCTGCCGGTGCGCGCCCAGTTGATGATGTCCTCGGTCGAGGTGACAAGAAAGCCCTTGTCCTGCAGCTCGCGGTTCAGATCCTGCGTGGCGACCTCGCGGTCAGGCCCCGCGGTATTGGCTCCGGTGGCTACTCCCATTCCATCGCCCCTTTCTTCCATTCATAGGCGAACCCGGCCGTCAGAACGGCAAGAAACACCATCATCGACCAGAAACCCGCCATCGAGATATCCTGGAATGCCACTGCCCATGGGAACAGCATTGCGATCTCCAGATCGAAGATGATGAACAGGATCGAGACAAGGTAAAACCGGACATCGAACTTCATCCGGGCATCATCAAAGGCGTTAAAGCCGCATTCATAGGCGCTCAGCTTCTCGGGGTCGGGATGGCGGACCGCCGCGACCACCGCCGCCAGAATGAGAACAAGACCAAGACCGATGGCTATGGCCATAAGGACCAGAATGGGAAGATATTCCCTCAGCATCTCATCCACGGGGTGGCTCCTTTCATGCGCAACCGGGGCGCATTCAAATGGCTGCACTGACTATTGCAGGGTTTACCGCCGCCCCATGTCGGGGTCAACCAAGCGCGAACATATTCCAATACCTGCACCCAAAGAAGGCCGTCATCGGCATACATACGTATACAGACGCAGGGAAAGCCTTGCCTTCGCTAGCCCGCCGGGCAGCATACAAGGCCCTTCGCAACCCTGTTCTGACTCCGAATCTAGGGCGCATCAGGCACCTGTCACCCCCCGCCCGGCGGCGAATCCCTCAGCACGCCCAGGGCGGCTTTCGCTTGTCGAAAAACGCGCCGATCCCCTCGCGCGCCTCATCGCCCTCCCAACAGGCGATCAATTCACCGACACTATGGTCGATCACGCCCTGATCGATGCGTGGCCCGAAACCGCGCAGCAATGCCTTGGCGCGGGCCACGGCGCCGGGCGCACAGGAAAGATAAGGCGCGATCTCGGCCTCCACCGCCGCGTCCAGCTCCGACTCGGGCACCGCCCTTGCCAGCAAATCCAGTGCCACCGCCTCGGCCGCATCGAAACGACGCCCCGACATGAAGACGCGGCGCGCCTTGCCCTCGCCCATGCGCGCACAGACATAGGGGCCGATCGTCGCGGGAATGAGCCCCAGCCGGGTCTCGGTCAGCGCCATCAGGACATGATCCGCCCCGATCGCCACGTCACAGACGCTCACCAGCCCGACACCGCCACCAAACGCATTGCCCTGAAGCCGCCCGATCAACGGCTTGGGCAGCGTATTGAGCGCCTGAAGCATCTGCGCCAGCTTGCCCGCCTCTTTGGCGCGGGTCTCGGGGTCGGCCTCGAACTGATCGCGCATCCAGCCCAGGTCGCCCCCGGCGCAGAATGTCTTGCCCTTCGCCGCCAGCACCACGGCGCGCACGGCCTCGTCCGCGCCCAGGTCAATCGCCGCCTGCGTCAGCTCGGCGATCATCCGCGCCGACATCGCGTTGTGCTTCTCCGCCCGGTCCAGCCAGAGCGTCGCCACCCCGCGCTCGTCGCGCTCGATCATGATGGTCTCGGACATGCTGTCTCTCCCTGGGTCTGCGCCCATGCTTTGCGTCATTCGGCGCGCATCTCGCGCACCATCGCGGCGGCCTTGTCCAGCACCGCGCGGTCCAGCCCGGTCTCGTATCCAAGCGCCGTCAGCCGGTCATGCACCGCCTCGCTGGCCACATTGCCCGCCGCTCCCGGCGCATAAGGGCACCCGCCAAGACCGCCGACCGCCGCATCGAACACCCGCAACCCACGCGCCAGCGAGGCCTCGATATTCTCCAGCGCGCGACCCCCGGTATCGTGGTAATGCCCCGCCAGCCGATTGGCAGGCAGCTCTTCGCAAACCGCTGCCAGCATCGCGTCGACCGCCTCGGGCGTGGCCCGCCCGATCGTGTCGCCAAGGCTGATCTCGTAACACCCCATCGACCACAGCCGCGCCGCCACCTGCGCCACCTGCTCAGGGGCGACCGGCCCGTCATAGGGGCATTCCACCACGCAGGAAATATAGCCGCGCACCCGCACGCCCTCGGCATTGGCCGCCTCCATCAACGGGGCGAACCGTGCAAGGCTCTCCTCGATGGTGGCGTTGATATTGGCTCTCGAGAACCCCTCCGAGGCCGAGCCGAAAATCGCCACCTCATCGGCGCCCGCCTCCATCGCATCCTCGAAACCTCGCAGATTCGGCGTCAGCGCCGCATAGCTCACCCCCGGCGCGCGCTTGATACGGCGCAGCACCTCGCCCGAATCCGCCATCTGGGGCACCCATTTGGGACTGACGAAACTGGCCATCTCGATGCGCGCGAAACCGGCGCCGCTCAGGCAATCGACCAGCGCGATCTTCTGTGCCGTCGGAATGCGCCGCTTCTCGTTCTGCAAACCATCGCGCGGGCCGACCTCGAAAATCTCGACCTGTTCGGTCATCTCTTGTCTCCTTGCAACGCGCTCCCTTATCGGAAGGGCTCATTCCTCCCAGGGCGCGTAGAAATCCCTCTGATAGATCCGCCCGCCATCCGGTCCGGGGCTGGCCGCCTCGAATCCTTCACGCGCGGTGATCCGATCATACCATTTTTCCGTTTCCGGAAAGCCCTCAAGCCGCGCGAAATGGCGCGCCATGTAGACCGCCTGCCCGACACAGATATCGCAGGCCGAAAAGCCGCTGGTCAGCAGGTGGTCCCGGTTTTCGACCGGGGTCGAGAGCCGCGCCTCGATCGCCTCGTAACACTTGCGGATGCGCGCCGCTTCCAGCTTCATCACGATGGGGCTGCGCATGTGATCCTCGTAAAGCATCACATGCTGTTGCGTCAGCGCCGCCACATGCTGGCTCAGCGTCTCGGCGAAATGCACCCAGACCAGCCAGGCCATGCGGTCCATGTCCCCCGGCATGCGCCCTAGGCCCGGCTCGGGGAAACGCTCGCACAGATATTCGACCATCGCGCCCGATTCGAACATCCGCTCGCCTTCGATCTCCAGCGCCGGCACCCTTCCGGCGGGCGACAACGACAGGAACGCGGGCTCGCGCAACGACTTGTCGAACGCATGCTCCACGATCTGGAAATCGACCCCCAGCTCATGCAGCAGCCACAACACCCGCATCGAGCGGCTCTGTCCGACGTGATGCAGCGTGATCATGCCTCTTTCCCTTCGTCCTTCGCCGCCAGCCTGACCAGCGCCGCGCCCGCCTCGACCTGCGCGCCGGTCCCGACCAGCACCTCGGCGACCACGCCGTCGCGCGCCGCCAGCAAGGCATGTTCCATCTTCATCGCCTCCAGCACCGCCAGCCGGTCGCCCTCGGCCACCGCCTGTCCCGGCTTCGCCAGCATCGCCTTGACCAATCCGGGCATCGGCGCCTCGATCACGTCCTGATCGCCGCCCTTCACCGCCGCCTTGTCCAGCGGATCGACGATCTCGAATCCCAGTCCGTAATTGGCGAAAACCGTCACCAGCGCGCCGTTCACCGCCACCTGCGGCGCCGCCTCGCCATCAAGCTGCCAGCGCCCGCCGACCTTTCGCGCGGCGATGGTCCGCCCCTCGACGACAACGTCATGCGCCCATGCCGAAAGGCAACGCAGCGCCACCGCGATCTCCTCGCCCTCGCGCGTCAGCAATACCCGCCGCTCCAGCGGCGCCCAGAGCGTGAATCCGGTCTCCCCGCCCTCCGCCTCCAGCAACCCGAGCGCCGCCAAGGCCGCCAGCGCCACATCGCGCGCCGTCACCTCGGGCGCGGCGGCCAGCATGTCGATATCGCGGGCGATCAGCCCGGTATCCACATCTCCGGCCGCAAAGCCCCGATGCGCCGCCAACGCGCCCAGGAACGCCAGGTTGGTAACGGTCCCGGCCACCTCGCAATCGCGCAACGCCGCCGACAAGCGCCTGAGCGCCCCCGCCCGCGTCGCCCCGTGGGTGATGATCTTGGCGATCATCGGATCGTAATGCGGGGAAATCTCGTCGCCCGCCCGCACCCCGGTATCGGACCGTGCGCCTTCGGGAAAGCGCAGATGCGCCAGCCGCCCCGTAGCGGGCAGGAATCCCCTTGGCACATCCTCTGCGTAAAGGCGCGCCTCGAAGGCATGACCCCTGATCGCCAACTCACCCTGCGCCTTGGGCAAGCCCTCGCCGCTCGCCACGCGCAACTGCCACTCTACCAGATCGACGCCGGTGATCGCCTCGGTCACCGGATGTTCCACCTGCAGGCGCGTGTTCATCTCCATGAACCAGAACCCGTCAGGGCGCAGCCCCTCGCTGCCATCGACGATGAACTCCACCGTCCCGGCCCCGGCATAACCGATCGCGCGCGCCGCGCGCACCGCCGCCTGGCCCATGGCCGCGCGCATCTCTTCGGTCATGCCCGGCGCCGGGGCCTCCTCGATCACCTTCTGATGGCGCCGCTGCAGCGAGCAGTCGCGCTCGTAAAGATGCACCGCATCCTTGCCGTCGCCAAAGACCTGCAACTCGATATGACGCGGCTTCTGGATGTATTTCTCGATCAACACCGCCGCATTGCCGAAGGCGGTCTCGGCCTCGCCCTTGGCACTCTCCAGCGCATCCGCGAAATCCTCTGGCCGCTCGACCAGACGCATCCCCTTGCCGCCGCCCCCGGCGACTGCCTTGATCAACACAGGATAACCGATCGCATCCGCCGCCCCCGCCAGATGCTCGGGGTCCTGGTTCTCGCCGTGATAGCCGGGCACCACCGGCACGCCCGCCTCCTCCATCAGCGCCTTGGCCGCATCCTTGAGCCCCATCGCGCGTATCGCCTGCGCCGAGGGGCCGATGAACACCAGCCCCGCCGCCTCGACCGCCTCGACGAAATCGGGGTTCTCCGACAGGAAGCCATAGCCCGGATGGATGGCCTGCGCCCCGGTCTCCAGCGCCGCGGCGATGATGGCATCACCGCGCAGATAACTCTGCGACGGGGCCGGACCACCGATATGCACCGCCCTGTCGGCCATCGCCACATGGCGCGCCGCACGGTCTGCATCGGAATACACCGCCACACTGCGCACACCCATCCTGCGCGCGGTCTCTATCACGCGACAGGCGATCTCGCCCCGGTTGGCGATCAGGATCGTCTCGAACATCAGCCCACTCCCCATGGCGCCCGACGCGCCGCATTCATCTTGCTCAAAATACTCCCGCCGGAGGCTCCCGCCCGCGCGGCCCCGTGCAACGCCGGGGGATATGTCAGCGCCCTCACCATCGCCCAAGCACCTCCTGTGCCTCGCGCATCATCCGCTCGACGATATCGGCGGCGGGCTCTACCTGGTCGATCAGCCCCACCGCCTCGCCCGCAATGGCGGGCGCGCGCTTCGCATCACCCTCTGCGACCGCCTTGCCATAAGCCGCCCGCGCCTGCGCGTCGCGCGGCCCGCCCGGCACATCGCGCCAGTGATCCGTCCATTCATTGCCAAGCGTGCGGATCGTGTAGGGGCGCGGCCAGTCCAGCCCGCGCGCGATATCGGGCAGGGATGAGCGCAAGGTCGCATCCCCGTCCGCCGACAGCGCCGCCGCCTGGAACCCTTCGGCCACCAGCGCCTCCGCGCTGGCCCAGAACCGCGTGCCCATGACCACGCCCTCGGCCCCCAGCATCAAGGCCGCCGCCAAGCCGCGCCCGTCAGCGATTCCACCCGCCGCCAGCACCATGGCCTTGTCCCCCACCAGGTCCACGACCTCGGGAACCAGCGTCATCGTCCCGCGCATCGCGCCATGCCCGCCCGCCTCGCTGCCCTGCGCAACGATCACCTCGGCTCCCGCCGCCAGGGCCTCGCGCGCACCCTCTACGCTTTGCACCTGTGCAAAGACCGGCACGCCTGCCGCCTGCGCCGCTTGGGCAAAGCCGGACACATCGCCGAAAGACAGGAACATCGCCGCCGGTTTGCGCTCAAGTACCGAGGCATAAAGCCCCGGCGCCCGCGCCTCGCGCTCCGCCAGCGCCCAGGTGATGAACCCGCAGCCGACCGCCACATTGCCCGCGGCGGCGAATTGCGCGTCGATCCATTCAGCCTCCGCGCCATAGCCGCCCCCGATGAACCCAAGGCCCCCCGCGCCGCTCACCGCTGCCGCCAGCCGCCCGCCCGAGGCCATCGCCATCGGCGCCGAAACGATGGGCGCCGTCAGCCCGAATCGCTGGCAAAGCCCTGTGTTCAGTGATGCCGTCATGACGCCCCCTCTCCGGGTTTGCCGCCCTCACATTCGGAACAGGCCAAAGCGCGTCTCCTCTATCGGGGCACAAAGCGCCGCACTCAGCGACAGCGCCAGCACGTCGCGCGATTTGCGCGGATCGACGATGCCATCGTCCCACAGCCGCGCCGAGGCATAAAGCGGATGCGACTGGCGCTCGAACATATCGATGGTGGGGCGCTTGAATTCGGCCTCCTCCTCTTCGGACCAGCTGCCGCCCTTGCGCTCGATCGCGTCGCGCCGGACCGTGGCCAGAACCCCGGCCGCCTGCTCACCGCCCATGACGCTGATCCGGCTGCTGGGCCAGGACCACATGAAGCGCGGCTGATAGGCCCGCCCCGCCATGCCGTAATTTCCCGCCCCGAAGGAGCCGCCCACCACCATCGTGACCTTGGGCACCGATGTGGTGGCGACGGCCGTTACCATCTTGGCACCGTGGCGCGCGATGCCTTCGTTCTCGTATCGCCGCCCGACCATGAAGCCGGTGATGTTTTGCAGGAAGATCAGCGGGATGCGGCGCTGGCTGCACAGTTCCACGAAATGCGCACCCTTCTGCGCGGCCTCCGAAAAGAGGACGCCGTTATTGGCCACGATGCCCACCGGACAGCCCTTGAGATGGGCAAAACCGCAGACCAGCGTCTCGCCGAACCGCGCCTTGAACTCGTCAAAGCGCGACCCGTCCACCAGACGCGCGATCACCTCGCGGATATCATAGGGCGTGCGCAGATCGGCAGGCACCACGCCCAGCAACTCCTCGGGGTCATAGGCCGGGGGCTCTGGGCTGGCCCAATCCACCGTCGCAGGCTTCGTGCGGTTCAGATGGCCGACCGCGCGGCGCGCCAGCGCCAATGCATGGGCGTCATCCTCGGCCAGGTAATCGGCCACGCCCGACAGGCGCGTATGCACATCGCCCCCGCCAAGGTCCTCGGCGGTCACGACCTCGCCGGTCGCCGCCTTGACCAGCGGCGGACCCGCCAGAAAGATCGTCCCCTGGTCGCGCACGATGATCGTGACATCCGACATCGCGGGCACATAGGCGCCCCCGGCGGTGCAGGAGCCCATGACCACGGCGATCTGCGGGATGCCCTTGGCGGACATGCGCGCCTGATTGTAGAAGATGCGCCCGAAATGATCGCGGTCGGGAAAGACCTCGTCCTGATTGGGCAGGTTCGCCCCGCCACTGTCCACCAGGTAGATGCAGGGCAGGTTGCATTCCTCGGCAATCTCCTGGGCGCGCAGATGCTTCTTGACGCTCATCGGGTAATAGGTGCCGCCCTTCACCGTGGCGTCGTTGCACACCACCATGCATTCCTGCCCCTGCACGCGCCCGACCCCGGCGATCACGCCCGCGCAGGGCGCCGCGCCGTCATAAAGGCCATGCGCCGCCGTAGCGCCGATCTCGAGGAAAGGCGCGCCGGGGTCCAGCAGGTTCGCCACCCTCTCGCGCGGCGGCATCTTGCCCCGCGCCAGATGGCGCTCTCGTGCCGCATCGCCGCCACCTGCGGCGGCCTCGGCCGCGGCGCGCGCCACCACGTCGAGCGCGTCCAGATGGCCGTCCCGGTTGGCCTTGAACGCCTCCGATGAAGGAATTGCCTTGGACTCCAGCTTCATGCCGTCGCCTCCCCGTTCGCCGCGACGCCATCCGCTGCGCGCCGCGCTGTTGCATTTTTGCCGCTCTTGCGGCGCTTCATGTGAACTTGACCCAAATCAAGGTGATCTGCGGGGTCCGCGCGCATGGTCTGGCGCACTGGGATAGGAATGGAAAGACAATGAAGACACTCACCGCACTCACGCTCGCAACCGCCCTCGCCGGGGCAGCCGCTCCGGCGCTGGCTCAGGAACAAGGCAGCATGACCTTTGGCATCGGTATCGCCGGTGTGCTGCCCGACGGCTCCAGCAATACGACCGCCGGTCAGATTTCCGTGGGCGACAATGTCCGCCCGACCCTGACGTTCGAATATTTCTTCGCCGACAATATCGGTGTCGAGGTTCTGGCCGCATGGCCGTTCGAACACGACATCAAGCTGGCAGGCGTCGGCAAGATCGGCAAGACCAAGCACCTGCCGCCCACGATCTCGCTGCAGTATCACTTCACCAACAAGTCCAGCCTGACGCCCTTCGTCGGTGTCGGTATCAACTACACCACCTTCTGGGACGACAAGGGCACCGGTCCGCTGGCCGGCGTGCCGATCAGCCTCGATGATTCCTGGGGCGTCGCCCTGCATGCGGGTATCGACTACGCGCTCACCGAAAAATCCGCTCTGCGCGCGGATGTCCGCTGGATCAACATCGAAACCGACGCCACCGTCGGCGGCGCGCCGATCGGCAAGGTCGCGATCGACCCCTGGGTCGTCGGCATGTCCTACGTGATGAAGTTCTGATCGCTGAACGACACATCGTTTCAAGGGGCCGGCCATTGCGCCGGCCCTTTTCGTAGCGTCCGCGCCGCTCATGACGCCGCCCCTTCCGCCACCGCGCGCGCCCTCAACTCGCGCCGGATCACCTTGCCGGTCACCGTCATCGGCAGCGCAGGCAGAAAATCCACCTCGCGCGGATAGGAATAGCTGGCGAGCCTCCCCTTGACGAAATCCTGCAATTCCCGCGACAGCGCCGCGCCCGGCGCATGACCCTCCTTAAGCACCACATAGGCCTTCACGATCTCGGTGCGCAGCGCATCGGGCTTGCCCACCACGCCCACGGTCGCCACCGCCGGATGGGTCAGCAGACAATCCTCGATCTCGGCGGGGCCGATGCGGTAGCCCGCACTGGTGATAACGTCATCCTCGCGCCCCGCAAAGCGCAGGAACGCGCCATCCCACATGCCCCGGTCACCAGTCACCATCCAATCGCCGCGAAACTTCGCGGCCGTGTCCTCGGGCCGGTCCCAGTATTCCAGCATCATGCTGCCCGCGCCCCGGCGAATCGCGATATCGCCCTCGCCTTCGGTCTCGTGCCCCTGCGCGTCGATCACCCCGATCCGGAACCCCGGCGCAGGCTTGCCGATACATCCCGGTCGCGGCGCGAACAGCGCCGAACAGGAACTGGCGACCATGTTGCACTCGGTCTGGCCGTAAAACTCGTTGATCGTCACGCCAAAGGCCCGCCGCCCCCAATCCAGCATCTCCGCGCCCAAGGGCTCGCCGCCGCTGGCGACACTGCGCAACCCTTCCAGCGCGCAATCGGCGGCCTTCAGCATCCTGAGCGCCGTGGGCGGAAAGAACACGTTGCGCACCGCCCCCTCGCGCAGCACACGCAGACATTCATCGGGGGTGAATTTCGCCAGCCGCGCCGCCACCACCGGCACGCCCAATGCCAGCCCCGGCATCATCACGTCAAACAATCCCCCGATCCAGGCCCAGTCCGCAGGCGTCCACAGGCAATCGCCCTCCTGACCCAGGAAATCATGGCTCATCTCGACGCCCGGCAAATGGCCCAGCAACATGCGATGGCCATGCAGCGCGCCCTTGGGGCTGCCCGTGGTGCCACTGGTATAGATCAGAACCGCCGGGGTCTCCGGCCCGGTCTCGGCCGCCTGGCATTCGCCCTCGGGCAAATCCACCGCCTCGGGCACCAGCGCCCCAACCCCCTCAAGCGGCGCCAAAAGATCGACGCCTCCGGGATCCGTCACCACCAGCCGCGCTCCCGCATCGCCAACGCGCGAGGCCAGCGCATCGCGCTGAAACAGCTTGAACAGCGGGATCGACACCGCCCCCAGCTTCCAGATGGCAATATGCGCCGCCGCGCACCAGGCATCCTGACTGCGCAAGACGCCCACCCTGTCGCCGCGCTGCACACCCCGCTTGGCCAGTTCCAGCGCCAGCCCATCCGCCATGCGCCGCAACGCGCCATATGTGGTCTCTCGGCGCGCGCCGGTAAGGTCGATGATCGCCACGCGTTCGGGCTCGCGCGCCGCCCAGTCGTCGCAAACCTGCGCGGCCATGTTCAGACGCTCGGGGATATCCCAGCGAAACCTCTCGCACATCTGCGCATAGGTCTCGGGCACGGGGCGCAACAAGGGCGGGCGAATGCTCATTTCATGCTCCCCAGGTGATGCAGCTCCAGCGCCCTTGCGGCGGTCTTTTTCAAATGACAATGGCCCGCGATGATCGTGCGAATCGAACCATCGATCCAGATGCCATGACGCAAGCCGCATTCCGCATCCCGATAGGCGTCCCAATGGCGCTGCGTCTCCTGCAACTGCCCCACCAGCGCGCCATCGCCCTCGCGGCCAAGCACCCCGGCCTGACGCTCAAGCGCCTCGTTCATCAACTGCGCCCAGACCCGCGTTTCCGCCATCAGGCACTCGCTGATCCCTATGGTCGTCGCGCCGCCGGGCAGCGCCTGACAGGCATTGGCCGCCTCGCCTGCGCAGTCCGGCGCGCCCTCGCGCGATTGCGCCGCCTCAAGGCATGCCCTGACCAGCGTCGCATCCACCGCGTCCTCCTGCGCGATGGCAGGCGCGCCAAGCGCAGCCAGCAACGACAAGATCGCAGCCCGTGTCACCCCATCGCACCCATCAATTCGCGTCCCACCAGCATCCGGCGGATTTCGGATGTGCCCGCGCCGATTTCCATCAGCTTGGCATCGCGGAACAGCCGCGCCACCGGCGCATCGGCCAGGAAACCCGCGCCGCCCATCGCCTGCACCGCCTGATGCGCCTGCACCATGGCCTGTTCGCTGGCATAAAGGCAGCAGGCGGCGGCATCCTGCCGGGTGACATCGCCCCGGTCGCAGGCCTTGGCCACCTCGTAGACATAGGCGCGCGCCGAATTCATCGCCGTGTACATGTCGGCGATCTTGCCCTGCATCAGCTGGAACGACCCGATCGGCTGACCGAACTGCTTGCGCTCGGCCATGTAGGGCATGATCTCGTCAAGACAGGCCGCCATGATCCCGGTGCCGATCCCCGCCAAAACCACGCGCTCATAGTCGAGTCCCGACATCAGCACCCGCACGCCCTTGCCCTCTTCGCCAAGGACATTCTCGAAGGGTACCTCCACATCGTCGAAAATCAGCTCGGCGGTATTGCTGCCGCGCATCCCCAGCTTGTCGAAATGCGGGCTGGTCGTGAATCCCTTCATGCTCTTCTCGATCACGAAGGCAGTGATCCCCTTGGCGCCCGCTTCCGGGTCGGTCTTGGCATAGACCACCAGCGTATCGGCATCCGGGCCGTTGGTGATCCAGTACTTGTTGCCATTGAGCTTATAGTGATCGTTGCGCTTTTCCGCCCGCAGCTTCATGCCCACCACGTCACTGCCCGCGCCCGCCTCGGACATGGCCAGCGCACCCACATTGTCGCCGCTGATCAGGCCCGGCAGGTATTTCGCCTTCTGCGCATCCGTGCCGTTCAGCTTGATCTGATTGACGCAGAGATTGGAATGCGCGCCATAGCTCAACGAGACACTGGCCGAGGCCCGCGCGATCTCCTCGATGGCGATCACATGTGCCAGATAGGGCATCCCCGCGCCGCCATGTTCCTCGGGCACCGTGATCCCCAAGAGGCCCAGATCCCCCATCTCTTTCCACAGCGCCGCCGGAAAGACATTCGAGGCGTCAACCTCGCCCGCCATGGGCTTCACGCGCTCTTGCGCCCATCGGTGCACCATCTCTCGCAGGGCGTTCACATCTTCGCCCAGATCAAACTGCATGACCGCGTTGAACATGCGACTCTCCTCCCGTCGGTGGCATTTATTGAACACTTGTTCATTTATAGCCACATCTGCTCGCGCCGGTCAATCCCGCGTTAACGCCGGTGGCGCGCGCGGCGTTAACCGGCTCGGGGCGCGCTGGTTCTGCGGACAGAATACCGACGCCATACCGACGTGATACCGGCGCGGTACCGATCGGCGGATTTCAGCGGATTTGCCTTGTTAACAAGTGATTCCAGCGCCGCGCCCGGCTTTCGCCGCACGCCGCCATTCACGGTTTCTTAACCTTGCTGAACGCTCAGGTGGCGCCGTCGCCCTGCCAGACCGCGCCCACCTCCGCCCGTATGATCCGGGCGATCAGGTCGCAATCCTCAAGGCTGAAGGTCAGCGGCAGGCGCATGTCCAGAATGCTGCGCAACACCCTGTCGGATGCCGGCATCCGCTCATGCGGGGCATAGCGCCAGCTGTCATACCGGCTGGTAAAGCCCACGGGTTCGGCCCCTCCGAACCACTTCAGTTCCACCCCGCGCTTGAGGCAGCGCGCGATCACCTCGCCAATCGCGCTATCCCCCCAGTCCAGCAGCAGAAACTGGATCGACGAGCCCACATAGGTCTCGTCCTCGGGGCGCTCCACCACGCGCAATCCCGGCGTGCCCCGCAGGCCCTCCTCGACCACCCGGTAACGCGCGTTCCAGGCGGCGCATTGCGCGTCCAGCAGCGCCAGCTGCGGGCGCAAAATGGCAGCGCGCAAATGGTCCATCCGCCCGGAAACATTGGGCGTTTCGTATTTCACCCGCTCGAAGACCGCCTCCGGCGGCACCGTGCCGTTGCGCCCATACAGCATGTAGGAGCCCGACAAGATCGTGGCCCGCGCGGCGATCTCGTCATCATCCGTGACCAGCAAACCGCCCTCGCCCGAATTCATGTGTTTGTAGGTCTGCGTGGAATAGCACCCGACCTTGCCCCACCTGCCCGAGGCCCGCCCCTTCCAGGCCGCGCCCATCGTGTGCGCGCAATCCTCGATCACGGTGATCCCACCCGCCTCGCAGATCGCCATCAGGCGCTCCATGTCGCACAGATGCCCGCGCATATGGCTCAGCATCAGCACATCAGCGCGATCCGCCTTGGCCTCCAGATCGTCAAGGTCGATGGTCAGCGCCTCGCTCACTCCGACGAAGACCGGCACCGCGCCCACGCTCGCAATCGCGCCCGGCACCGGCGCCAGCGTAAAGGCATTGGTCAGCACGCGGTCACCCGCCCGCACCCCCACCGCGCGCAGCGCACAGGCCAGCGCATAGCCCCCCGAGGCCACCGCCAGCGCATATTGCGCGCCGGTATAGGCGGCGAATTCCTGCTCCAGCAACGCAGTCTCGCCAACCTCACCGGGGCCAAGATTATAGCGGTGCAACCGCCCGCTGCGCATGACCTCCAGCGCCGCCGCGATCCCCTCTTCGGGGATCGGCTCCTGCTGGGTGAAACTGCCTTTGAATATCTCCGTCATGGCATTCTTTTTGCGGCGCTTCGCACGGCCGGTCAATGGGCTTGCGCCCCCCGCACGGCCTCTTTTCGCAAAAACCGCAAACCCGATCCATGCGTCCCGAAAACCGTGGCGCCCTTCAGCCGATCAACCGGCGCACCACGTCCGACAGCTCGCCGTAATGGCCGATCAGCGCCTCGGGCGACAACGCCGCCACCCCTTCGCCATCGGGTCCGAACGTCACCAATACCGAAGGCACCCCCGCCGCGCGCGACGTCTCGCGGTCGGTCACCGTGTCGCCCACCAGCAGGCAGCGCGCCGGATCGCCCCCGGCCCTGCGCACGGCCTCGCGCAGGGTCTCGGGATCGGGCTTGCGCACCGGCAACGTATCCGCCCCGATCAGCGCGCCAAAGGCATCGAGCGCCCCCAGCCGCGTCATCAACAGCCGTGCCAGCGCCTCGGGTTTGTTGGTGCAGATCGCCACCTTGTAGCCCGCGCCCCTCAGGCCCTCGACCGCGTCAAGCGCGCCGGGGTAAAGCGTGGTATGCGTGTCGATGGCATCCTCATAGGCCTGCAACAACAGCGGGTATTGCCGCTCAATCTCGGCCTCGTCCTCGGCCAGCCCCATCCGCGTGAACCCCAGCTTGAGCATCGCGCGCCCGCCCCGGAACGCCGTGCCCGCATCCTTCAACGGGTCCAGCTGATCGCCCGCACCCATCACCCTGAAACAGGCATTGGCCGCGGCAATGAGATCGGCGCTGGTATCCGCCAATGTCCCGTCCAGATCGAATACAACCGTGCGCACGCCAAACCCCTTTCCTGCCGCCCATGCGCATCAATCCGCGCATGGCTGACACAAACCGCAATCTTCTTTGATGCGCTGCGACCTTGCACAGCACGGGCAACCGGATAAAACGGACGCCACTGGAATACAAAGAGAAACCGCATGAACACAGCCCTGATCCTCCTTGCCGCCGGCCAGGGAACACGCATGAACTCGGACCTGCCCAAGGTGCTGCACGAGGTCGCGGGCGCGCCCCTTCTGGTGCATGCGATGAAGGCAGGCGCGGCGCTTTCGCCCGAACGGGTGGTGATCGTGGCCGGCCATGGCGCCAAGGCCGTCGAAGCCGCCGCGCGCGCTCATGACGAGGACGTCTCGCTCGCCCTTCAATCCGAACAGAAGGGCACCGCCCATGCGGTCGCCCAGGCCGCGCCGCTGCTCGCGGATTTCGACGGCGACGCCTTCGTGCTCTACGGCGACACACCCTTCATCAGCCCCGAGACGCTCGCGCGGATGGCTGCGGCGCGCGCCAGTCATGACCTTGTGGTCCTCGGTTTCGAAGCGGCGGATCCGGGCCGCTATGGCCGCTTGAAGATGAGCGGAGAAACCCTTGATGAAATTGTAGAATTCAAGGATGCAACCGAAGCGGAACGCGCTATCACCTTCTGCAATTCCGGGGTCATCGCCGCCCCCGCTCGCCTGCTGTTCGACCTCATCGGCGAGGTCGGCAACGACAATGCCAGCGGCGAATACTACCTCACTGACATCGCCGCCCTGGCCCGTGCCCGCGGCCTTTCCACAACCGCCATCGCCTGTGACGAGGCCGAAACGCTGGGCGTCAATTCACGCGCCGAACTGGCCGCCGCCGAAGCCGCCTTTCAGACACGCGCCCGCACCGCCGCGCTTGCGGATGGCGTCACGCTCATCGCCCCCGAAACCGTGCATTTCGCCCATGACACGGTGATCGGGCGCGACACGCTGATCGAACAGAATGTCGTGTTCGCCCCCGGCGTCACCATCGAATCCGGCGCGCGAATCCGGGCGTTTTCGCATCTCGAAGGCTGTCATGTTTCGCGCGGCGCTATTGTCGGCCCCTATGCCCGTCTGCGCCCCGGCGCCGAACTGTCCGAGGATACCCGCATCGGCAATTTCGTCGAAATCAAGAACGCCGTCATCGACGCGGGCGCCAAGGTCAACCACCTCAGCTATATCGGCGATGCCCATCTGGGCAGCGGCACCAATATCGGCGCGGGCACCATCACCTGCAACTACGATGGCGTGATGAAACACCATACCGAGATCGGCCAGAACGTCTTTGTCGGCTCGAATACCATGCTGATCGCGCCCGTCACCATCGGCGACGATGCGATGACCGCCTCGGGCTCGGTCATCACCCGCAACGTGCCCGAGGGCGCTCTGGCGATCGCCCGTGGCGCACAGGTGGTCAAACCCGGCATGGCGCGGAAATTGTTTGAAATGCTGAAGGCCACCAAGGCCAAACGCGACAAAGGGTCAACATAATGTGCGGAATCGTAGGTATCCTCGGGCTTCACGAAGTCGCCCCCACACTTGTCGAAGCGCTCAGGCGGCTGGAATATCGCGGCTATGACAGCGCCGGGATCGCCACGCTGAACGAAGGCCGGCTGGACCGCCGCCGCGCCGTCGGCAAGCTCGTGAACCTCTCGGATCTTCTGGTGCATGAACCTCTGGCCGGCAAGGCCGGGATCGGCCACACACGCTGGGCCACACATGGCGCACCGACCCTGTCCAATACCCACCCGCACCGCGCCGGTCCCGTGGCCGTCGTGCATAACGGCATCATCGAGAATTACCGCGAACTGCGCGCCGATCTTGCGCAGAAGGGCTTCGCCCACGAGACCGACACCGACACCGAAACCGTCGCGCTCTTGACCCGCCATCACCTCGAACAGGGGCTTGCCCCCGAGGAGGCCGCGCGCCGCACCATCGAACGGCTCGAAGGCGCCTATGCGCTTCTCTTCCTGTTTGACGGTGAACCCGACCTCATGATCGCCGCCCGCAAGGGCAGCCCGCTGGCCGTCGGCCACGGCGCGGGCGAGATGTTCGTGGGTTCGGACGCCATCGCGCTCGCCACGATGACCGACCGGGTCACCTATCTCGAGGAAGGCGACATCGCCGTCGTGACACGTGACAGCCTCACCATTACCGATATCGACGGCGCGGTCGTGGAGCGCCCGGTCAAGACCATCCGGCTCAGTAATGCGCGTGTGGACAAGGCCGGTCACAAGCACTTCATGTCCAAGGAGGTCGCCGAACAGCCCGCCGTCATCGGCGATGCGCTTGGCCATTACCTTTCGGCGGACGGGCGCGATGTGGTCCTGCCCGGCACCGTTCTGGATTTCAACCGGATCGAGCGGCTGAGCATGGTCGCCTGCGGCACCGCTTACTATGCCTGCCTCACCGCCAAATACTGGTTCGAGCAGCTGGCGGGCCTGCCGGTCGATGTCGATATCGCCTCGGAATTCCGCTACCGCGAACCGCCCGTCACCCCAGGCACCGCCGCGCTTTTCGTCAGCCAGTCGGGCGAAACCGCCGACACGCTGGCCGCGCTGCGCTATTGCCGCGACAAGGCCGAAACGATCCTTTCTGTGGTCAATGTCGACGAAAGCTCGATCGCCCGCGAAAGCGATCTCGCATTGCCGATCCTCGCCGGCCCCGAGATCGGCGTCGCCTCGACCAAGGGCTTCACCTGCCAGTTGACGGTGCTCTTGCTGCTGGCGATCAAGGCCGCGCGGGTGCGCGGCACAATGGACGAGGAGGCCGTCGCCGACCTTCTGTCGCATCTGCGCGGCCTGCCCGCCGCGATCAGCCAGGCGCTGGAAATGGACGAGGCGCTGCAACGCGCCGCGCGGCATCTGTCAGAACATGACCACGCGCTTTTCCTGGGGCGCGGGCTGATGTTTCCAATGGCCCTTGAGGGCGCGCTTAAACTTAAGGAAATCAGCTATATACACGCCGAAGCTTATGCATCAGGTGAACTCAAGCACGGCCCCATCGCTCTGATCGACAAGAAAATGCCGGTGGTCATCATGGCCCCGCGCGATGCACTTTTCGACAAGACCGTCTCCAACATGCAGGAGGTCATGGCACGCGGCGGAAAGGTCATGCTGATCACCGATCATGCCGGCGCCGCCGTTGCCGACGAGGGCACGTGGCAATTGCTGGTCATGCCCGAGGTCGACCCGGTCCTGACCCCGCTTCTCTATGCCATTCCCGCCCAGTTGCTGGCCTATCACACGGCGGTCGCCAAGGGCACCGATGTGGACCAGCCGCGCAATCTGGCGAAATCGGTCACGGTGGAATAGGCCCGCGCCGCGTCGGTGCCCAGACCGACGTGATACCGACGCGATACCGACGTGACACAGAGCCGCCTTTTGCCCGCTATCACTCGCTCAGGCGAAACACCCTGAGTTCGGGCAACCCGGTCAGATCCGCCTCGATCAACCGCATCGCCGACAGCGACATCTGGCTGCCCGCACCGCGCGCGGCGTCCAATGGAATAAGGTCCACCGCCGCCGATGTGCCCTTCGCCGGATAGTCCACCCGACCCTTGGCAGGCGCATCGACCAGCGGCGTCTTGAGCCAGAACCCCGGCTCCCCCGGCGCCCCGAGCGACGCGATGGTCATCCCCAGATCGACCACCCCATTCCCCGCCTGCGCCCCAGCCCTGGCAGCCGAACGCTGCTCTTCGGACGCGGTATCGAAATCCTCGGCGGTCCTCGCGCCGCTTGGCGGCGCGACCGCGCCGGGGCGGGCGGCGGGATGGGTCTGGCCGGGTGCGGGCGCAGCGGACTGAGGCCCCTCCGCGCCGCCGGAGCGGCCCAGAAATCCATCAATCTGGGCACAGCCGGAAAGCACGAGTCCCAAGGCTGCGCTGCAAAGGATCACTCTCATGCCAACAGCTTACCTGTGCCACCCGCACCCTTCAATCCTCAAGATCAGGGTTGCCCAACCCCGCGCCAACACCTAGTTTCCGCATATGACTGCACCATTGATCGACCCCTTTCAGCGCGCGATTTCCTACCTGCGCGTCTCCGTGACGGACCGCTGCGATTTCCGCTGCGTCTATTGCATGTCCGAGAACATGACCTTCCTGCCCAAGAAAGAGCTGCTCACGCTCGAGGAGTTGGACCGGATGTGTTCGACCTTCGTGCGCCTCGGGGTGGAGAAACTGCGCATCACCGGCGGTGAACCACTGGTGCGCAAGGGGATCATGACCTTCTTCCGGTCGATGACGCGCCACCTTGAATCGGGCGATCTGCGCGAATTGACCCTGACCACCAATGGCAGCCAGCTTGAACGCTTCGCCGACGATCTTTTCGCCGCCGGCGTGCGGCGGGTCAATATCTCGCTCGACACGCTGGATGAACAGAAATTCGCCGACATCACCCGCTGGGGCCGCCTGCCTCAGGTCATCAAGGGGATCGACGCCGCGCAGCGCGCGGGGATGCGGGTCAAGATCAACACCGTGGCGCTCAAGGGCTTCAACGAGGACGAGCTGTTCACCCTGATCGAGTGGTGCAAGAGCCGCGACATGGACCTCACCTTCATCGAGGTGATGCCGATGGGCGATATCGGCAACGAGGACCGCCTCGGCCAATACTGGAAACTGAGCGATCTGCGCGCCGAGCTGTCGCAGCATTACACCCTGACCGACCTCAGCGAGCGCAGCGGCGGCCCCGCGCGCTATGTCCGGCTGGAAGAAACCGGCCAGAAGATCGGGTTCATCACCCCGCTGACCCATAATTTCTGCGAAAGCTGCAACCGCGTGCGCCTTACATGCACGGGCGAACTTTACATGTGCCTCGGTCAGGAAGACATGGCCGACCTGCGTGCCCCGCTGCGCAACAACCCCGCCAGCGATGCACCGCTCGAAGACGCCATCCGCGACGCCATCGCGCGCAAGCCCAAGGGCCATGATTTCGATTATTCGCGCCAGACCGTGGACGGGCGCGTGACCCGCCACATGAGCCATACCGGCGGCTGACGCGCGGATGGGCTGGCGGCCGCTTCCCCTGCATCTTTATACGGTTACAGCCAATCTTCTGGCCCCCGTTGCCTATTGGCGGGTGCGCGCCAAACTTCTGGCGCATGGCACCGAACGCGCGCGGCTGCGCGAACGCATGGGCCATGCCACCGCTGCGCGCCCTGACGGTCAGCTGATCTGGTTTCACGCCGCGAGCGTCGGCGAAAGCCTCTCGGTGCTGCGCCTGATCGAGCATATGGGGCAGACCGATGCCAACTGGAATTTCCTGATCACGTCGGGCACCGCCACATCCGGCAAGGTGCTGGCCGACCGCCTGCCGTCGCGCTGCCAGCACCAATTCGCGCCGCTTGACAGCCGTGCCGCCGTGGGGCGGTTCCTGGACCACTGGCGCCCTGATCTGGCGATCTTTGTCGAAAGCGAGTTCTGGCCGCAGATGCTGGGCATGACACATGCCGCCGGGGTGCCGATGGCGCTTTTGAACGCGCGAATCTCGGATCGCTCGATGCGCGGCTGGAAACGCTTTGGCCGGACTGCGCGGCATCTGTTGGGGATGTTTTCGCTGATCCATTGTCAGGACCGCCGCACCGAGACCAACCTGCACGATCTGGGGCTGGCCCATGCCCGCGCCGGGCGTAATCTGAAGTCGCTTTCCGGGCCATTGCCTCATGACGCGGGGGCCCTGGGGAAGATGCAGGCGGCACTGGACGGGCGGCCCGTCTGGCTTGCCAGTTCCACCCATCCGGGCGAGGACGAGATCATGCTGGCCGCACATGCGCGCCTGATGGAACAATGGCCCGATCTCTTGCTGATCCTCGTGCCGCGCCACCCTGAACGCACCGCGGATATCGACACGCTACTCGCCCGCGCCGGGCTTTGCGGGATATGCCGCGCATCGGGCGCTCTGCCCGACGGGCGCACACAAGTTTACCTCGCCGATACGCTGGGCGAGACCGGGCTCTGGTATCGCCTGTCGCCCATCACCTGCCTTTGTGGCTCCTTCGTGCCGGTGGGCGGGCATAACCCTTATGAACCCGCCCATGCCGGATCGGCGCTTATTCACGGCCCGCTTCACGCCAATTTCGCCGACACCTATGCCGAGCTGCGCGCCGCTGGCGCCAGCACCGAGGTCACCGATGAAACAACTCTCGCGAAGGCCGTGACAGAGCTGTTGGCCGATCCCGGCGCGCTGGAGGCGGCACGCGCGCGGATCCAGACATTTGCCCATGCGCAGGAAGACGCGCTCGATGCGCTGGCGCTGGACCTTTCGGCGCTCATGGATCCGGTGTAAGAGCCGCAAAAGGTTCATCAGCCAAGGCCCGCGCCATGCCCCATCCAGCCGACGCCATCGACGTGATCGCCCCGAATTTCAAGGCGCGCATGTCGGGCGTGACATCGACCGTGTTCCGCCTTGTGCCGATCCAGGCGGAAACGATGCGCATCGCCACGGCGGGGCCGAATATCCCGCCCGAAATCCCGCAGATCCCCAGTGCCAGCCTGCCCACCATGAGCCGCCGCCGCCGGGTCTGGCACGCGCGGCGCAACAACGAGATGCTGGCGGGCATCGCGCTCAAACGCCTGCTGCGCAAGGATCTGAAGCTGGTCTTCACCTCGGCCGCGCAGCGCGATCACAAGAAGCTGACCAAATGGATGATCCGGCAGATGGATCACGTGGTGGCGACCTCGGCGCGCTCGGCCTCTTTTCTGGAGGTCGATGCGCAGGTGATCCATCACGGCATCGACGTCGCACGCTTTGCGCCGGTCGCCGACAAGGGCGCGCTGCGCGCCGAACTGGGCCTGCCGCAGGAGAAGCTGCTGGTGGGCTGTTTCGGACGCATCCGCCCGCAGAAGGGCAACGACCTTTTCACCGACATGATGCTGCGCTTGCTGCCCAAGCGCCCGGATGCGGTGGCGGTGATGATGGGCGGCGTGACCGATGGTTTCCGCGACTTCCACGCCGGTCTGGTCGAAAAGGTCAAGGCGGCGGGGCTGGAGGATCGCTTTTTGTTCCTGCCCGAGGATCCGCATTGGGACGTGTCGCGCTGGTTCAAGGCGCTGGACCTTTATATCGCGCCGC
>CAZMZS010000036.1:3285-22790 GCA_964570675.1 uncultured Roseovarius sp. | reverse complement strand
GCGCGCTCAGCGGTTCGCCGCACTTTCGGTCATCACGCATAAAAGCTCGAACATGATCGACACGCCCAGAAAGGCAGTGCCGCCCGACGCGTCGAAGGGGGGCGAGACCTCGACCATGTCGGCGCCGACGATATCGAGCCCGGCGAGTTCGCGGCAAACCTGCAGCGCCTGCCA
This sequence comes from uncultured Roseovarius sp., assembly GCA_964570675.1. GTDB lineage: Bacteria > Pseudomonadota > Alphaproteobacteria > Rhodobacterales > Rhodobacteraceae > Roseovarius. The sequence continues at coordinate 22,616 of CAZMZS010000036.1, read as the reverse complement.
GCTGTTCGGTCCGCCGACCTCGGGGGTGCCGGTGCCGGGCGCGAAGGTGGGGTCGACGAAGTCGATGTCATAGCTCACATAGGTCGCGCCCTCGCCGGCGATGGCGCGGGCCTCCTGCATCACATCGGCGACGCCACGGGCGTGGAATTCCTCGATCTCGATCAGGCGGATGCCCTCGGCGCGGGCGAAATCGCGGTCTTCGGAGTCATACATCGTGCCGCGAATGCCGATCTGCACCACCCGCTTGGGATCCAGAAGCCCCTCTTCCACGGCGCGCCGGAAGGGGGTGCCGTGAGTATACATCGTGCCCCCGAAATAGGAGTGGAACAAATCGGTATGGCTGTCGAAATGGACCATGCCCAGCGGCGCCTCACGCGCCAGCGCGCGCAGAACCGGCAGGGTCGTCAAATGGTCGCCCCCGGCGGTCATCGGGGTGATCCCGGCGGCTTTCACCCTGTCGTAGAATTCGGTGATCCGGGTCATGGAATCGATGATGTCGGCGGGGTTCGGCCCGACATCGCCCAGATCGGCGCAGTTGAGCGCCTCGAAGGGGCGGATGCCGCTGGCCTGGTGCTGGGCGCGGATCATGGTCGAGGCGTCGCGCAGCTGGCGTGGGCCGTGGCGCGGGCCGGGGCGGTTGGTGGTGCCCCCGTCCCAGGGCACGCCGATCAAGCCGATATCCACATCCCCGAAACGTTCATGGGACGGGGGCACATGGGGCAGGCGCATGAAGGTGGGCACACCCGCAAAGCGCGGCAGATCGAACCCCGAAACCGGGTGAAAGAAGCTATCGGACATGGGATCATCCCTCCAGTCGTTTATGCGCGGTCACGGGTCCGTCGCCCTGGACCTCGATCCGCGTGATGGCGCGGGCCAGCGGCTCATGCGCGACGGCCATGTGATGGACATTGGCGTGCAGCAGCATGTCGGGCGCACTGAGCCAGCCCACATGGCCTTTCCAGAACATGAGGTCGCCACGGCGCGGTGCGCTTCCGTCGGGCAGCGCCACGCCAAGCGACTCGGCCTGCATGTCGCTGTCGCCCGGACAGGCAATGCCGCAGGCAAGGCAGGCCGCCTGCACCAGCCCCGAACAGTCGATGCCAAGCGCCGAATTGCCACCCCAGAGATAGGGCGTACCCAGATAAAGCGCCGCCACGTCCACGGGATCGCCCGCCACCTCATCAAGCGGCGACAGATGCGCCGCGGGCACGAAGCCTTGCGGCGTGCGCGCGAAACGGCCCGCCTCATCCAGCACATGCAGGCGCGCGCCATGACCCAGAAACGCACGCTCGGGCGATTTGAAATCGGGCTCGGAATAGACATGCGTGGCGCGCGCACCGACCATATGGGTGGGCGCGGCGCCCTCGCTCACATGCTCGTCGCGCAGGTAGCCGACGTAATCGTCACGCGTGGCCTGCACGAAGGACCAGCCTTGATGGGTGTCCAGAACATTGACGCTTTCGCCCATCTGCATCTGCCGCGCGCGCCGCCCGTCGGGCGCGTCCATAAGGTCGGCGACGGGCACGCCGATCAGCCGGGTCTGGCCCTCGGCGTAGCGCGGCGCATCGACAAGGCCGCGCAGGGATTCATGCGCGACGCGTGCATTGGCCGGTGTCAGGCGCCGGTCACTCATAGTGCAAGCGCCCCGGGCAGCGCTTCGAGCAGGGCGCGCGCGCCCATGCCGGTGCCGCCCTTGGGCCGCGCTGGCGCGGTGGCCGGGTTCCAGCCATAGATGTCAAAATGGGCATAACGCGCCTGCCCCGCGAAGCGGCGCAGGAACAAGGCGGCGGTGATCGACCCGGCGAAACCGCCCTTGGGCGCGTTGTCGAGATCGGCGATGCCCGGCTCGATCATCGACTCGTAGGGCGTGTGAAAGGGCATCCGCCAGACCGGATCGGCGGCGACCTCGGCCGCCGCGTCGAGCAGCCCGGCCAGCGCCGCGTCATCGGTGTAATAGGGTGAAAGGTCCGGCCCCACGGCGACCCGCGCCGCGCCCGTGAGAGTGGCCATCGACACCATCAGGTCGGGGTCGTCCTCGGCGCCCAGCGCCAGCGCATCGGCCAGCACCAGCCGCCCTTCGGCGTCGGTGTTGTTGATCTCGATGCTGAGCCCGTTGCGCGCTGTCAGGATGTCACCGGGGCGAAAGGCGTTGCCGGCTACGGAATTTTCGACCGCCGGAATCAGCACCCGCAGCCGCAAGGGCAGGTCCAGCGCCATGATCATCTGCGCCAGCCCCAGCACCGTGGCCGCGCCGCCCATGTCCTTTTTCATCACCCCCATGCCCGAGGCGGGCTTGAGGTTAAGGCCGCCCGTGTCGAAACAGACCCCCTTGCCCACCAGCGTCAGTGTCGGGCCGCTGTCGCCCCAGCGCATGTCGATGAGGCGCGGCGCCTGCGCGGCGGCGCGCCCGACCGTGTGGATCAGCGGAAAGTTCTGTTCCAGCAGGGCCTCGCCCCGGATCACTTCGATCGACGCGCCGTGGCGGGTGGCCAGCGTGGCACAGGACCCCTCAAGATCGGCGGGCCCCATATCCGAGGCCGGGACATTGATCAGGTCGCGGGTCAGGGCCTCGCCCGCGGCGATGGCTTCAAGGCGCGCCGCATCGACGCCTTCGGGCGCGATCAGCCGCGCCGTGGTGTGTTTCTGTTCGCGGTAATGGTCAAAGCTGTATTGCGACATGAGCCAGCCCAGCGATTCGGTCGCGGCGCGTTCCGGCGCAAGGCCATGCAGCGCATAGACCCCTTCGGGCAGAAGCGCCGCCGCGCCCGCCAGGTGAAAGCGCCCGCGCGCACGGGTCTGCGCGGTGCCGTCACCGGCCAGCGCCATGGCGATCCCGCCTGCATCATCAGGCACCAGAGCGACGCTGCCCAGAGCGCCGTTAAAGCCGGTGGCGCGCAGCCAGCGGGCCACCTTTTCCGGCTGTGCATCGCAAAAGGCGTCAAGCGCATCTTGCGCGACGACATGCAGCGGAATGGCCGCCGCATCGGCGGGGGCGAAAGTCAGGTCCATGAGGCGCGCTCCCTTGGGTTCGGGGTTTCACCCGCCCAGCCTAGCCGCCCTGACAGCACCTGCAAGCGATCAAATGGCGGGGGCCGTCAGATCGTGACGTCGCGGCTGTCGCATAATTCGCCAAGACATGCCTCGCCCACACGCAAAAGCCGCGCCAGCGTCGCGGCCAGCGCGGTGTGATCGCCATTATCGACGCAGGCGACCACGTCACCAGCGACCCGCGCCAGCGCATGCATCCCGATCTGACCCGAGATCGCGATCAGGCTGCGCACCGCGCGGCGCATGTCCTCGAACCGCCCTTCGCGGTGGCAGCGTTCGGCATGCGCGAGGCGCACGGCCACTTCCTCGAGCGCGCGGCAAACCACGTTCTCGGCCCCCGAGGGGCCAAGCTGCGCCACGAGGTCATCAAGCCGCGTGCCATCCAGGCGTACGGATTCCGTCTGTTTGAGCAATGTCACCTGTTCCACGTTCTCACCCCGGTCTTCAAAAGCCCCACATGCAGTGGGCGAACTGTCGCGCAAGAAGGTTCCCAAATGATTGCGAAGAATGATATTCTCTCTCGAATTCGCGACGAATTCCCTCTATCAAAGGCTGCTGAACATAAGATCGCCAAGGGATACTATGAAACAAGCACGCCCGCTGCCGACCTATCTGGTGCACCGCTATCACGGCTGGAAGGCCACCGCCTATGCCGATAACCAGGCCTGGTACCGCCGGCTTGCACAGGAAGGGCAGCATCCGCGTGCGATGATGATCTCGTGCTGCGACAGCCGCGTTCACGTCACCTCGATCTTCGGGGCCGATCAGGGCGAGTTCTTCATCCATCGCAATATCGCCAACCTGGTGCCGCCCTATAAACCCGACGGCAATCAGCACGGCACCTCGGCCGCGCTGGAATACGCGGTGACGGCGCTCAAGGTGGCGCATGTGATCGTGATGGGCCATTCCAATTGCGGCGGTGTGCAGGGGTGCATGGACATGTGTTCAGGCAAGGCGCCCGCACTCGAGGAGAAATCCAGCTTCGTGGGCCGCTGGATGGATATCCTGCGCCCCGGCTATGAGCGGGTGCAGGACATTGCCGACGAAGATCAGCGCCGTGGCGCGCTGGAACGGCAGGCGGTCCTGATCTCGCTGGAAAACCTCATGACCTTCCCGTTCGTGACCGACGCGATCGAGGCGGGCACGCTGACCCTGCATGGCTTGTGGCACGAGATCGGCGAGGGCGGGGTCGAGCAATACGATCCCTCGACCGAAAGGTTCGTGCCGATCTGACGCGGCGGCGCTGCGTGCGGCGGCGCGCGCCCGTTACCGCAGGATTTTGTCCTTCGGCCATTCCAGCGAATAATCAAGCGTGATCGCACGGCTTTGCCCGGCGGCAAGGTCGAAGGACCAGGCCATCACGCCGCGCTTGTCCTCGGCGTCGGTGGTGTCGGGGGCGGGTGTGGCCGTCCAGTCGATTTCAAGCGCGTCCTGTTCCGAATAGGGCACGCGGTCAAGCAGGCGAAGGGGCCAGGATTCGCCGGTCAGGTTCTCGACCTCGATGCGCACACGCTCCTGCTGCCCGTTTGAGCGGGTGATGATGCCGCGTTCGCCCTCGGAGCGTTGTTCGACGATGCGGCTGAGGCGCAGCCCGTCGATCGGGCCGAAGGACAGTTCGGCCTCGCCGCCCGCCGGGATGAGGTCGATCGGGCGCTGGCCGGTGAAACGCCCATCCAGGTAAAAGCGCGCCTCGCCCGTGGGCAGGATCACCTCGTCGCTCGCATTGGTGAAGCTGGCCATCAGGAAGGCACGGTCATCCATCAGCGGCACCGCGCGCGCCACGGTTTCGGCCGCTATGTCGAGCGTTCCAAGCGCGATGCGCAGCCGGTCTGCGCCCGAAGCGACCGAAACCGCGCCGGGAGTGTCATAGCTGACCGAGAGCCCGTCAAAGCGCGCCTGGGCCTCTTGCACCACCGGGGCGGCTTGGGCCATCGGGGCTGCGAATTCAGCGACACCGTCGGCGGCGCCGCGCATCAGCGTCTTGGGCCGGATCTCTTCGGGGTCGTGGATGCGGCGCAGCCAGGGCCGGATCTCGCCGGGCGTGGTCTGCTCCGAGGGGCGAAGGGTCGAGAGCGACAGCGCCACGTCGCGCCAGTTCTCGCCGGTGGACTGTTGGATGAAGGCGCCGCGCGCGATGCTCAGTTGCCCGTCGGCGCGGGCGAGCTTGAGGTCATAGACCGGCTGCCAGCCTGCTCGGTCAATCGTGTAGCTGACCGTGACGCGGCCCTGGGTGGCGCTGCCGGCATCGACCGAGACGGCCAGCATTGCGCGCGGCGTGTCCTGGGGCACAAGCGCGCGCAGGGCCTCGCGGGCCTTGGCAAGATCGTCGCGCAGGTCCTTCAATGCGCGGTCGGCGGCATCGGCCCGCAGCCCGGCATCAAGAGCGGCCTGCCGCGCGGCAAGGGTTTCCTGGCCGATCATCGCCGCAAGGTCGCGCAGGGCGGCGGTGTCCATCCCGGCAACGGACTCGCCCTGCCCGAGCTGTTCGAGGAAAGCGACGCGCGACTGCGCCGCCTGTTGTTCCAGTTCGATCCGGGCGACCCCGGACTCGCCGCCGCGCAGCGCCTCTTCAAGCTGCTCCACCTGCGCGCGGGCGGCATCGAGCGCGGCATCGGCCTTGTCGTCGCGCGGCGGAACGTAATCGTTGCGCAGCGCCACCCCGCCCATCACCGCGCCATCGACCGAGACCCGCACCGAGGCCAGTGGCGTGGAGTCGGGCAAGTCAGCCAGGATCAGGCGATGCTGACCGGCGGGTGCGCTGAAGCTGGCCTCGCGGATGACGCTGCCGCCTTGCGGATAAAGGGTCACGGCGGCGACCTGGCTGGTGATGGGTATATCCTCGGCCCAGAGGGCGGCGGGGGCAACGGGGGCGAGGACGAGAAGACAGGCGAGGGCGCGCATCGGGGCATCTCCTTAGCAAGGGTCGGGGCGACTATCCCCCCGTGTCGGCGCCAAAGGCAAGGCCGGTTTGCCTGACCGCGCGGATTCACGCTTTGCTAACCATCGACGGGCAGAATGGCGCCATGATGCAGGAACGGATCGAAATGAAGATGCATACCGACATGCTGCGCGCAGCCAGCCAAATCGCGCGGGCGCGTGATGTGACGGTGGGCCAATTGGTGCGCGACCTGCTGGCGCGCGAGATTTCCCGCGCCCATGCGAAACCGCCTGTCAGGGCGGATGAGCGGCTTGTCGCGCCCTTGCGCGCGCGCCTCGCTCCGGACCTGGCCGACGCGGCGGATTGGGGCGACCTGCAGGCGCGGCTTTGCGCCAAGGGCTATATCCTGCGCGCCGCGGGCGGCGGGCTGGCACTGCATGACTGGCCGGGTGAGCGGCGCATCTGCAAGGCTTCCGAGCTGGGGTTCAGCTATGCGCGCCTGATGCGCCGGTTGCGCGCGCCCTTTCCGGGGCACCCGCATGCATGGCTGACCGAACGCCACCTTGCCCCCGACGAAACGGGCGCCCCCGAAGGGACGCCCGAAACCGTGTTGATCGAACCGGACGGACCGGACGAAGCGGATCAGCCTTTCTTGAGCACCCGGTTGCCCAGTGTCTCGGCGATCTGAACCGCGTTCAGGGCCGCGCCCTTGCGCAGGTTGTCGCTGACGCACCACAGGTTCAGGCCGTTCTCGATAGTGCTGTCCTGACGGATACGGCTGATGAAGGTGGCGAAATCGCCGACGCATTCGACCGGTGTGACGTAGCCGCCGTCCTCGCGTTTGTCGATCACCATGATCCCCGGCGCCGAGCGCAGGATGTCGCGGGCCTCGTCCTCGTCGAGGAATTCCTCGAACTCGATATTGATCGATTCGGCGTGGCCGACAAAGACCGGCACGCGCACGCAGGTCGCGCTGACCTTGATCACGTCATCGACGATCTTCTTGGTTTCGGCGACCATCTTCCATTCTTCCTTGGTCGAGCCATCCTCGAGGAAGACGTCGATATGAGGGATCACGTTGAAGGCGATCTGCTTGGGGTAGACCTTGGGCGGCACATCGTCGGTGGGGTTGTAAACCGCCTTGGTCTGATCCCAAAGTTCGTCGATGCCGTCCTTGCCCGAGCCCGAAACGGACTGGTAGGTGCTGACCACCACCCGCTTGATATGGGCGCGGTCATGCAGGGGCTTCAGGGCCACCACCATCTGCGCGGTCGAGCAATTGGGGTTGGCGATGATGTTCTTCTTGGAATAGCCGTCAACGGCCTCGGGGTTCACCTCGGGGACCACCAGCGGCACGTCGGGATCGTAGCGATAGAGCGACGAGTTGTCGATCACCACGCAGCCCGTGGCGGCGGCCTTGGGCGCATAGGTCTTGGTGGCGTCCGAGCCGATGGCGAACAGCGCGATGTCCCAGCCGGTAAAGTCGAACGCATCCAGATCCTGGGTCTTGAGGGTCTTGTCGCCAAAGCTCACCTCGGTTCCCAGCGAGCGGCGAGACGCCAGCACGGCGATCTCGTCCACCGGGAACTGGCGCTCGGCCAGGATGTTCAGCATTTCGCGGCCCACATTGCCCGTGGCGCCCACGACGACGACCTTGTACCCCATTTTTCAATCTCCAGATCATGAGAGGTTTCGGAAGCGGCGTCATATACCGATGCGCATCCGGATGAAAGGGGCCGCGTCAGAGCACGCTGTCGCGGCTGGCGAGGTATATAAGCACGCCGCCAAGGTGAACAACGCCGAAAAACGCAAACAGCGCGACATAGGCGCCGCTGACGCCGCCCGCGGCCAGCCCCGCCGCATGGACCGGCCCCGAGACGAACTGAGCGACACCCGCGCCAGCGATGCCGAAGAGGTTCAGGAGCGTCACGCCACGCCCCGCCAGATGCGCGGGGAAAAAGCTGCGGGCATGGGCGATAATCACCGGAAAGGACGCGCCGAAAAAGCCCAGCGCCGCCGCCAGCACCACTGAGAGCATCACCCCCTGCCCCACCGTCGCCGCCAGCCCCAGGGCCGCCAGCGCCGCCAGCAGGTTACCGGTGAAGATCACCCATTTATGGGTGCGGAAAATCCGGTCGAGCGGGCCATAGCAGAGCGTGCCGCAGATCATCGCGACGCCCATCACCAGCGTCGCCTGCCCGATCTGCCCGGTATCGAGCGCGAAGACATCACCCAGATATGGCCCGATCCAGAGCCCTCGCACCGCCGCCGAGGGCGCGTAGGCCACGAACATCAAGGGAAATATCGCCCAGAGAGCGGGCATCCGCAGAAGGTCCAGCACCGAGCCGCGCGCATCCCCAGCCGCCGGTTCGGGATCGCGCACCAGCGCCGCGATGCCCAACGCCACCGCGCCCGAAATCACCGCCAGCGCGGCCAGCGCCGCGCGCCAGCCCATCAGCTCGGCCGCCAGCGCCATCGGGTAGGATGCCACGAGGTTGCCCAGCGACCCGACCCCCAGCATCAGCGCCGCCAGCGTGGCGAAACGCGCGGGCGCGAACTGGCGCGCGAAGATGTAATAGGACGCCATCAGCACCGGCGAGCAACCCACCCCGATCAGCAGCATTGCCAGATGCACCTGCAGCGCGCCCTGCGCCAGGGCAAACAGCAGCGCACCGCCCCCGCCCCCCAGAAGCAGCAGCACCGAGGCCGTGCGCCGCGGCCCGATCCGGTCAAGCGCCCAGCCGACCGGAAGCTGCATGATCGCGAAGGACAGGAACCACAGCCCCGACGCCACCGCCAGAACATCCGGGCCGGTGCCGATATCGCGCTCGAGAAGGGGCGCGAGGACGGCAAGGAAGGCGCGAAAGAACTGGCTCAGCACATAGGCGAGGCACAGCAAGACCAGACCGGCACGCATCCGTTGCTCCTTTGTGGATGAGGGGTTGCGCATGGGTTGCACTTTGGTCGAGCCTTGGCAAGGCCCAGGAGCGATTGGCGGGCCGTGCATTGATACGGATCACTGCACGGGCCGCGGCGGTGCGTTATGATCGGATATCAACAGCGCGAAAGGAGAGAGCCATGAGCGGCAAGGACGAAAAGCAGGACAAGGCAAGGGTCATCCGCGTGCCCGAGGCGGTCGGCGTATTCGACAGTTTCGAGGCCCAGCAGGCGGCGTTCTACGATCTGCGGGCGGTGGGCTTTCACCACGGCGATATCAGCCTGCTGGGCAGCCGCGAGGCGCTGGAGGCCAAGCTGGGCAAGGCGTGGTGGGAATCGCGCGACCTTGAGGACGACCCGAGGGCGCCGCGCGCGCATTTCGTCTCGGAGGAGGCGATGGGCGAGCTGGAGGGCGCGATCGCGGGCGGGTTCTTTTTCGTCGGCTCGTATATCGCGATGGCGGCGCTTTTGACCCCGGCCAGCACGCTGGCGGCATCCATCGCGGCGATCGCCATCGGTGGCTCTCCGGGGGCGGTTCTGGGCACGCTGCTGGCGCGTCGCGTAGGCCACCATCACAAGGATTACTATGCCGAGCAGATCAAGCATGGCGGCATCCTGATGTGGGTGCGCACCCGCGACAAGGAGCGCGAGGAGGTGGCCGTCAGGATCATGGAGGGCCATTCCGGACGCGACGTCCATGTCCATGACTGGAGCGAATGAGACACACGCATCCTGAGCCGCGCGCGCGCCTGCCCCGTCAGGTGCCGCGCGCGATCAGCACATCCACATGGGCCGCCACGCTGGCGGCCAGCGCATCGAGGTCATAGCCCCCTTCAAGGCACGACACCACGCGCCCGCCGCAATGGGTATCGGCAAGGTCGCACAGCCGTCCCGTGACCCAGGCGAAATCGTCCTCGGTCAGGCGCAGGCCCGCCAGCGGGTCGTCGTGATGGGCATCGAACCCCGCCGAGATCAGCAGCAATTCGGGCTTGAAGGCGTCGAGCGCGGGAAAGACCGTCTCCTCGTAGGCGGCGCGGAAAGTCGCGCCATTGGTGCCCGGATCAAGCGGCAGGTTGATCACGTTGCCATGCGCGCCGGTGTCGCTGGCCGGGCCGGAGCCGGGCCAGAGCGGGTATTGGTGCGACGAGATGAAAAGGCTGCGCGGCTCGGACCACAGAAGGTCCTGCGTGCCGTTGCCATGATGAACGTCGAAATCCACCACCGCGACACGGTTGAGCCCGTGGCGCTCCATCGCGTGACGCGCGGCGATGGCGATGGTGCCAAAGAGGCAAAAACCCATCGTCCTGGCGGTTTCGGCGTGATGCCCCGGCGGGCGGGTGGCGAGAAAGGCGTTGGCGACCTTGCCCGCCAGCACCATGTCGACGCCGGCCAGCGCGCCGCCGACGCCGCGCAGAGCCGCATCGACCGAGCCGGGCGACATCCAGGTATCGGGATCGAGCTGCGCGATGCCCTCGTCGGGTTCGGCCGCGCGAATATGGTCGATATGGTCCTGCGGGTGGCAGAGGCGCACATCCTCGATCCGCCCCAGCGGCGCTTCGATCTGCTCGAGCGTGCGCCCCTGCAACGCCGCCAGCACCCGTTCGAGGCGCGCCACCTGTTCGGGATGCCCCGGCGGGGTGACATGCGAAAGGCAGTCGGAATGGGTGATCATCGCTGTCGTCATCATGGCCTCCACTGGTTTGGGGGTAAATGAACGTCTTGGCCCCGCTTTGTCCAGAGCGGGCTTGTTGACCTGTCGCGCGCATGCAATCCTGACGGTCGATGGAAGAAAACGCACTCGAAGCCTCGCAAGAGATCGCCACCAGCCTCTGGCATGAGGCACAGGTTCTTCTGGATCAATTGCTGCGGCCCTGGAACACCTACCAGATCCTCATCGCCGCCGCGCTGTTCCTGATCGCGCATCTGTTGGCGCGCCTGATCGGCCCGAGCCTGCATGGCTGGATCCGCGCGCGCCAGGGCTGGCCGAAATGGCGGCTTCGGCTGCTGGTGATGCTGCATCGGCGGCTAAGGCTGATCATGTTCGTGCTGATGATCTGGCCGACGGTCTGGATCATGCAGGCAGCGACATGGCCCAGCCGCTCCTACCTTCTGGCGATCTTTGCCAGCCTGGCGCTGGCCTGGCTGCTGATCGCGCTGGCGACGCGACTGATCGTCAACGGGTTCCTGCGCAGCGTGGTACGCTATGCCGCCTGGACCTGGGTGACGCTCAGAATCCTGGGCCTGACCGACGAGACCCGCGATATCCTGGACCAGATCGCCATCGACCTTGGCGACATGCGCCTGTCGGTCTGGTTGGTGGTGCAGGCGATCGCGTTGCTGGCGGTGCTGATGTTCGGGGCGCGGTTCCTGTCGCGCAGCACGGCAGCGCAGATCCGGCGCAACGAGGAAATATCGCCCTCGATGCAGGTTCTGGCCGAGAAGATTCTTCAGGTTCTGCTTTATGGCGCGGCCTTCTTCATTGGCCTCAGGGCCGTGGGCGTGGACCTCACGGGGCTCGCGGTGCTGTCGGGCGCGATCGGTGTCGGGCTTGGCTTTGGCCTGCAGAAGGTGGTGTCGAACCTCGTGTCGGGGGTGATCCTGCTGCTGGATCGCTCGATCAAGCCGGGCGACGTGATTTCGCTGGGCGAAACCTTTGGCTGGATCAACAGCCTTGGGGCGCGCTACGTGTCGATCACCACGCGCGACGGGCGCGAATATCTCATTCCCAACGAGGACCTGATTACCGGGCAGGTGGTGAACTGGTCGCATTCCAACGATTACGTGCGGCTCGACATCGAATTCGGCACCGCCTATTCGGACGACCCCCACAAGGTGCGCCGGATCGCCATCGAGGCCGCCAAGAGCGTCGACCGGGTGTTGGAATTCAAGCCGCCGGTCTGCCATATCGTGGGCTTTGGCGACAGCAGCGTGGATTACCTGTTGCGCTTCTGGATCAAGGACCCGACCGGGGGGCTGACCAACATTCGCGGCAATGTCTATCTTGCGCTGTGGGATGCGTTCCAGGAGCACGGCATCTCGATCCCCTTCCCGCAGCGCGAGGTGCGGATGCTGGACGAAGCGTGACAAGCGCGCAGACCGCGCCGCGCATCCGCCCCCGGCAGATCGGCAACGCCCATTGGCACGTTATGGCTGCAATGCATTTCGATTCATTGAAAAGACATGCATCACTTGCTACCTTGGTATCAGGCCCGGCACCGGGGCGATGAGCGGTGTGCAACGAAGGAGGACTATGTCCTGTCTTTTACGACCGATGCGGCCGGAGCCGCTGAACAGGGGGCGGCCGTCATGGCGCCCGTGATGGACGCGACAAGCGAAGCGCAGCTTGACCGCATCCTGACCTCACTTGACGAAGACAAGGCCGAAGAGATCGTGCAGATCGACCTTCGCGGCAAATCCGCGATGGCAGACTACATGGTGATCTGCTCGGGCCGGTCCTCGCGCCAGGTTTCCTCGATTTCCGAGAAACTGGCCGACCGGCTCAAGCACGAGTTCGGCATCCTGAGCAAGATCGAGGGCAAGGACGCGGGCGACTGGGTGCTGATCGACACGGGCGACGTGATCGTCCATGTGTTCCGCCCCGAAGTGCGCGAGTTCTATCAGCTTGAGAAAATGTGGCAGCCCGCACGGGCCACCGCGACCGCCGAAAGCTGAATGCGCGTTCATATCTGCGCGGTGGGCCGGGTCAAGACCGGCCCCGAACGCGACTTGATCGACGATTACATGACCCGCTTCGACAGGACGGGCCGGCCCTTGGGGCTTGGTCCGCTTTCCATGCATGAGGTCGAGGACCGAAGGGGCGGCGGGCGCGCGGGCGAAGCCGCGTTGCTGGAACGCAGCCTGCCCAATGGCGCGCTGATCGCGGCGCTGGACGAGCGCGGCACCGTGATGTCCTCGCCCGATTTCGCCGGGCGGCTGGCGGGCTGGCGCGACGAGGGGCGGGGCGATGTGGCCTTCATCATCGGTGGTGCCGACGGGATCGCCCCCGATCTGCGCGCAAAGGCCGATTTCAGCCTGTCTTTCGGCGCGATGGTCTGGCCGCATCTTCTGGTGCGCGTGATGCTGGCCGAACAGCTTTACCGCGCCGCCTCGATCCTGGCGGGCAGCCCCTATCACCGGGCCTAGGCGGACGGACACCGCATCCGGGTCGGTTTTCACTGCCCCCGGTTTCATGCCCAACCCGACGCCGCGATTTTCTGCGCTTCACCCCGGCGCCATGAAGCGTTAGAAGACCCGCATTCAGGCAGGAGCAGATCATGATTAGCGCCAAACCCGTTGTCCTGTGCATTCTCGACGGCTGGGGCCTGTCGGAACGCCGCGAGGCCAACGCGCCGGTGCTGGCCGACACTCCGCATTTCGACCGCCTGATGGCCACCTGCCCGCATTCCACCTTGATCACCCACGGCCCCGATGTCGGCCTGCCCACCGGGCAGATGGGCAATTCCGAGGTCGGCCACACAAATATCGGCGCCGGGCGCGTGGTGGCGATGGATCTGGGACAGATCGACCTGGCGATCGAGGATGGCAGTTTTCAGCGCAACGCCGCCTTGCAGGATTTCGTCGCCCGCATGAAAGAGACCGGCGGCACCGCGCATCTGATGGGGCTGGTGTCTGATGGCGGGGTGCATGGCCATATCGGCCACATCGTCGCCGCCGCGCGCGCGCTGGCGGATGAAGGCGTGCCGGTGGCCCTGCACGCGCTGACCGACGGGCGCGACGTGCTGCCCAAATCGACCCGCAGTTATCTGGAGCGGCTGGAGCCCCGGTTGGGCGAGGGCGTCACCATCGCCACGGTGATCGGGCGCTATTTCGCGATGGACCGCGACAACCGCTGGGAGCGCGTTGAAGAAGCCTATCAGGCGATGATCCATGCCAGGGGGCCACGCGCCAGCACCGCGCGCATCGCCGTCACCAATGCCTATGCGCGCTCGGAAACCGATGAATTCGTCAGCCCCACGGTGATCGGCGATTATGCCGGTGCGCGAGATGGCGACGGGTTCTTCTGCCTCAATTTCCGCGCCGATCGCGCCCGTGAAATCCTCAGCGCCGTGGGCGATCCGGATTTCGACGCGTTTGACGCTGCGCCGCGCCCGGACTGGGCGGCGATGCTGGGAATGGTGGAATATTCCGAGAACCACAACCGTTTCATGCGCACGGTCTTTCCGGCGCGCGAGATCGTCAACACGCTGGGTGAATGGGTCGCCAAGCAGGGTAAGCGGCAATTCCACCTGGCCGAAACCGAGAAATACCCGCATGTGACCTTCTTCCTCAATGGCGGCAAGGAAAGCCCCGAACCCGGCGAGGAACGCTATATGGCGCCCTCGCCCAAGGTGGCGACCTATGATCTGCAACCCGAGATGAGCGCCGCGGAAGTGACCGATCACCTGTTGGGCGCCATCGAAGACGACTTCGACCTGATCGTGGTGAATTACGCCAATCCCGACATGGTCGGCCATACCGGCGACCTCAGGGCCGCGATGGCGGCCTGCGAAGCGGTGGACTCGGGTCTTGGCCGCGTGGTGGAGGCGCTGGAACGCAAGGGCGGCGCGATGATCGTGACCGCCGATCACGGCAATTGCGAAATGATGGTCGACCCCGAAACCGGCGGGCCGCATACCGCGCATACCCTGAACCCGGTGCCCGCGATCCTGGTCGGCGGCCCGAAGGGCGCGCGGCTGCGCGCCGGTCGGCTGGCGGATCTTGCGCCCACCGTGCTGGAGCTCCTGGGCCTGCCGAGGCCCGATGAAATGACCGGGCAGAGCCTGTTGCAATCATGAGGCTGGGCGCGCTTCTCATCGGGCTTCTGATTGCCTCTGGCGCCGTCGCGCAGCAAAGCGGCGATCCGGCCAGCGATGCGCGCGCCGCCGCCGACCGGCTGGCGCGTGCCAGCGCCCTGCTCGAAGCGACCGAGGGCGCGCGCAACCGCGTCAAGGCGCTGTCGGAAACGATCCGCGCCTATGAGGACGGCCTGCAGGCGATGCGCGAAGGGCTGCGCCGCGCCGCGATCCGCGAGCAGACGCTCAGCCGCGAGCTGGCCGCGCGCGAGGACGAGGTGGCGCAATTGCTGGGCGTGCTGATGGCGATGGGCGAAGCGCCCGCGCCGGTCCTGATGCTGCATCCCGCCGGGCCGGTGGGCACGGCGCGTTCGGGCATGATCGTGGCCGATGTCGCGCCCGCGCTCGATGCCCGCGCAGACACGCTGCGCGTCAAGCTGGAAGAGGTCGGCATGTTAAGGATGCTTCAGCAAAGCGCCGCCGACAAGCTGCTCGAGGGGCTGGAAGGCGTGCAGGAAGCGCGCACCGCCCTCAGCCAGGCGATTGCCGACCGCACCGAACTGCCGCGCCGCTTTACCGAGGATCCGGTCAAGACCGCGCTGCTCATTGCCTCGACCGACACGCTGGAGGGCTTTGCCAGCGGTCTTTCCCAGATCGCCGAGAACGAGGCCCCCGGCAGCCTTCCGGGGATCGAAGACCGCAAGGGACAGCTTGCGCTGCCGGTGGACGGGCGCATCCTGCGCCGCCCCGGCGAGGCCGACGCCGCCGGGATCACCCGCCCCGGCGTGGTGCTGGTGACGCGCCCGCGCGCGCTGGTGACCACTCCGGCAGCCGCCACCGTGCGTTATCGCGGGCCGCTTCTGGATTACGGAAACGTGATGATCCTCGAGCCGCAGGCCGGATTTTTGCTGGTGCTGGCGGGGCTCGACGTGGTTTATGGTGAGACGGGGCAGGTCCTTCCGGGCGGCAGCCCGGTGGGGCTGATGGGTGGCGCTGATGGCACCGAGGACGTGGTGCTGAACGCCGCCGACCAGGTTACGGGTGCGCGGCAGACCGAAACGCTCTATATGGAGCTGAGAGAAAACAACACTCCGGTGGACCCGCTGGAGTGGTTCAGGACAGACAAGGATGACTGACCGATGAAGAAATTCCTGATGGCCGCAGCCGCCGGAACCCTGACCGGGATCATCGTGACCACACAGGTGGCCGCCCCGCTTCTTGCGCAGGAGTCACGGCCCTCGAACGTCTATGAACAGCTTGACCTGTTCGGCGATATCTTCGAGCGGATCCGCTCGCAATATGTCGAGGAAGTCGATGAATCCGAGCTGATCACGGCCGCGATCAACGGTATGCTGACCTCGCTTGATCCGCATTCCAGCTACATGTCGCCCGAGGATGCCGCCGATATGCGGGTCCAGACCCGCGGCGAGTTCGGCGGGCTGGGGATCGAGGTCACGCAAGAAGAGGGCTTCGTCAAGGTGGTGTCGCCAATCGACGATACCCCGGCCGACAATGCCGGGATCGAGGCGGGCGATTTCATCACCCATGTGGACGGCGAAAGCGTTCTTGGCCTGACCCTCGACGAGGCAGTGGACCTGATGCGCGGCCCGGTGGGCAGCGAAATCCTCATTACCGTCGTGCGCGAAGGCGAAGCGGAACCCTTTGAAGTCTCGATCATCCGCGACACGATCAAACTGACAGCGGTGCGCGCGCGCACCGAGCAGAACGCCATCGTGCTGCGTGTCACGACCTTCAACGACCAGACCTCGAAGAACCTCAAGAGCGGGCTGGAAGAACAGGCCGAGGCCGCAGGCGGGCTCGAGAATGTCGACGGAATCGTGCTGGACCTGCGCAACAATCCCGGCGGCCTTCTGACCCAGGCGATCAAGGTCTCGGATGCGTTCCTCGACAAGGGCGAGATCGTCAGCACCCGTGGCCGCAACCCCGAAGAGGGCGAGCGGTTCAACGCCACGGCGGGCGATCTGATCGACGGCAAGCCGATCGTGGTGCTGATCAATGGCGGCTCGGCCTCGGCCTCGGAGATCGTCGCGGGTGCCTTGCAGGACCATCACCGCGCCATCGTGGTCGGCACCAAGAGCTTCGGCAAGGGATCGGTGCAGACGGTGATGCCGCTGCGCGGTGACGGCGCGATGCGCCTGACCACGGCGCGCTATTACACGCCGTCGGGCCGCTCGATCCAGGCGCTGGGCGTCTCGCCCGACATCATCGTGGCGCAGCCTCGCCGTACCCCCGAGGAGGAGGAAAGCGAGGAGGAGACACCGCGCGCCCGCTTCGAGGCGGACCTGCGCGGGCGGCTGGACAATGACAGCCTGTCCGAAGACGAGGTGCGCCAGGTCGAAGAGGAACGCGCCCGCGCCGAGGCCGCCGCCAAGCTGCGCGAGGAAGACTACCAGCTGGCCTATGCCATCGACATCCTCAAGGGCTTCAAGACCCTGAGTGGTGCGCCGCTGCCGAAGTAACCACCTGCGCGCCGCGACAGCGAAACAGGCCGACAGCCGCCCGCCGCAACCCGGCGGGCGGTTTTCTTTTGATTGCACCATGGGCGCAACTGGACAAGACTGGCCCGCATGACGGCTGTATCCGGCGATCCCACAGGTCCGCGCATGGCCCACCCCGCCTATCGCGCCATCATTCTCACGCTTTGCGCGCTTGTGGTCGGGGCGCTGGCCTCGCTGGCGGCGATCGGTCTGACCGATGCGGTGCTGTGGCTCAATGACCGTCTGCTGATCGCCCCGCGCGCCCGCGTCCAATACGAGGATTCCGGGTCGATGGTGGCGATGGCCACGGTGCTGGTGCCTGCCGCCGGGGGCCTGATCGTGGCGCTGATCCTGCGTTACCTGTCGCGCGCGCGCCGCCCGCTTGGCCCGCCCGACGTGATCGAGGCGGTCCAGTTCGAGCGCCCGATGCCGCCGCTGCGCGACGGTGTCGCCTCGACGCTGGCGGCAATGGTGTCGCTGGGGTTCGGGGCCTCGGTGGGGCAATACGGGCCGATGGTCTATCTTGGCGCGATGCTGGGCGGGACGGTGCGGCGGCTGGCGCTGGCGGTGCCCAACCTGCCCGCAATCGCCGTGGCCTGCGGGGTGGCGGCGGCGATCTCGACGGCGTTCAACGCGCCGATCGCCGGGCTGGTCTTTGCCCATGAAGTGGTCTTGCGCCACTATTCCACGCAGGCCTTTGCCCCCACCACCGTGGCCGCCGCCACCGGTTATGTCTTTGCCAATGTCATATTCGAGCGCCCGGCACTGTTCCTGTTGCAGTTCGACGGGGTGCGCCATGGTCATGAATTCGTGCTGTTCGCTGTCCTCGGGCTGCTTTGCGCGGTCTTGGCGATCCTGTTCATGCGCCTGATCCTGCGTATCGCTGCTCATGCCGCCGAAAGCCGCATTCCGGCGCTGTTGCGCCCGATGGTGGCGGGGCTGGCCGTGGGGATCACGGCGCTCTGGCTGCCCGACGTGCTGGGCATCGGCAAGGAAGCGCTGCGCTTTGCCACCATCGAGGGCGCATTCGGCGCGGGCGAGCTGGCGATCCTGGTGCTGGCCAAGCTGGTGTTGACGGCGCTGTGCATCGGTTTCGGCTTTGTCGGGGGCGTGTTCAGCCCGGCGCTGCTGATCGGGATCCTGTTCGGGGCGCTGTTCTGGACGGCGCTTGATGCCAGTGCGCTGCTGGCCACGTCGGGGGTGGCGGTCTATGCGATCTGCGGGATGATGGCCCTTACCAGCCCGGTGATCGGCGCGCCGCTGACGACGATCCTGATCGTGTTCGAGTTGACCCGCAATTACGACATCACCATCGCCGCCATGGTGGCGGTGGTGTTCTCGAACCTGATCTCGCACCGGTTCTTCGGGCGCTCGCTGTTCGATGTGCAGATGGCGCGGCGCGGGGCCGACCTTTCGGCGGGGCGCGAACGCGCCCGCCTGCAGGCGCTGCCGGTGACGGGCTGCCTGACGCGGGGCATGGTGCTGGCCAGCACCGCCGAGCCCATCGGCGCGGTGCGCGCCCGGCTGGCCGCATCCGACTGGAACGAAGCCTATATCCGCGATGATGCAGGGCGGTTCGCCGGGGTGCTGCGGGCCGCGGATGCGGGCGGGGCCGCCGATTGGGACAGCGCCCTGCACCAGCCCGCACTGACATTCGACGACTCCACCACCGTGCTTGAAGCCATGCAGGCCTTGCGCGGGTTCGTGGGCGATGCGATCCCGGTGGTGGAGCGCGACAGCGGGCGGCTGATCGGCGTGGTCTCGGAGGCGGCGGTGATCGAGGCCTATCTCGACATGTCCCAGACATTGAGGCGCGAGGAAAATGCGGTGCTTTGAACTGGCCTTGCTGTTCTGCCTTCTGGGCGCGGGCGCGGGCGGCGCCCAGGAGCCGCTGACCGTGGTCAGCTGGGGTGGCGCCTATGAACGCGCCCAGCGCGCGGCGGTCTTCGCCCCCTTTACCCGCGCCACCGGCATCCCGGTCAGGGTCGCGCGCTATGATGGCGACCGCGCCACGCTGAAACGGCGCGCCGCCACCGAGGGCTGGGACGTGATCGACATGTTGGAGCCAGCGGCGATCAGCGCCTGCGAGGCGGGCCTGTTGCGGCGGCTGGACTACGGCGCGATCCTTGATGACCCGCGCGCCGCGCGCGCCGATTTCGCGCCTGCCCGGCTGCGCCC
>CAZMZS010000036.1:0-3185 GCA_964570675.1 uncultured Roseovarius sp. | reverse complement strand
AGCGGCTATAACGGGCGCTTCTTTGCCGCCCAGCAAGAGGGCGCGCAGCTCAGTATCGTCTGGGATGGCCGGCTGATCGGCTATGATGTCTGGGCGATCCCGGCCAGCACCGGCCAGCCACGCGCGGCTGAACGGTTCCTGCGCTTTGCTGCCCGCCCCGAGGTAATGGCGCGCCTCGCTGAGCGCATCCCCTATGGCCCCGCAAGGCAAAGCGCGCTGGAGCGGATCGGCCTGATGCCCGGCAAGGGCATTCCGATGCGCGACCACCTGCCCAACGCGCCCCAGCACGGGCCACGGTTCCTGATCAGTGACAGCCTGTGGCACAGCCATACAAGCTATCTGCGCCAGCGCCGTTTCCATGACTGGTTGCAGGCGGGACAGGACGGCAAGGGTGGTTGACCTTCGCAACCCCCCGCCGCAAGACTGTCTCCGACCCCGTTCCAGCCCGCAAAGGCCGTGCCGATGACCCCCGACCAGATCGCCCGACTGCCCTATCGCCCCTGTGTCGGCGTGATGCTGGCCAATGCCGACGGGCAGATTTTCGTCGGCCAGCGGATCGACCGTGACACCAGCGCATGGCAGATGCCCCAGGGCGGGATCGACGCGGGCGAGACCCCGCGCGACGCGGCGCTGCGCGAACTCGGGGAAGAAACCGGCCTGCCCCCCGAAATGGTCCGCATCGAGGCCGAAACCAGCGAATGGGTGCCCTATGAGCTACCCCATGATCTGGTGCCGCGTATCTGGAAGGGACGGTTTCGCGGGCAGGAGCAGAAATGGTTTCTCATGCGCTTTCTGGGGCGCGACAAGGACGTGAACATCGCCACCGACCATCCGGAATTCTCGGAATGGCGCTGGATGGACCCGGCCGATCTGGTGGCCAATATCGTGCCCTTCAAACGCGCCGTCTATGAGCAGGTGCTGGCCGAATTCGGAGACAGGATATGATCCGCGCACTGATTTTCACACTGCTTGCTGGGCTTGGCGCACCCGCCTTCGCGCTGACCTGCCTGCCCCATGATGTCGCACGCAGCTTTAACGAGGCCGCGCGCGCCGAGGAAGCCTATATCGTGGTTCTCGGGGTGCTCGATTTCGACGCCTCCGCCCTGCCCAAGGTGGATATGAGCCGCCAGCAAGAGGTGCCGCCCGATACGCTGATTCCGGCAAGGATCACGGGCAAGGCGCTGTCGCATGACGGGTTCGTCACGGATTTCGACCGCGCGATCACGCTCAACGCCCAGTGCTTCGGCCCATGGTGCGCCGGGGCGCTGCCGGGGACGGACTATCTGGCGTTTCTCGAAAAGCGCGCGGATGGCTACCGGCTGACGATCAATCCCTGCGGCGGCTTCGGCTTTCCCAATCCGTCGCCCGAAACGCTGGAACAGGTGCGCCAATGCTTTGACGGCGGACCTTGCGAGCCCGCGCCGCTGCGCTGAACAGGCGGCGGCGGGCACAGCGCGCTTGCGCAACCGGGTTTGCAAACATAGTCTTCGCGGAACGCAAACCTGCAAAGCCCGGATTTCGCCCATGCCCACGCAAAAGCTCTATGCCGGGGCCAAGCTGCGCGAGACGCGCCAGCGCCTTGGCCTGACCCAGAAGGATTTCGCGACCAAGCTGGGGATCTCGCTGCCCTATCTGAACCAGATGGAGAACAACAACCGCCCTGTCAGTACCACCGTCGTACTGGCGCTGGCGCAGGAATTCGGCTTTGACGTGACCGAGCTCAGCACCGGGGATGCCGAACGCATGGTCAGCGACATGCGCGAGGCGCTGGCCGATCCGGTCTTTGGCGACGATGCGCCGCCGCTGGCCGATCTGCGCCTGACCGCCTCGAACGCCCCGGCGCTGGCGCGCGCCTTTCTGGAACTGCACAGCGTCTATCGCCAAACCCATGAGCGGCTGGCCAGCCTTGACGAGGCCTTGGGGCGCGAGGATTCGCGCACCCAGCCCAGCCCCTGGGACGAAGTGCGCGACTTCTTTCATTACTGCGACAACTATATCGACGCGGTCGATCACGCCGCCGAGCGCTTTGCCCGCCCCTCGGGCCAAGGCGCGGCGCGCGGCGCGCGCGACGTCGCGCTCGACAAGCTGGCGAGCCTTGGCATCAGCGTCACCCACAGCGACAGCGGCAAGCTGCGCCATTTCGACCGCGACAACCGGGTTCTGACGCTCTCGTCGCGCTCCGCGCCCGAGACGCGGACCTTTCAGATGCTGCTGCAACTGGCGCTGCTGACCCAGGATCAGCTGCTTGAAGCGACGCTCGATCTGGCGCGGTTCCAGTCCGACGCGGCGCGTGCCATCGCCAAGATCGGGCTGGCCAATTATTTCGCGGGCGCGGCGCTGATGCCTTACGGCGCATTTCTGGATGCCGCACAAGAGACCCGCCATGATCTGGAAATCCTGGCCAACCTGTTCGGCGCCTCGATCGAGCAGGTCTGCCACCGGCTTTCGACCCTGCAACGCCCCGGCGCCAAGGGGATTCCGTTTTTCTTCGTGCGGGTCGATCAGGCCGGGACGATCACCAAGCGCCATTCCGCCACGCGCCTGCAATTCGCGCGGTTCGGCGGCGCCTGCCCGCTCTGGAACGTGCATCGTGCCTTCGAAACACCGGGGAGGTTCCTGCGCCAGCTGGCCGAGACCCCGGACGGCGTGCGCTATATCAGCCTGGCGCGCGATGTCAGCAAGCCGGGGGGCAGTTTCGGCGCGCCGGTGCGCCGCTTTGCCATCGCGCTTGGCTGCGAGGTGAAACATGCCGACGCGCTGGTCTATGCCGACGATCTGGACCTGACCAACAGCCGGGCCTTCGAGCCGATCGGCATTTCCTGCCGCATCTGCGAGCGCACCGCCTGCCACCAGCGTTCGGTGCCGCCGCTGGAGCGGCGCCTGCAAGTGACGCCGGACGAGCGCGACGTGCTGCCCTACCGGGTCGGCTGATGGCCGGACGGCGGATACGAAAAGGGGCGCGCGGCTGTCCCGCACGCCCCCTGTTTATGCGATCCGCTGCGTGGCTGGTCAGGCCGAAAGCATCTGGTAAATCTCGTCCTTGAGCGCGGCGCGCTGCTTGCGCATTTCGACCGCGGCCAAATCCTCGACCGGCTCGACATTGGTTTCGGCGCGGTGAATCTTGCGGTTGAGTTCGTGGTATTCGTCGGCCAGACGCGCGAAATGGGCGTCGTTCTGCTTGAGGC
>CAZMZS010000035.1:0-22895 GCA_964570675.1 uncultured Roseovarius sp. | reverse complement strand
CGACCAATTGATTAACAGTCAACTGCTCTACCGCTGAGCTACGCCGGAACACGGGCGTCCGTATAGCAACAGCCTTAGGCGGCGTCCAGAGGGATTGTGACATATTTTTCGCATCGCGCGCCGTGCTGCTCAGCTTGCCAGGAAACGTGCGCTTGAAGAAAGGGGATCGATAGGGGTGACGATATTTTGTCCCATGAGATCAATAAGATGTGCAAGGACGTTGCGGGTGGCGGCGGGCAGCAGCGCTGCGGGCGTATCGGTATAGATTCGATGTGCCAGCGCGTGTGCCGTCGCGGGCCCGGAGCGGAGTTCCCGAAGGATCGACGCCTCGCGCGTGCGGCGGTGCGAGATGAGCCAGTCGAGCCGCGCCAGCGGGTCGTTGATCGGGGCACCGTGCCCGGAATGGAAAATCTCTGCGCCGACACTCTTCAGGCGCTGGCAGGAGGCCATGAAATCGGTCAGGTCCCCGTCGGGGGGCGAGACGAGCGAACTGGCCCAGCCCATCACCAGATCACCCGAAAAGATCGTGCCACGGGACTGGAAACAAAGGTGATTGCCCAGATGTCCCGGCGTCCATAGAGCGGTGATGCGCCACCCGTCGCCTTCGACGGTTTCCTCATCCGCCAGGCGGATATCGGGGCGAAAGTCGTGGTCGATCCCTTCGCCGCCATCGCCAAGGCCGCTGGCCGCAAGGCGCTCCATCACCGCGCTGCGCCCGTCCTGTGCGACGCCATAGGCATGGACCGCGGCGCCGGTCTCCTTTGCCAGCCGGGCTGCCAGTGGCGAATGGTCGAGATGGGCGTGGGTGACGAGGATATGGGTGATCCGCTGGCCGGGTTTCACCGCGCGAAGGATCGCCGACAGATGCGTCTCATCCGCCGGTCCGGGATCGATCACCGCAAGACCGGTTTCCCCCAGCAGGTAGGTATTGGTCCCGCGAAATGTCATCGGCGATGGGTTGGGGGCCAGGATGCGGCGGATTCCATTGCCCAGATCCTCGGCTAAGCCCACGGGCGGATTGAAATCGCTCTGCGGCATCATCGGGCTTCCTTCCTTCGCGGTGCGCGTCTAGTTTTGGCGTATGTCGTTCAGTTGGCTAAAATCATATACGCCACGTGGCCTTTACGGGCGGGCAGCGCTGATCCTGCTTTTGCCGGTTGTCAGCCTGTTCCTTGTGATGGCAGTGGTGTTTCTTCAGCGTCACTTCGAGGGTGTTACCACGCAGATGACCCGTGTCGCCAGCCGGGAGGTTGCGGTTTTGCGCGCGAGCGGGCTGTCAGCCGAGGAGACGGACAACACGCCGCTGGCCCGATCGCTGGGGATAGATGTCCGCGCGGTGCCTGTCGAGGCGCTGCCGGATAGCAATCAGCGGCGCTGGTATGACTTGACCGGGATCGTCGTGATCCGCGAGTTCCAGGCGCTGATCCCCGGGCTTTGGGCGGTGGAGCTGCCGGACGACCGCGTGGTGCGGCTGTTCCTGCAGCAAGCCGATGGAATTTGGCAGATGGAATTCGACCGGGTCCGGGTGTCGCCCAAGAATGCGCATCAGATCTTCGTCAACATGGTCTTTTTCGGCGTTCTGATGACGGTGATCGCCTATTTCTACCTGCGCAACCAGTTGCGTCCGATCACCCGGCTGGCGCGCGCTGCCGAGGCCTTTGGCCGGGGCCGTCATGAACCCTACCGCCCTGCGGGCGCGATAGAGGTGCGCGCCGCGGGGAATGCGTTCCTCGACATGCGCGCCCGGATCGAGCGCCAGATCGAGCAGCGTACATTGATGCTGTCGGGGGTCAGCCATGATCTGCGCACGCCGCTGACGCGGCTGAAGCTGGGTCTTTCGATGCTGGATCACGAGGATCGTATCCCGATGGAGCAGGACGTGGCCGACATGGAGCGCCTGCTTGACGAATTCCTGGCCTTCGCGCGCGGTGCGCAGGAGGGGGCGCCGGTAACGCTCGATCCTGTGGCGCTGGTCGAGCGGATCGTCGAGGATTGCCAGCGCGCCGACATCTCGGCCGAACTTGTCGAGGTGAAGGGCGAGGGGCTGGTGCCGCTGCGCGAGGGTGGTATTCGGCGCGCTGTCGAGAACCTGATCAACAATGCTGTGCGCTATGGCAGCAAGGCCGAACTGTCGGTGCTGTTGACGGATCGCGCGCTGCGCATCCGGGTCGAGGATGACGGGCCGGGCATTCCGGCGGCGCGGCGCGAAGAGGCGTTGAAGCCCTTTGCCCGGCTGGAACCGGCGCGCAACCAGAATCGGGGCACCGGGGTCGGTCTGGGTTTGTCGATCGCGATGGATATCGCGCGGGCGCATGGCGGGACGCTGCGCCTTGGTGAAAGCCAGCGGCTTGGCGGTTTGCGCGCCGATATCGTGATTGGTCGCTGAATATCGGGTCTCAGCGCGGGTTGTGCCTGCGCCATTCGGCCCAGGCTTCGGGCGTATCAAGGTCCGTTGTGGCGCGCTGGTCGGGCAGGGGCAGGGTGACGACCTTTTCCTGCGCCAACACGGCGCGTGCGCCCTGATCGCCCGATAGCTGCGTCAGCGCCCCGAACAGCCGTGCCGGAAAGATCACCGGGTGGCCGGTCTGCCCGCTCATGTCGGTGGCGCGGATCGGGTGCGCGGGATCATGGCGGAACATGGCCAGCAGGCGTTCAAGATCGCCGGTCTCAAGATCGGGCAGATCGGCGAGGAGCACCATCAGCCCCATTGCGCGGCGCGCTTGCGCCCATGCCGCCCCGGCCCGAAGCGAGGCCGCGATCCCTTCGGCTGCGTCGGGAAGTTCAATGCGCTCCGGCGCGTTGACCGTCCCGAGGGCCGCGTGACGTGCCTTGTCGCGCAGGCGCAGTGTGACCAGCACTGCACAGCCTGTCGCTTCGGCCACGCGAACCTGGCGCGCCAGCAAAGGCAGCCCGTCGACCGGTTCGAGCAGTTTGTCGCGCCCGCGCATGCGCGTTGCGTCCCCGGCGGCGGGTATCAGAATGACGATATCGCTCATTGCGCCTCCGGTCGCACGATGGCTCGGCAGCTGTCAATCGAGGCAAAGGATACCCCCGCCAGCGCCTGCGGACCAGCCGGAAAGCCCGGGCCTGTCGTGATAGGGGTTCAGCCGCGCATACGGGCGCCATCGGCGTCGAAAAGGGGGGTGGTGATCAGGCGGGCGGGGCGCATCTCGCCAAGGATCTCGATCTGCGCCTCAAGGCCCGGCCGGGCCATTTGCGATGGGATCAGCGCCAGTGCGATGGATTTCCCGGCATGGTGCGAATATCCCCCCGAAGTGCAGAAGCCCTGCACCTTGCCGTCGATCCAGACCGGTTCATAGGCGTTCACATCGGTATCCCCGGCAGTGACCTCGAAAGCGGCGAGGCGACGCGCGGGGCCGGATTGCCGCTCGGCCTCGGCGGCGGCGCGACCGATGAAATCGGCCTGCTTGGAAAAGCGGATGAACCTGTCGAGCCCGGTTTCGGCCGGGGTGTAATCGGGGCCGTATTCATGCAGCCAGGCACCGAAGAACTTGTCGAGCCGCAGCGACATCATCGCGCGCATGCCAAAGGGTTTCATCCCATGCGCTTGGCCTTCGCGCCAGAGCAGATCCCAGAGGCTGCGCTGCGCCATCGGATCGCAATAGATCTCGTATCCCAGATCGCCAGTGAAGCTGACGCGCTGAATCAGGC
Source organism: uncultured Roseovarius sp. (assembly GCA_964570675.1). Taxonomy (GTDB): domain Bacteria; phylum Pseudomonadota; class Alphaproteobacteria; order Rhodobacterales; family Rhodobacteraceae; genus Roseovarius. The sequence goes on along the minus strand of CAZMZS010000035.1, from coordinate 19,223 downwards.
AATCGACCATGCCGACGCTGGCATGCATAAGCCCCATGAACCGCAGGCCCGCCACATCCGCATCGGTGCAGGCGGCCAGAACGTCACGCGCCTTTGGCCCGGCGATCTGAAAGCCGGTCAGCCGGTCCGAGATGTTCTCGATGCTGACGCCAGCCTGCGCGTTCTGTTCGAACCAGCGCATGTGATAGGCCTGGGCCCCGTAGGATGCGGTGAGTTGAAAGGTCGTCTCGTCGCGGCAAGCGACGGTGAAATCGCCGATGATGCGTCCCATGGGGCTGAGCATCGGGTTAAGCGCCAGCCGACCGGGTTGCGGGATCGTCCCGGCCATGATCCGGTCAAGCCAGGCGCGCGCCGAAGCGCCGCGCACGAGGTATTTGCCGAAATTCTGCACTTCGTTGATGCCCACGGCCTCGCGCACGGCTTTGACTTCGCGGGCGGTGGCCGCGAAGGCGTTGGAGCGGCGAAAGCTGGGTGTTTCGAACCGCGGCTCGTCGTCTTTTGCGAAGTAGTTCGCCACTTCCAGCCCGTATTGATGCCCCCAGACCGCGCCATGCTGGTCGAACAGGTCATACATCGGCGTGCGCCGGAACGGGCGCGCGGCGGGCAGTTCCTCGTTCGGGTAGGAAACCGAGAACCGCTTTTGATAGTTCTCGATCACCTTGGGCCGGGTGTAGCCGGGGGTGATCCAGTCGCCATAGCGCGCGACGTCCATCGCGCTCACGTCGCGTTCGCATTCGCCAGCCGTCATCCATTGCGCCAGCATCAGCCCGACGCCACCACCCTGGCTGAAACCGGCCATCACCGCGCAGGCGGACCAGTAATTGCGCAGGCCCGGCACCGGCCCGACCAGCGGGTTGCCGTCGGGTGCAAAGGTGAAGGGGCCATGGATCACCGATTTCACGCCCGCGCGGCCAAGGGCGGGGAAGCGACGATAAGCGAATTCGATACTGTCCTCGATCTTGTCGAAATCGTCGGGCAGCAATTCATGCCCGAAATTCCAGGGCGTGCCATCTACCGCCCAGGGGCGGCAGGGCTGTTCGTAAAACCCGATGCACAGGCCGCGCCCTTCCTGACGCAGGTAGCTTTCGCCCGCCGGGTCCATCACATGGGGGTGCTCGCCCCCCGCGTCGATGATGGCGGCGATCTCGGGCACGTCGCCGGTCACGATATACTGGTGCTCCATTGGGTGCAACGGCAGGTAGATGCCCGCCATCGCCGCCACCTCGCGCGCCCAGAGCCCCGCGGCATTGACAAGATGCTCGGCGTGGATCGTGCCCTTGGCCGTGACCACGTCCCAGGTGCCGTCGGGGCGCTGGTTGGTTTCATGGACATGGCAGTGGGTCTCGATCACCGCCCCGGCCATGCGTGCGGCCTTGGCATAGGCATGGGTCGTGCCCGAGGGATCAAGATGCCCGTCAAGCGGGTCATAGAGCCCGCCAAGAATGCCGTCGGTATTGGTGACGGGTGCGATCCTGGCGATTTCTTCGGGTGTCACGATCTCGGTTTCGAGCCCCATGTAGCGGTGCTTGGCGCGTTCGGCCAAAAGCATGTCGAACCGGTCGCGATTGTCTGCAAGCGTCACGCCGCCGACGTGATGCAACCCGCAGGAAAGGCCGGTGATCTCTTCGAGCTCCTTGTAGAGCTTGATCGTGTAGCCTTGCAGCGCCGCCATGTTGGTATCGCCGTTGAGCGTGTGAAATCCGCCTGCCGCATGCCAGGTGCTGCCGCTGGTCAGTTCCGAGCGTTCGATCAGCATGACATCCGACCAGCCCAGTTTGGTCAGGTGGTAAAGAACGCTGCATCCAACAACGCCGCCCCCGATCACGGCAACACGGGTGGTGGTCTTCATCGGCGTCTCCTGCATCTGGTCTGACCCTTGCAGACTGAGGTGGCGCAGCCGGGCGGGCATGTCGGAAAGCGACAGCTTTTGTCGCAACCGGGCAGGGTCCAATGGTCCCGCGGCGCCGGATTTCCGGGTCGCTCAAATCTGCGGCGCGGGGCTCGCTGCCGCAAAGCGAAAAATACTGTCGGAAACCGGAAGGACATTTTCCACCTTGCATCCAATGATGCCGGAACGCGACGATCCCCACGTGCGCTCAGGCGCGCAGGGTCGGCGACAACAGTCAAGGGACCGGAAATGAAAACCCATGCACAGGCCGTCGTGATCGGCGGGGGCGTCATCGGATGCTCGATCCTTTATCACCTGACCAAACTGGGCTGGAGCGATGTCGTTCTGCTGGAGCGCAACGAGCTCACATCGGGATCGACCTGGCATGCGGCCGCCAATATCCACGGCTTGCATGACAGCGCCAATATCTCGCGGCTGCAGCATTACACCATGTCGCTCTACAAGCAGCTCGAAGAGGAGACCGGCCAGTCCTGCGGGGTGTTTCAGCCGGGCAGTCTTTATCTGGCGCAGACCGAGGCGCGGGAGCACCAGCTGCGCCTGCAGGAGGCCAAGGCCCAGCTCTACGGAATGAATTTCAGCGAAATCAGCCGCGAACGTGCCGAAGAGCTGCACCCGCTCGTGAATTTCGACGGAATCCGCTGCATCATGTGGGAGCCCGAGGGCGGGAATGTGGACCCCTCGGGCGTGACGAATGCCTATGCCATGGGTGCGCGTCAGCGCGGCGCCGAGATCCATCGCTTCACGCCGGTCACGGCGACGACGCAAAAGCCTGACGGCACGTGGGTCGTGGAAACGCCCAAGGGCAATATCGAGACCCGTTGGGTGATCAACGCAGCGGGTCTTTGGGGGCGCGAGGTGGCGAAACTGGCAGGGATCGAGATGCCGCTGCAACCCACCGAACACCAGTATTTCGTGACCGAGACCATTGCCGAGATCGACGGGATGGACCGCCGCCTGCCTTCGGTGGCCGATCGCGACGGGGAATACTATCTGCGTCAGGAAGGCAAGGGCCTGCTGATCGGCGCCTATGAGCGCGACATGCGGTTCTGGGCAGAGGACGGCACACCGCTTGATTTCGCGCATGATCTTTTCCCTGACGATCTGGAGCGGATCATGGAAAACGTCATGCGCGCGATGGACCGCGTGCCGGTCGCCGCCGACGCCGGGATCAAGCGGGTGATCAACGGGCCGATGATCTGGTCGCCCGATTCAAACGTGATCCTGGGGCCGGTGCCCGAACTGAAGAACTATTTCATGTGCGGCGGTATCATTCCGGGTTTCAGCCAATCCGCCGGGATGGGCCTGATGGCGGCGCAGTGGATTGTCGAGGGCGAGATGCAATACGACATGTTCGCCTGGGATCTGGCGCGGTTCGGGCAATGGGCCAATGACCGCGATTTCGTCAAGGCCAAGGTCGAGGATGTCTATGCGCATCGCTTCGCCATTCATTATCCCAACGAAGAGCGTGAAGCGGGCCGCCCGCTGCGCACCCGCCCGGTTTACGGCATGCAAAAGGAGATGGGCGCGGTGTTCGGCCTGAACTATGGCTGGGAGCACCCCCAATGGTTTGCCGATGAGCCGGGCCGCAAGGACACGAACGGTTTCACGCGCCAGAACTGGTGGGGGCCGGTGGGCGAGGAATGCCGCATGCTGCGCGAGCGCGCGGGTATCATCGACATCTCGAATTTCGCGAAATACCGCGTCAAGGGGCCGGGGGCTGAGGATTGGCTGAACGCGGTTTTCGCCAATATCATGCCCAAATCGGTGGGGCGCTCGTGCCTCACGCCGCTGATTTCGGTGCGCGGCGGGATCGCGGGCGATGCCACGGTGACGCGGGTCGCCGAGGACGAGTTCTGGGTGGTCAGTTCGGGCATGGCCGAGCGTTATCACAAGCGGTTTTTCGACATGGTGCCCTTGCCCGAGGGCACCAGTTTCGACTCCTGGACCGAACGGATGTGCGGCTTCAACGTGGCCGGGCCGAAATCGCGCGAGCTTTTGGCGCGGCTGACGAATGCCTCGCTTGATACAGGGGATTTTCCCTTCATGCGCTCGCAGCGCATCGAGTTGGCCGGGGTCGATTGCCTGGCGCTGAGGGTCAGTTTCACGGGCGATCTGGGCTGGGAGCTGCATTGCGCCACCGAGGACCAGGCGCAGCTTTATGCGGCCTTGCTGGAGGCGGGGAAGCCCCTTGGCGCGGGTCCGGTGGGGGCGCGTGCGCTGATGTCGATGCGTGTCGAGAAAGGCTATGGCTCTTGGTCGCGCGAATACAGCCCCGAGTATTGGCCCCACGAGGTGGGCCTTGCGGGGCTGTGCAAGATGGGCAAGGATTTCCTGCACAAGGCGGCGCTGGAAGAGGTATTGGAAAAGACCCCGCGCGAGGATCTGGTGCTGATTCATATCGACGAGGCGGCCGTTACGGCCTCGAATGCGGATGCCACCGGCGGCGAGCCGATTTTCTGCAAGGGCAAGCCGGTGGGCCGCGTTACTTCGGGTACCTATGGCTACAGCGTGGGGATGAGCCTTGCGCTTGGCTATGTGCGCCACGGCGCGGCGGCACCGGGCGACGAGGTCGCGGTGATGGTGCTTGGCCAGCCCCACAAGGCCCGCATCCTGCATGAGCCGCCATTCGATCCCGAGGGCGAGAAACTGCGGGCCTGACATCGCGCGGCAAGGCCGGGGGGCCAGCCCCCCGGACCCCCCGAGGTATTTGAGGCCAGATGAAGGGGCCCGGTGCGCAGCGGTGTCTTCAGATCTTGCGGATCTTGAGGCGGGTGATCCGGTTGTCGGCCTTGGCGACGACCTCGAAGCGGAAGCCGTGGAAGTTGAAGACCTGGTTCACGTCCGGGATCATCTGCGCCTCGTGGATGACGAGCCCGGCGATGGTGTTGGCCTCGTCGTCGGGCAGGTTCCAGTCGGTGGCGCGCTTGAGGTCGCGGATGGTCATGGCGCCATCGACGAGGAACTGGTTGTCCTCGCTCTTGCGGATCGGGTGATCGGCAGCGGGATCGAACTCGTCGGTGATCTCCCCGACGATTTCCTCGAGGATATCCTCGAGCGTGATCAGCCCTTCGAGCGTGCCGTATTCATCCACCACCAGCGCGAAATGGCTGCGCATCCGCAGGAACTGGCGCATCTGGTCGTCAAGCGTGGTGGTTTCGGGCACGAAATAGGGTTTCATCGCCACGTCGCAGATATCGAAGCTCTTCAGCGCGTCGCGCGACAGTTCGTCGACCGTGACCAACTTGTGCATGGCGCGCAGAAGGTCCTTGGCATGAACGATGCCGATGATGTTGTCGGGGTCGTCGCGATAGATCGGCAGGCGCGTGTAATTGGATTGCAGGCACTGGTTGAGGATGGTCTCGGGATCGTCCTCGGCATTGATCATCTCGATCTGGCTGCGGTGAAGCATGATTTCCTCGACCGCGCGCTCACCGAGGTCCAGGGCCCCGAGAATGCGGTCGCGGTCTTCCTTTTCGACCACGCCTTCGGAGTGGCCCAGATAAAGCGCGCCGGCGATTTCCTCGCGCACTGCGAGGATATGGCTGTCGGGATCGGTCTTGACTCCGAACACCCGCAACACGCCGCGCACCAGCCAGCGCACCGCCGCGACGATCGGCGAGAAAGCATTGACCGCGACACCGATGATCGGGGCGACGCGCGCGGCGGCGGCCTCGGCATTGGTAATGGCGTAGGTCTTGGGCAGCACCTCGGCGAAGATCAACACGAGAAGCGTCATCACGAGCGTTGCCAGGGCCACGCCGGATTCGCCGAACAGACGGGTGAACATGGCTGTGGCCAGCGAGGCGGCGAGGATGTTCACAAGGTTGTTGCCCAGCAGAACAGACCCGATCAGCCGCTCGTTATCCTCGGTGATCTGGAGTGCGCGCGCGGCGCCGGTTTCGCCCTTGTCGGCACGCGCGCGCAATTTACCGCGCGAGGCGGCGGTCAGCGCGGTTTCGCTGCCCGAAAAGAAGGCAGACAGCACCAGCAGCGTGATGATCGAGACCGAGGTGATCCAGAAAGCGGCATCAAGTGTCGGTGAGGTAGGTTCCATGGAGTGAGGCATCCTTATATCCAAGAGGCGTTATGGGCTGTGCCGCGGTTGCGATCAAGGAGGAATGGGTGTGAATCTGCGTGATCTCGGTGCATTGGACGGCCCGGTGCTGATCTTTGGCGGTCCCTCCTCGAACCTGCATGCGACGCGGGCGCTATTGGCCGAGGCCGGCGCGCGGGGTATCGCCGGGAATCATCTCATCTGCACGGGCGACACGGTGGCCTATTGCGCCGACCCCGCCGCAACAGTCGCGGCCTTGCGTGCGTCGGGCTGCACCGTGATCGCGGGGAATTGCGAAAAGCAGATCGCGGCGGGCGCGCCCGATTGCGGATGCGGCTTTGATCCGGGCAGCACCTGTGACCGGCTTTCGGCGGGATGGTTCGCGCATGCCGATGCCAATCTTGGCCCGGATGAGCGGCATTGGATGGCGGGTTTGGCGGATTGGGCCGTGTTCACCCATCAGGGGCGGCGCTGCGCTGTGGTCCATGGCGGACTGAGTGATGTGGCGCGGTTCCTGTGGCCCGGCGCCCCCGAGGCGGGTTTCACGCAGGAGATCGCCTTGATCGAGGCCGCCTGCGGTCCGGTCGACATGGTCTTTGCGGGTCATTGCGGGCTGGCGTTTCGCCAGCGGGTCGGTTCTGTTGAATGGATCAATGCCGGGGTCATCGGCATCCCGCCCAACGACGGCACGCCCGAGGTGCGCTATGCGGTGCTGAGCGGCGCAGAGGTCTCGATCGAACGGCTGCGGTATGACCATGTGGGCGCGCGCGACGCGATGCGGGCGGCGGGGCTGACCCATGGCTATGACGATGCGCTCACGACCGGGTGTTGGCCCTCTCAGGAGGTGTTGCCGCCCGGATTGCGCCGCGCCGCGAGTGCCAGCGGATGATGATCCTGCACGAGGTCACGCAGGCGCTGTTCCAGAACATGGGTATAGATTTCGGTGGTTGCGAGGTCGGCATGCCCCAGCAGCGTCTGGATAGAGCGCAGATCGGCGCCATTGGCCAGCAGGTGGGTCGCAAAGGCATGGCGCAGCGTATGCGGTGTGACCTTGGCCGGTGAGACGCCAGCCGCGACCGCGATATCCTTGATCAGCATGTAGAAGCGGTGGCGCGTCAGGTGCCCGGCCTTGCCCGAGGAAGGAAAAAGGTGCGGCGATGCGGCCTTCCCATGCTTGCGCGCGGCGTCCTCCTGCGCGTCACGGCGCGTGAGCCAAGCCGCCAGCGCGATGCGGGCATCTTGTGACAGGGGCACCATGCGTTCCTTGCCGCCCTTGCCGCTGACCAGCAACATGCGCGGATCCCCTCGCGCCGCCGAGACCGGCAGCGCGACCAGTTCGCTGACCCGCATGCCGGTGGCATAGAGCAGTTCCATCAGGCAGGTATTGCGCAGGCGGGACTCGTCATTGCGCCCATGACTGCGGGCTGCGGAAAGCAGGCTGTCCACCTCGGTTTCACTGAGGGTCTTGGGCAGTTTGTGATCGCGCCCCGGTCCCTTGATGCGGATCGCGGGGTTGTCCTTGCGCAGGCGCTCTTCAAAGGCGAAACGATAAAGCTGCTTGATGGCCGAGAGCCGCCGCGCACGGGTCGCGCGGGCCAGCCCCTGCGCGTCGCAATACACGAGGTAGGCTTCGATATCATGCTGACCGGCGGTGTTGGCCAGCAGGGCGTTGTTGCTCAGCCAGTCGTCGAAATCGCGCAGGTCGCGGGCATAGGCCTCGAGCGTGTTGCGCGCTGAGCCGAGCTCGGCTGCCTGCGCTTCGAGAAAGGCGGAAATCCAGTGCCGCGCCGAGGTCATGCCCCGCGTTCCAGGATGAGCAGCTGCAAACCCGCGCGCCGCGCGGTGTCTTCGAGCCCGACCGCACGCAGGGTGGCGAGCGACTTTGAGATATCGTCAAATCCGCGCGGTCCGGCCTCATCCAGTTGCAGGGCCGCCGTGAGGATCGCCTGTCCCAGCTTGCCGCTGTCGAGCATTCCGGCATGGGCGCGCGCCGGGCCGCTGGCCTCGAATGCGCGGGCGATGGCCTCCTTGAGCGGAGTGTCGGCAAGATCGGCAGGTGGTGCGCCCCGCGCCAGCCCGGCCAGGAAGGCTTCGGCGAGGTCGTCGGGATTAGCGCCTTGCGCGGCTGTTTCGTAGTCCGGCGAAAGCAGCGCGATGCGCAGCGCCAGGCCGCGTGCGGGCGCGGGCAGGCCGCTGATCGCAGCAAGATCCTTGCCGTAAAGCTCGGCAAAACTGACGCTCAGCCTTTGCTCGCGCATCTTGCGCCAGACATCGGGCAAGGTGTTGGCGATGGCGTCGCGCCTCCCGCGTGAAAGGGCCTGATCGAAGGCCTGTATCGCCGCGACCCTGTCCCACACCCCACCGGATGCGGCGGGGCTGCGTTCTGTGTAAAGGCCCAACAGGCGGTTCGGGGGCAATGCACCGGTCCGCGTGAGGCGCTCGGCCGCCTCGATCCGGGCCTTCCATCCGCTTGAGGGGCGCAGGTCGGCCATCGCGAAGGCGCGGGGCAGGCCTTGTGTGGGGAGCGGCTCGCCGATGGCTTCGTAAAGCCGGAACAGCAGCGGTGTCATGTCGCTTGGTGGGGCCAATGCGTGCGATTCCCCGACCATTTCGGGATCGAGGAACTGCGCCAGAAGGTCAGCTTCGGTCGCGCTCAGAAGGTCTAGCGCAAGCGCCGTTTCATAGATCAGCGCCGCAGTCTGCCAGTCGCCGGACCGCGCCATGCAGAAAATACGCGCGTCGTAGCGTTGGCTCAGTGCCGGCGTGTCGGCAAGCGCCTTGCAGGCAGCGTTCTCGGTGCCCGCCAGAAGCGACAGATCAAGCCAGCGGTCGAACAGCGCAGGGGTTGCCGGACCTGCGCGCTCGATCAGGGCAAGGGCCGGATCGACGGCGCCGAACGACTCGAGCGCGGTCAGGCGCACCTTGAGGAAATCCGCGCCTGCGCCCGCATCTGCCGGGGCCTCGGCTTCGGCCAGAAGCAGCGTGTAATAAAGCGCCTGTATCGCTGGCAGGGGCTCGGGCGAGAGGCGCGCGAACTTGGCCGTCACTGCGCGCTCCGTGCTGGCCTGCCAAAGTGACACCGGCAATCCGGTCACGTCCGAAGGCAGAAGGCCGACCGAATCCGAACGTGCCGATCCAAGCGGCATGACAGCGACTTGCGGTGTGTCGACACCGTCGCTCACGGACATGTCGTCGAGTGGCATGACGCGGGGCGCGGCGACCGTGACGGAGACCGGGGCGTCAAGCCACTCGATCGCCGAAAGTGGCTCCTGCGCGGCGGCGCCGGAGGCGATGAAGATGGAAGCGATGAGCGCGTCAGTCTGTCTCAAGTATGATTTCCTGGCGAATCTCATTCGTCGGAGGCGAGAAGTCCGCCCCGAAAAATGGCCCTATATAAGCATAGCCCACAAGCCCGATGAACGCCAGAATGGCGAGATATAACAACCATTTGATCAGTCGCAACATGGTGGGCCTGCCTCATTCGCTCCGGATTTTTGACTGTTTATAACTGGCCTTTTGGGCAAGATCACGTCATTCAGTGCGAACGCGCCAATTTTGGGCAGGGGAGCGCCGAAGGTGATTGCGCAGGGACAATGGAGACTGAAGAAAACCGTGGTGCTTGTCGGGATGATGGGGGCCGGGAAGACGGCTGTCGGCAAGGCGTTGGCCACAGGGCTCGGGGTGTCGTTCCTGGATTCGGATGCCGAGATCGAGCGGGCGGCGAACATGACCATCGCAGAGATTTTCGCGCGTGACGGGGAGGCGTTTTTCCGGGATCGCGAGACCCAGGTGATCGACCGTCTGCTTGATGAAGAATGCGGGATCTTGTCGACGGGCGGGGGCGCGTTTTTGGCGCCGCGCAATCGCGAACTGATCTCCCGCAAGGGCGTTTCGGTCTGGCTGAAGGTCGATCTTTCAATTCTGTGGAGCCGCGTAAAACACAAGGATACCAGGCCCTTGCTGCGCACAGCTAATCCTTACTCGACACTGCGCGACCTGTTCGAGGCCCGCGTGCCGGTCTATGAGCAGGCAGATCTGTGTGTCGAGGCGCGGGCGGATTACTCGGTTGAAACGATGGCGGGCAAGGTGCTGGAGGCGCTGGCGAGCCGCGCGGATGTTCTGGAGAAGGTGACATGATGGAAACGGTGCATGTGCCGCTGGATGAGCGGGCCTATGACATTCAGATCGGCCCCGGCCTGATCGAGCAGGCGGGTGGGCTGATCGCCCCCTTGCTGCACCGCCCGCATGTGGCGATCATCGCCGATGAGAATGTTGCAAATCTGCATGCAGAAACACTTGTAACAAGCTTGAAAAATAATGGTATTTCTTCATCTTTACTGACGCTTCCACAAGGCGAAGCCACCAAGTCCTGGCCTCAGTTCGAGCGCGTGGTGGAATGGCTTCTGGAGGAGCGGATCGAGCGGCGGGACGTGGTGATCGCCTTTGGTGGCGGGGTGGTCGGTGACCTTGTGGGCTTTGCGGCGGCGGTGCTGCGGCGGGGGGTGCGGTTCGTGCAGGTGCCCACCAGCCTTTTGGCGCAGGTGGATAGTTCGGTTGGTGGCAAGACCGGGATCAACGCACCACAGGGCAAGAACCTGATCGGCGCGTTCCATCAGCCAAGCCTTGTTCTGGCCGACACTGCGGTTCTGGACAGCCTGACCGAACGCGATTTCCTGGCCGGTTACGGCGAGGTGGTCAAATACGGACTGCTTGGAGATTCCGATTTCTTTCAATGGCTTGAACGCCATGGTCCAAGTCTGGCGGCAGGTGATCGCGCGGCGCGCGTGGCGGCGGTGAAACGCTCGGTCGAGATGAAAGCGGACATCGTCGTAAGGGACGAAAAAGAGATGGGGGACCGGGCGCTTTTGAATTTGGGTCATACGTTCTGCCATGCTTTGGAGGCGGCGACGGGCTATTCCGATAGGCTCTTGCATGGCGAGGGCGTGGCCATCGGATGCGCGCTGGCGTTCGAGCTATCGGCGCGGCTGGGATTGTGCAGCCAGGAGGAACCGAGCCGCGTGCGCGCGCATCTCAGGGACATGAAGATGAAGTCTGATCTGTCTGATATAGAGGGAGAATTGCCCGACGCCGATACGCTTTTGAACCTGATGGGACAAGACAAGAAGGTGGTTGCGGGCAAGCTTCATTTCATCCTGGCGCGGGGAATCGGAGAGGCGTTCGTGACCTCGGATGTGGACCGGGGCACGGTGCGCGACCTGTTGAGCGACGCGCTGGCGGCGCGGGGCTGAAAAAGCGTACGAAACGTCCGTTTTGTACGCCGCTTTCGTACAGAAATCGCCGCCGCGCCGCGCAGGTTTGTACAAAACGCCCGAAAACCCGCTAGCTGTCCTTGGTTCCAAGTGCCGCCGGCGCGTTCACCCGTCTGGACAGTTCCTCGAGCGATTCGACCCGCTCGGAATACCTGTCGGTCAGGTAATCCGTTTGCGCGCGCGTCAGTAACGTGAATTTAACGAGTTCCTCCATAACATCGACGACACGGTTATAGAGCGGCCCCGGTTTCATCCGGCCCGCATCGTCGAACACGTCCCAGGCCTTGGGCACGGAGGATTGATTTGGAATGGTGAGCATCCGCATCCAGCGCCCGAGAATTCGCATCTGGTTGACCGCGTTGAAGCTTTGGGATCCGCCCGACACCTGGGCCACGGCCAGGGTCTTGCCCTGGGTCGGGCGAATGCCGCCGATCGGGGCCAGCGGAATCCAGTCGATCTGGGATTTCATGATGCCGGTCATCGCACCGTGGCGCTCGGGGCTGACCCAGACCATGCCTTCGCACCACATCACGAGGTCGCGCAACTCGGCCACCTTGGGGTGGGTATCGGGCGCGTCATCTGGCAGGGGCAGGCCGGATGGGTCGAAATCGCGGGTCTCGCAACCAAGGCCGCGCAGGATACGCGCGGCTTCCTGCGAAAGGAGGCGCGAATAGGAACGCTCACGCAGGCTGCCATGCAGCAGCAGGAAGCGCGGCGCATGGGTGGGCCGATCCTGCGGGAACAGGCGCGCCGCGTCGATCTGTTGAAACTGGCTCTTGTCGATATTGGGTGTGCTGTTGTCAGGCAATCGGGCGTCCTTGTTGGTTGGTTATCAATCCGGCGTGGTCCTTATAGGGCGATCCGGGGGGCAGCGCATGAAAAAGGTCGCGCAGAGTTCGGGAAGAGTCGGGCAGGGCTTTGGAAAGCTATGGCAGGGCCTTTGGACGGGTATAGCATTGCTTTGGAACGGTCGTGCAGGGGGTCCGCAGGGTTGGTCGCTATGCGTGGCATGGAAAGAGCAGATCGCGCGGATGACCGGACCCGGTTGCGCCTGCATCACGCCGGGAGATGCATCCATGCTGACCGATGAGGTCAGAATTTCGGGCCATCTGCTGTCCATTTGCGTCAAGACTCAAGCTGGTGTCCTTGGTGAAGATCGGTGCGGTGGGTCTTGCAAAGCCGGCAGAGGTGCAACCCCATTTGGAGCGCGCGGGGGCCGGATAAATGCCACCGACGGCGCGCGCAGGGAATCGGAACGGACATTGCGAGCGGGCGGGCGCGCCGGGGCGTCAGGCAACCCGTTGTCCTTGTTCGTTGACGATCAATTCGCCGTCCTCCTTGTAGAGCGGTCCGGGCGGGAGCGTCTCGAGAAGGTCGAGCACGGTTTCGGACGGGCGGCAAAGGCGCACGCCCCTGGGCGAGCAGACGATGGGGCGATTGACCAGCACGGGATGATCCAGCATCGCATCGAGCAGCGCCTCGTCGCTGACCGCCGGGTCCAGAAGGCCAAGCGACTCGGCGGGGGACTTGGTGGCGCGCAGGGCCTCGCGCGGGGTCAGACCGGCGGCGGCGAACAGCGCCAGAAGCTGCGGGCGCGTCCAGCCGGTATCGAGATAGGGAATCACCGTGGGCTCGGTGCCGCTGGCGCGGATCAGGGCCAGCACGTTGCGCGATGTGCCGCAATCGGGGTTGTGATGGATGACGATGCTCATGTGATTTGCCCTGTCTGTTCGGATTGGTCGGCGGCGGGGGCCTGGGCCTGGCGGATGGGGCGCAGGAGCCAGCCGAAGAAGGCAACGGCAATCATGGCCCCGACGCATTGCGCAAGGATGAAACCGGGCAGGTCGAGCGGGCGAATCCCCGAGAATGTATCGGTGAAGGCGCGCCCGATCGCGACCGCCGGGTTGGCAAAGGAGGTCGAGGCGGTGAACCAGTAAGCGGCCGTGATATACAGCCCGACCAGCCAGGGGATCGCCACTTCGCGAAAGCGCAGACCGGCAAGGATGGTGCCGACCAGCCCGAATGTGGCGAGAAGTTCGGCCAGCCATTGCGGCGAACCGGTGCGCACGGTCTGCGAGACCTGCATGAGCGACTGGTCGAACATGGCGTGGGCCATGATGGTGCCGATGACCGCGCCGCCCACCTGCGCGCCGACATAGGCCAGCGCCTGCGACGTGGGCAGTTCGCGGCGCAAGGTGAAGGCGAGCGTCACTGCCGGGTTGAAATGCGCGCCGGAAATCGGCCCGAGGATGGTGATCAGCACCACGAGGATCGCGCCGGTGGGAAGGGTATTGCCCAAAAGCGCGAGCGCGGTGTCTTGTGTCAGGGTTTCGGCCATGATCCCCGAACCGACCACGGTGCAGACCAGCAGCGCGGTGCCAAGGCCCTCGGCGACAAGGCGGCGGGGGAGATCGAAGATCATGCCGGGGCCTCGTCCTTGCCGGAGGTGGTTTCGGAATCGGTGCCGATGGCGTCCAGGTCACGTTTGAGCGCCAGGGAATCGAGGGTTTCGAGGGGCAGGTTCACGAAAACCGAGATCCGGCGCAGCAGCATCCGGTAGGTCTGTGCGAAGGCGGCGGCGATTTCGGCCTCGCTGCCGGTGACGGCAGCGGGGTCGGGCAGGCCCCAATGGGCGCTCATCGGCTGGCCGGGCCAGAGCGGGCAGGTTTCGCCCGCGGCATTGTCGCAGACGGTGAAGATGAAATCCATCTTCGGCGCGTCGGGCGCGGCGAATTCATCCCAGCTTTTGGATCTGAGCCCGGTGACATCGTGGTCAAGGTGTCTGAGCAGGGAAATCGCATGCGGGTTGGGTTCGCCCTGGGGCTGGGAGCCTGCGGAATAGGCGCGAAAGCGGCCTGCGCCTTCGGCGTTGAGGATCGACTCGGCCAGGATCGAGCGGGCGGAGTTTCCGGTGCAGAGGAAGAGAACGTTTTTCATCAGGGCAGCCTTTCAGCGGGCAGGTTTCAGCAGGGGCAGGTGATGGTGTCGAGCAGGGGTTGGCAGGCGGCGGGATTGCCGCCGCAGCAATCCTCCATCAGGAAGGCGAGCAAGCCGCGCAGCCCTTCGAGATCGGCGAAATAGCGGATCGAGCGGCCCTCGCGGCTGTTGCGGATCAGCCCGGCCTGCATGAGCACGCCAAGATTGGCGGACATGGTGTTTTGGCGTGTGTCGAGCGCCGCGGCGATGTCGCCTGCGGCCATGCCCGCGTCGCCCGCACGGATCAGCAGGCGCAGCACGTCAAGGCGGGTGGGCTGCGAGAGGGCGCCAAAGGCGGTGAGGGCCTGTATCTTATCCATATATCATGAATTATGGATATATCGGGCAAGGCGCAAGTGAAGGTTTTGTGACAGCCGGGCTTGAGGCCCGGCTGTCGCGGCTTCATTCGGCGAGCTTGATCAGCGCGTGGCGCTTCTTGCCGGCGCTCAGCTTGATCGGCGCGCGAAGTGCGCCCGCGTCGATCATGAGCCCCGCATCGGTGAGCGGCGCGTCATCAAGGCGCGCGCCGTTCTCGGCGATGAGGCGCTTGGCGTCCTTGCCGGATTTGGCCAGCCCCGAGCGCACGATCAGCTGCACGATGGACATGCCGTCGCCAAGCTCGCCGGCGGTCAGTTCGAGCGTGGGCAGGTCATCGCCGACGCCGCCTTTTTCAAACACTTCGCGGGCGGTGGCCTCGGCATTGGCGGCGGCTTCGGCGCCGTGCAGAAGGGTTGTCACCTCGTTGGCGAGGATGATCTTGGCGGCGTTGATATCGGAGCCGGCCAGCGCGCCGAGGCGGTCACATTCATCGACCGGCAACTCGGTGTAGTATTTGAGGAAGCGGCCCACATCGGCGTCAAGCGTGTTGCGCCAGAACTGCCAGAATTCATAGGGGCTGAGCATGTCGGCATTGAGCCAGACCGCGCCGCCCGCCGATTTGCCCATCTTGCGCCCGTCGGCGGTGGTCAGCAGCGGCGAGGTGAGGCCGAAAAGTTCGGCCCCCGAGACGCGCCGGGTGAGGTCGATGCCGTTGACGATATTGCCCCATTGGTCCGAGCCGCCCATTTGCAGCGTGCAGCCGTAGCGGCGGTTCAGTTCCAGGAAATCATAGGCCTGGAGGATCATGTAGTTGAACTCGAGAAAGCTGAGCGATTGTTCGCGGTCGAGCCGGGATTTCACGGATTCGAAGCTGAGCATCCGGTTGACCGAGAAATGCCGCCCGATATCGCGCAGGAACTCGATATAGCGCAGCCCGTCGAGCCATTCGGCATTGTCGAGCATGAGCGCGCCGGGGGCGGTGTCGCCGTAGTCGAGAAAGCGGGCGAAGACCTGCTGCATGGCGGTGATGTTCTCGCCGATCTGGGTCGCATCGAGGAGCGGGCGTTCATCGGAGCGAAACGAGGGATCGCCGACCTTGGTGGTGCCGCCGCCCATCAGGGTGATCGGGCGGTGGCCGGTCTTTTGCAGCCAGCGCAGCATCATGATGTTGAGAAGATGCCCGACATGCAGCGATTTGGCGGTGGCGTCATAGCCGATATAGGCCGTCACCGTGCCGGAACTCAGGCTGTCGTCGAGCGCCTGCAGGTCCGTGCAGTCCGCAAGAAAGCCGCGCTCGATCATCACGCGCAGGAATTCGGACTTGGGGTGGTAGGTCATATGGCTTGTCCCGGTCTTGATTGCGCGGCATGTATAGGCACCTGAGCCGCGAAGGGAAAGGCCATGATGAAAGCCGGGCGCATACGGGCATTGGGCGCGATGTCGGGCACCTCGCTTGACGGGGTGGACGCCGCGGTGATCGAGACCGATGGCGAGCGAATCTTTGCCCTTGGAGAGAGCCGCTACAGGCCCTATTCGCCCGAGGAACAGGCGGTGTTGAGCGCCGCGCTGGGGCGTTGGCCGGACGATGGCGGGCTCGATGCCGCGTTGGCGGTGGTGCAGGGCGCGCATGAAGAGGCGCTGGCCGGGTTCGAGGATATCGCGCTCGTGGGGTTTCACGGGCAGACGCTGGCGCATGAGCCGCGCGGGCGGGGCACGCATCAGTTGGGCGACGGCGACGCGCTGGCGGCGGCGCTGGGGCTGCCGGTGGTCTGGGATTTTCGCAGCGCCGATATCCGTTTTGGCGGCGAGGGTGCGCCGCTGGCGCCGTTTTATCATTTCGCCTGCGCCAAGTGGATCGGCGCCGATGCGCCGCTGGCTTTCCTGAACCTTGGCGGCGTGGGCAACCTGACCTGGGTCGATCCGCGCAAGGCGCGCCCCGACGATGCGGGCGCCTTGCTGGCCTTTGACACCGGCCCGGCCAATGCGCCCATCAATGACGTGATGCTGGCGCGGCGCGGCCAAGCCTTTGACCGTGACGGCGCGCTGGCGCGGCAAGGCGAGGTGGCGCAGGGCGCGCTGGAGATGTTCCTTGACGAGTCCTATTTCCTGAAGGTGCCGCCCAAATCGCTGGACCGGGACGCCTTCAAGGACATGATCGGGCTGGTCAACGAACTGAGCGACGCTGACGCGGTCGCCACGCTGACGGGCATGAGCGCCGCTGCGGTGCTGCGCGGCATCGAGCATTGCCCCGAGCCGCCCGCGCGGCTGCTGGTCTGTGGCGGGGGGCGCAAGAACCCGGTCATGATGGACATGCTGCGCGCGGCGCTGGATTGCCCGATTGACCCTGTCGAGGATGTAGGGCTTGACGGCGACATGCTGGAAGCGCAGGCATTCGCCCATCTGGCGGTGCGGGTCGCGCGCGGCTTGCCGACCTCGTGCCCCGGCACGACGGGGGTGCGCGCCGGGGTGTCGGGCGGCACGCTGAGCCGCCCGTAACGCATGACACGGCCTTGCGAGAGGCCGGAACGGAGGATCGATGACGCATTACAGGCTGGACGAGGGCGCGGGCGCGGGTTTGCGGATGGGTCTTGTTGTGCTGAGCACCGACGAGACGCTGGAATTCGAGGCGCGCAAGGTTCTGGAGGGGCGCGACGCGAACCTCATGCACACGCGCATTCCCGCGCAGGCCGATGTTACCCCCGAGACGCTGCGCATGATGGAGGCGGGTCTGCCCGCGACGGCGGGGTTGTTGCCCCAAGGGCTGAGTGTGCTGGGCTATGGCTGCACCTCGGCCTCGACGGTGATCGGCCCCGAGGCGGTGGCGGCGGCGGTGCAGACGGTGCATCCCGGCGTGCCGGTGACCAACCCGATGAGCGCGACGCTGGCCGCATTGGCGGCGCTTGGCGCGGCGCGGATCGCGCTGGTCACGCCCTATGTGCCCAGCGTCACCGCCGCGATGCGCGATTTCCTGGCCGGTCGCGGCATCGAGGTGCTGAGCGAGATCAGCTTTGGCGAAAAGGAAGACCGCAGGGTCGCGCGAATCGCCGAAGCTAGCACGCTGGATGCGATTCTCGAGGCGGGACGCGCCGAGGGGGTCGAGGCGGTTTTCGCAAGCTGCACCAATCTGCGCAGCTTTGGCGTGATCGAACAGGCCGAGGCCGAGCTGGGCGTCCCGGTGGTCAGCTCCAATCAGGCGCTCTTGTGGCATATGCTGGGGCTGGCGGGCGTGGCGCAGCCCAGCGGCTGGGGGCCGGGGCGGCTGTTTGATGAGGGGGCGTCGGCATGAGCGACAAGCGCCAAGGATGGGCGCCCGCGACCGTGGCGGCGCAGGCGGCGGGCGCGGTCAATCGCGCCGATGGCGGAGTGGTGCCGGGCATCTCGATGGCGAGCACCTATGAACGGGACCGAAACAATGCGCTGATCGCGCCCGACAACATCTATGCGCGCGACCATAACGAGACGATTCGCCAGGCCGAAGAGGTGCTGCGCCAGTTGGAGGGCGCGGCGGCGAGCCTGCTTTTCCCGTCGGGCATGGCGGCGATCGCGGCGGTGTTGCGCACGGTGCCGGGCGGTGGCCGCGTCATCATGCAATCGGGCATCTATTGGGGCACGACAAGCTGGGTGCGAGATTTTTGCGCGCGCCGGGATGTCACCCTCGAGGAGGTGGACACGGCCGATGATGGTGCACTGGTGGCGGCCTGCGCCACGCCGGCTGATCTTGTCTGGATCGAGGTGCCGTCGAACCCATGGCTCAAGATCACCGATATCGCCCGCGCTGCCGGGCTGGCCCATGAGGCGGGCGCGGTTCTGGCGGTGGATGGCACGGCGGCGACCCCGGTGCTGACACGGGCGCTGGATCATGGCGCCGATATCGCGATGCATTCGGCGACCAAGGCGATCAACGGCCATACAGATGTGGTGGCGGGCGTTCTGTCATGCCGCGAAAGCGACGCGCCGGTCTGGCGCGCGATCGCGACGGATCGCCATGACGCGGGCGCGATCATCGGCCCGTTCGAGGCGTGGCTGTTGATGCGCGGGATGCGCACGCTGCCCTTGCGGATGGAACGGATGTGCCAAAGCGCGGCGCGGATCGCCGCGTTTCTGGCCGATCATGACGCGGTCGAGGCGGTGCTTTATCCGGGCCTTGAGGGCCATCCGGGCCATGATCTGGCGGCGCGCCAGATGCGCGGGGGCTTTGGATATCTCATGTCGGTGCTGATCCGGGGCGGCAAGGCGCACGCGCTTGAGGTCAATGGCCGCTTGGCGCTGTTTCACCGGGCTACATCGCTTGGCGGGGTCGACAGCCTTGTGGAACATCGCGCCACGATCGAGCCCGATACGGGCATTCCGGAGAACCTTTTGCGCCTGTCGGTGGGAATCGAGGATGTGGACGATCTGATTGCCGATCTCGGTCAGGCGCTGGAGGGGTAGCGGCGTTCACTTGCGCGCGCGGGCCGGGGTTGCTATCTGCCAGTGGTAATTCCGATAAGTTTGATCGGGAAGAAACACGAGGCCAAGGTGCAGTCAGCGATTCCGCGTCTGGAAATCAAGAATATCGTGCGCCGCTACGGCGCGCGCACGGTGGTGGATGACGTGTCTCTCAAGGTGTTGCCGGGGCAGGTGACGTGCCTTCTGGGGCCGTCGGGCTGCGGCAAATCGACGACCCTGCGGATGATCGCGGGCGTCGAGATGCAGG
>CAZMZS010000034.1:0-23251 GCA_964570675.1 uncultured Roseovarius sp. | reverse complement strand
GCTACCTTGCGGGCGCTCAGGTGAGCGAGGCCGACTGGCGGCTCTTCACCACGCTCATCCGCTTTGACAAGGTCTATCACACCCATTTCAAATGCAATCGCGCGCGGATCGTGGATTATCCCAATATATGGGGCTACCTGCGCGAACTTTACCAATGGCCCGGCGTGGCCGAAACGGTCGATTTCGACCATATCACCCGGCATTATTACTACAGCCACGACATGATCAATCCGCACCGGATCGTGCCCGTCGGCCCGGTGCTGGACCTTGACGCGCCGCACGGGCGCGGCTGATCCGTCGCGCAGGGGTGCAAGGGCTCGCCTTTAGAGGCGGGTCCGGCGGCCTCAGGCCATTCGGGCCTCGCCGCGCGCCTTGCGCACATGGCGGGCAATGGGCCCGAAATGCTTGTCCCACGTGCCGCAGCAGCCGCCCCAGATGTCCACATCCGGCAGGCGCGCCGCCAGATCGCCCAGCATCTCGCCCAGCTCTTCGGGATCGCCTTCCTCGATGTGACCGAGCTTGCACAGAGACAGCTTGTCCATCTTCGCCGCGTTCGGCCTCAGCGCGCGCAGGCGCGTGCTCCAGGCCCCCTCTTCAAGCGCCGGTTCGAACTCGACGGGATGCGAGCAGTTGATGCCGTAGGAATCGGGCCTCGCCGCGCCGGCCTCCCGGTCGGTCGCCTCGACCGCCTCGCGCAGGCTCGGCCCGGATTTCAGACGATGGGTGCTGTCCAGGGTGAAACACATGTTCACCGGCAGCCCCTGCCTGGCGGCGGCGCGGCTGATACCCACCGCTTCGGGAATGTTGTTGATCGTCGCGGCCCAGACCAGATCGACGCCGCATTCCTTCAGCGTCTCCAACTGGGTCATGTGATAGGCCTCGGCCTCTTGAGCGCTGATGTCACGGTTCAGCGAATACGCATCGCCGCGCGGGCCGACGCAGCCCGCAATCGCGATCTTCGGCAACTGGCCGTCATAGGGCCGCGCCACATCGCGCAGAAAATCAATGCACTTATGCTGCATCTCGCGCAGCCCTTCGCGCGAATAACCCAGCTTCTCGCCCCAGTCAGGGCTGGCGCGGTAATCAAAACCCGCGATCAGCGCGGCAAAGCCCTGCTCGGCCGCCACATCCAGATACCGGCGATACATGTCGCTCAGGTCCGCCACCGCCCCCGGTTTGTCCATCAGCTCGAACATCGCGAATTCTCTCAGATCATGACCGTGACGATACATGATCTCGGTCTCGGTGCCCCCTTCGGTCAGGTAAAGCACCCCTTCCTCGCGGGGAAAAACAACGGATTCATGCTCCATGTCTCCCTCTCCTGATTGTCGGAATGATATTCGTCACCCAAGCTCCATTGCCGCATCCGGTGCAGGCGGGGTACATATTCGAAGGTGACGGCCAATCCGGGATAAAATCCGCCCACGATCACCGCCGCCCCCGGCGCGGCATGTATCGCGAACACGCGTCTAGAACACCATTATAGCATTTGCATCCACGCGCGCGCCATGATTGCAACCGGGCGGCGATCAGGCCGGCCCCGGACACATCCGATGCGGCTAAAGCGCGCCCACGCGGTTCAGCACATCGCGCAGCGTCTCCACCGCCTCGGGGGTCAGCGCAGCCTGCGGCGGGGCGGGATCGCCACAATCGAACCCCTGCAATTTCAGCCCCGCCTTGATCGCCCCGGCAAGGTTGAAACGCGCAAAGACCTGATTCACCGCCCACAGCTCGCGCTGCAACGCCATCGCGCCGTGCCAGTCGCCCGCCTCGCATAATTCGAACAGGCGCACGCTCTGGCGCGGGATCAGGCAGGACGGCCCCGCCAGCCAGCCGCGCCCGCCGATCAGCATGACGGCGGCGGTGATATGCGATGAGGCAGCAAAGATGCCGAGACGCCCCTGCGTCATGTTCATGATCGTCATCAGACGCCCGGTATTGGTGGACGCATCCTTGAGGAAAACGATACGCGGGTGGTGGGACAGCCGCTCGATCACGTCCAGCGACAGGTCCACGCGCTGAAAATTCGGATTGGTATAAAGCGTCACCGGCAGGTCGGTCGCATCCGCAATGGCGGTGAAATAATCGGCCACGTTTTGGTCGCTCAGCGGGAAATAGGCTTCCAGCACCGCCAGAATGCCATCTGCGCCCAGTTCGGCCCAGCGTTTGGCCTGGCGGACCGCCTCAAGCGTGGTGGTGGCGGCGACGCCCGCGATCACCGGCACCCGCCCCTTCGCGGCCTCGACCGTGGCGGCGACGACCCGCTCCTTGGCGGCGAAATCCAGATAGGCGAATTCACCGGTCGATCCCAGTGGCGTCAGCCCGTGAACCCCTTCGGCGATCAGGTGGTTGACCAGCTGTTTCAGTGCCGCCTCATCGACCGCGCCCGCGCGCGTCAGCGGGGTCGGCAGATAGGGCACGACGCCCCGCAGATCGCTCGCATCCGGCATTCGCCCGCCCTTCTATTCTGCCGCGCCCCCTTGGACGCGCGGCGTTGTCCTGTCAGCGCCGCGACAGCTTGCCGAATTCGCTTTCCAGAAGCGCGCGGATCTTCTTGGCACCGCCACGCAGCGCGGCGGGAATATCGGCGTCGCTATGCGTCACGGTCTGGGGTCTCAAGCCTTCGGGGCGCGCCTCGATGGTGCAATGGATGTCATCCGCGCCGCCTTTCGCGCCATTGGCATCGACCAGATGCACCTCGACCCGCGACAGGCGGTCGGTCAGATGGCCCAGCGCCGATGTGACGGTCTCTTCAGCGGAGGCGGCCAAGTCCTCGCTGCCCTCGATGCTGGAATCGGTGTTGAACTGAAATTGCATGGTCATAATCCTTGTTCTTTCTTCCGCCTGTCCGGGGTGAATGCCCCATCTCAATCTATCTGCGCATCCCTTGCGCCCTCTTCAAGCGCGCCCGCTGCTTGGACGCGCCCGCCGTCGCGTGCTTTCGCTCAAAAGACAGCAGCGGCCTTGCCAGCCGGTTAATCGGGCGCGCGCCGGTAATCGGAATCGCTCACCTGCTCCAGCCAGTCGGCCACCTGACCATCGTCGTCGGCCTCCTGAATGGCAAGGTGGCACATCATCGATTCAGGGGTCGCGCCGTGCCAATGCTCCTCGCCAGGCGGAATCCAGACCGTGTCGCCGGGCCGGATCACCCGCGGGGCCGCGTCGCGCAGCCCCACCAGCCCGACACCCGACAGCACATGCAGCGTCTGCCCCAACGGATGCGTGTGCCACGCGGTGCGTGCGCCCGGCTCGAAACTGACGCGCAGCGCGCGCACCCTTGCCGGGGCGGGGGCCTCGACCACCGGCGTCTGCCAGACCCGTCCCGTGAACCAGTCGGGTTTCGCCAGCCTGTCCGGCGTTGTCCCGGCGGTGATGATCTCCATGGCGCTCCCTCCTGTTTCGTGCTGCTGCCTCGCGCCCCTCAGCCTAGCCCCGTCGCGCAGGGGTCACAACCGGCCCGGCAGAGCCCCGGTCGGGGCAGTTCTCGCCGTTTTGTACAAACCCCGCGCCGGGCCGCGCGAATTTGGTACAGAACCGATGTACAAACCGGACGTTTTGTACCAACTTGCGCGGGCGCGAATTCCCCCGCCGAATCCCTTGACGCCCCGCGACTTTGGACGTAAAGACCCAGCGATGAATTCGGGGCGCTGCCACTGGCGGTGCCCATTTGCATTGAGCAGGGGCGCGTTGCCCCCTTGACCCAAGACGAGGATGAACCCATGTCGCGCCGCTGCGAACTGACCGGAAAAGGCCCCATGTCTGGCAACCACTCCAGCCACGCCAACAACAAAACCAAGCGCCGCTACCTGCCCAACCTGCAGGACGTGTCGCTTCAGTCCGAGACCCTGGGCCGCCCGATCAAGATGCGCATCAGCGCAGCGGCTCTGCGCAGCGTCGATCACCGTGGCGGTCTGGATCTCTTCCTGGCCAAGGCCAAGGACGATGAACTTTCCGCCAACGCGTTGAAAGTCAAAAAGGAAATCGCCAAGGCGCAGGCTGCCAGCGCCTGAGTCAAGCGACCTTTCCGAACCGGATTGACGGCCCTGCCCTTGCGGCGGGGCTGTTTCGTTTTGTCGCTTCCCCTTCCTTGCCCAGAGTGCGTATATGATGGCTGAAGATGATGGGACTTCGCGCATATCTGGGCATCGCCCTCGCCTTGGTCATGGTCCTCGCGGGTCAGGCCCTCGCCGTGGCGCGAACCGCCCCCGACGCGGCCGGACAGATCGAAATATGCACCGGCACGGGGCCTGTCATGGTGATGGTCGACGCCGAGGGCCAACCCACCGGCGCGACCCATATCTGCCCCGAATGCGCACTTGCGCTGTTCCAGGCGATCACCCCCTCCGATAGCACTGTCCTGCCGCGCAGACTCAGCTGGTGCTTGGCGCAAGGCATTGAATTTGAACAACATATATCAACCGCATCAACATTGGCACCGCGCGCGCGCGCGCCCCCGGTCGCGACCTGATCAACCGATACAAACCGACCTCATCCATTCTCATCAGGACGAAAACCATGTCTTTCAAAACCACCATCGCGGCCGCTCTCGCCGCCACCGCCCTCGCCTTTCCCGCCTTTGCGCAGGACATCACCGTGAACGATCCCTATGCCCGCAGCTCGGCCATGATGGCCACCTCGGGCGCGGCCTTCATGACCATCACCAACAACAGCGGCACCGACGACCGTCTGATCGCCGCCGCCTCGCCGGTTTCGGCAAAGGTGGAACTGCACACCCACAAAGAAGACGAGAACGGCGTGATGCGCATGATTCATGTCGAAGAGGGGTTGCCGATCGCCGCAGGTGAAACCCTTATGCTGGAGCGCGGCGGCAATCACGTCATGTTCATGGGGATCGAAACGCCCTTCGAACAAGGCGCGACCGTCCCCCTCACGCTGACCTTCGAGGCGGCGGGCGAGATCGCGGTCGAGGTGCCCGTCGATCTTGAACGCTGACCCCGAAACGTAACGGACAGGCCGGGCCGCGTGCCCGGCCTTTTTATTTCGTGTCAGTGGCTTAGAAGCTCATCCACCCATTCGGGCACCAGCGTCGAGGCAGGGCCTCGACGGGTCTCGGCAAAGTCGCGGGCGTTCACCGAATCCGCAAGGTTGAGCTCCACACAATGCGCCCCCGCGCGCCCCGCGTGCTGCGCGAAGGCCGCCGCCGGATAGACCTGCCCCGACGTGCCGATCGCGGCGAAAAGATCCGCCGTCTCGATCAGCTCCCAGATCCGTTCCATGTGATAGGGCATCTCGCCGAACCACACGATATCGGGCCGTGCGGCGGGCGCGCCGCAATCCGGGCATTGATCGCCCGGCGCCATCTCAAGCGGCGCGGGCCAGCGATGATCGCAGGCCCCGCAAAGCGCGCCGTCCAGACTGCCATGCATATGCAAGACATTGGAACTCCCCGCTTTTTCATGAAGGTCATCGACGTTCTGCGTGACGATCCACAGCTCGTCTCCAAACCCTGTCTGCAGCCTTGCCAGCGCCTCATGCGCGGGGTTGGGCGTGGCCTGCGCCGACTGCGCGCGCCGGGCGTTGTAGAAGCGATGCACAAGCCCCGGATCGCGCGCGAACCCCTCGGGGGTCGCCACGTCCTCGATGGCGTGCTGCGCCCATAACCCGCCCTCGTCGCGGAAGGTCCCAAGCCCGCTTTCGGCAGAGATTCCCGCTCCGGTCAGAATGACGATCTTTTCCATGTCACCTCCTTGCCCTGACATTTCTTGCCCAAAGGAGCCCCACATGACCACCCATATTTGCCCCCGAACGCGCGCAGTCTCGGGCCAGCCCCGGAAGGTCACGCCGCGCTAACGCGGGCTTTTCGGGTTTGCCGAAACCCTGTTTCGGCGCGCGCAAAAAGCGGAGCGGCCCTGTGGGAAACGCCTTGTCCGGTGGCGTCATTTACCCACACTCATAGGGCCAAGGAGATTCCGCCATGTCCCTCGAATTCATTAAAACAGCCCCCGGCCAACCACCCGAAGCCATCACCGATGTCACCGACACGGTTCAGATCATGCTGGCGCGGCTCCGCTCCGGCGGGGCCCAGGTGGCGCTGGAATATGCCCGCAGCCTCGATAACTGGAGCGGCGAGATCACCGTCAGTCCCGAGCGGATCGCGCAGGCGGTCGACGAGGTGCCCCAGGACCTCAAGGACGACATCGACTGGGCGCATGAGAATATCAGCCGCTTCGCCGCCGCACAGCGCGCCACCGCGCAGGACATGGAGGTCGAACTGCGCCCCGGCCTTATAGCCGGGCAGCGGCAGATCCCGCTTTCGGCGGCGGGCTGCTATGTGCCGGGCGGGCGCTATACGCATATCGCATCCGCGCTCATGTCCATCGCCACCGCGCGCGAAGCGGGCGTGCCCGATATCACCGCCTGTTCGCCACCCAATGGCGCGGCAGGCATTCCCGCGCCGATGCTTTATGCGATGCAGCTTGCGGGGGCCTCGCGCATTCTGTGCATCGGCGGGGTGCAGGGCGTGGCGGCGATGGCGTTTGGCCTGTTTGGCGCACCGCCCGCTGATATCCTTGTGGGTCCCGGCAATGCCTATGTCGCCGAGGCCAAGCGGCAGCTTTTCGGACCCATCGGCATCGACATGTTCGCCGGCCCCACTGATAGCCTGATTCTGGCCGATGAAACCGCCGATCCCGAGACCGTTGCCATCGACCTTGTCGGACAGGCCGAGCATGGCGCAACCAGCCCGGTCTGGCTGGCCACCACACACAGACCGCTGGCCGAGGCGGTGGTCGCTGCGATCCCGTCGGTCATCGACGGCTTGCCGGAACCCAACCGCAGCGTGGCCGAGGCCGCATGGCATGACCTGGCCGAAGTGGTTCTTTGCCCCGACCGCGAGGCGATGGCCGAATACGCCGATCAGAAGGCGCCCGAGCACCTGCATGTGCAGGCGGGCGATCTGCCGTGGTGGCGCGCGCGGCTGCGGGCCTATGGCTCGCTTTTCCTTGGCGAGGACACCACCGTCGCGTTCGGCGACAAGGCGGCTGGTCCCAACCATGTGCTGCCGACCTCCGGCGCGGCGCGCTATACCGGCGGACTGAGCGTGCACAAGTTCCTCAAGACGGTCACGTGGCAACAGGTGGATACGCGCGCCCTGCCCGATCTCGCGCGCATCAGTGCCCGGATCAGCCGCGAGGAGCGCATGGAAGGCCACGCGCGTTCGGCTGACATTCGACTCGACAAGCTGGCTGCGGGCGCCAAGATGCCCGCGCGCGCCGAGGGCTGAGCCCGCGCCGCTGCAATCGGCAGGGAGAGAAGGACAAGGATGCGAACCGTTGGAATTCTGGGCGGGATGGGGCCCGAGGCCACCATCCTTTTGATGCAGAAGGTGCTGGATGGCGTGCCCGCACGCGATGACGGCGATCATATCCCGCTGATCGTGCACCAGAATCCGCAGGTTCCAAGCCGCATCAAGGCCCTGATCGACGGCACTGGCGAAGACCCCGCGCCGGTTCTGGCCCGCATGGCGGATGATCTTGCGCGCGCGGGCGCCAAGGCGCTGGCGATGCCCTGCAACACAGCCCATCACTACGCCGATGCGATTGAAGGCGCGACCAGCCTGCCATTCCTGAACATGCTTGACCTCACCGCCACGGAGCTGGCGGATGCGGGTGCGCGCAAGGTGGGGCTTCTGGCCTCGCCCGCGACACGGCTGACCGGCGTGTTCGTGCGGCCCTTCAGCGCCCACGGGCTGGAGCCTGTTTCCTTGCCAGATGACAGCGAGTTGCTGGCGATTATCCGCGCCGTCAAGGCGGGCGAAACCCCCGAAACCCTCGCGCCGCGTCTTACGCGACAGGCAGAGCGACTGGCCGATGCGGGCGCAGATCATCTGCTGGTCGCCTGCACCGAGTTGTCCTTTCTGACAGGCGCGCTGCCCGATGGTATCGGCTGGACCGACAGCCTCGATTGCCTGGTGGACGGGATCGTCGATTTCGCGAGGGGCTGAGGCTCAGCCCTTGAGCCCGTCCAGCATTTCCTGCGCGGCAATGGTCGGGGTGATTGCGCCTTCGGCAACGCGCGCGGCGTAATCCTGCATCGCCTCACGGGCCTGCGGCGTTTCAAGACGCGCCAGAAGACCGTTGCGTACTTCCTGCTCGAACCAATAGCGCGCCTGCTCCTCGCGGCGTGCATCGAAGTGCCCATTCTCGCGGCGCCACTCCACCAGAGCGGTCATTTCCTCCCAGGCCTTCTCCAGCCCCTCTTCCTGCATGGCCGACACCATCATCGCCTTGGGAAACCCGGCCGGGTCCTGGGGCCGTTTGCGCAGCAGGCGCAGCGCCCCGGTGTAATCGGTGCAGGTGCGCATCGCCGCCGGTTTCAGATCGCCATCGGCCTTGTTGACAAGGATGATGTCGGCGATCTCCATGATGCCGCGCTTGACGCCCTGCAACTCGTCGCCCCCCGCTGGGGCCAGCAGCAGGATGAACAGATCCGACATCTCTGCGACGACGGTTTCTGACTGCCCGACGCCCACGGTCTCGATCAGCACCACGTCAAAGCCCGCCGCCTCGCAGACCGCCACGGCCTCGCGGCTGCGCCGCGCCACGCCGCCCAGATGCGATTGCGCGGGCGAGGGCCGGATGAAGGCATTGGGATCGCGCGAAAGCTGCTCCATCCGGGTCTTGTCGCCCAGGATCGAGCCGCCCGAGCGCGCGCTGGAGGGGTCCACCGCCAGAACAGCCACCCGAAGGCCCTGCGCGGTCAACATGGTGCCGAAACTCTCGATGAAGGTGGATTTGCCGACACCGGGCGTGCCCGACATTCCGATCCGGATGGCCTGCCGCCCCGCGCCCTTGAGCCGCTCCATCAACAGCGCCGCCTGTTCACGATGATCCTTGCGCGAGCTTTCGATCAGGGTGATCGCCCGCGACAGCGCCCTGCGGTCACCGGCGACGATCTTTTCGCTGATTTTATCGATATCCATGGCGGCAGCAGACCCGTTATTGATGTGTTCCGGGCGCCTACATGACGCGCCACGCCCCCGAATGTCCAGACCGGCCGCCACTGGCGGGCTATGGAAATATGCCGACGCATGGCCGATAAGGCGGGGATGACCACGCAACTGCCCATCCATGATGCGATTTCACCGCTTCTCGACGCGCTGCGCACCCGCGGTCGCGCGGTGCTTCAGGCGCCGCCCGGCGCGGGCAAGACCACCGTGGTTCCGCTGGAGATGCTCAAGGCCGGGCTGACCGGCGGGCGCATCCTGATGCTTGAGCCACGCCGGCTTGCGGCGCGCGCCGCCGCCGAGCGCATGGCGCAGACCCTGGGCGAGGCGCCCGGCCAGACCGTCGGTTACCGTGTGCGCGGCGAGGCGAAGGTGTCCGGCGCCACGCGTATCGAAGTGGTGACCGAAGGCATCCTGACGCGGATGCTGCAATCCGACCCGGCCCTGAGCGGCATCGGTGCGGTGATATTCGACGAGTTCCATGAACGCTCGCTCAATGCCGATCTGGGGCTGGCGCTCTGTCTCGAGGTGGCCGGTGCGCTGCGCGAGGATCTGATCCTGCTGGCGATGTCGGCCACGCTTGACGCCGCACCGGTGGCGGCACTGATGGACGACGCGCCGGTCATCACCTCAGAGGGGCGCAGTTATCCGGTCGATATCCGCTGGCTCGATCGCCCGGTTCCCGCCACGCGTCGGTTCGAGCAGGCACTGGCTGATCTGGTCCTGCACGCCGCATCCGGGACCGAAGGCGGGATCCTCGTGTTTCTTCCCGGCGAGGGTGAAATCCGACGCGTCGAGGCACTGCTGCGTGATCGCCTGCCAGGTGACTGCCAGTTGCGCCCGCTGTTCGGCGCGATGGAATTCAACAAGCAGCGCGCCGCCATCGCCCCTTCCCAAGGCGGGCGCAAGGTGGTTCTGTCCACCGCTATTGCGGAAACGTCGCTGACCATCGCCGATATCCGCGTGGTGGTCGATGGCGGGCGGGCGCGGCGGGCGCGCTTTGATCCGGGCAGCGGCATGTCGCGGCTGGTCACCGAGCCCGCTACCCGCGCCGAGGCGACACAGCGCGCGGGGCGCGCGGGGCGCGTGGCGGAGGGCGCCTGCTATCGCCTCTGGACCAAGGGCGAGGAAGGCGCGCTTCCAGCCTTTCCCCCCGCCGAGATCGAAGCCGCGGATCTGTCCGGGCTGGCGCTGGAACTGGCGCTCTGGGGCGCGACGCCCGGTGACTTGGCCTTCGTCACGCCGCCCAATCCGGGTGTCTACGCCGAGGCCCAGGCGCTCTTGCGCATGTTGGGCGCGCTTGACGGAAATGACCGGATCACGCCGCACGGCAAGACGCTGGCGGCCTTGCCGCTGCATCCGAGGCTTGCGCACATGATGGCGCTGGCGGGGCCTGACGCGGCATTGATCGCAGCCCTTCTGTCAGATCGTGATCCGTTGGCGCGCGGCGCGCCGGTCGATCTGTCGCTGCGTCTGTCGGCGCTGCGCGACCTGCGTGAGTTCCAGGCGCGCCATTCTCACAGCGTCAATCGCGGCGCGATCGAGCGCATCCGCAGCGAGGCGAGGCGACTGGCGCGGCAAGTAAAGCCTGCGCAACAGCAGGCCGCGCTTGACGACGCCGAGGCCGCCGCCCTCGCCTATCCCGACCGCATCGGTCTGCGCCGCAAGGGGGATGCGCCGCGATATGTGCTTTCGGGCGGCAAGGGCGCGGTGATGCCGGATGGCGACGACATGTCCGGCGTGCGGCTGATCGTGGCCACCGATCTTGACGGCAACCCGCGCGAGGCACGCATCCGTCAGGCGATCCGCATCGACGAGGCCGCGCTGCGCGGGCTTTTCGACGATCAGATCGGCTGGCATGATGTCTGCCTCTGGGACAAGCGCGAACGCCGCGTGACCTCGCGGCGGCAGGAACGTTTCGGGGCGCTGGTGCTGGATGACCGCATCTGGAAGGACGCGCCCGATCACGCCGTGACCCGCGCCATGCTGGACGGGGTGCGCGACCTGGGCCTCAGCTGGTCGGATGCCGCGCGCCGCTTTGCTGCGCGCGTGGAACTGTTGCGTGCGGCCGGTGAGGATCTGCCAGACATGCGTGAACCCGCGCTGCTGGAGCAACTTGAGGATTGGCTTTTGCCCTTTCTTTCCGGGGTTCGCACCGCGCAGGACTGGAAGCGGTTCGACATGCTCGATGCCTTGCGTGCGCGGCTGGGCCATGACCAGATGCAGCGCCTCGACAGGCAGGCCCCGGCGCAGTTCACCACGCCGCTCGGGCGCCGCATTCCGATAGATTACAGCGGCGAGGCCCCGGAGATCAGCCTGCGCCTGCAAGAGATGTTCGGCCAGACCACGCACCCCATGGTGGGCCGGACCCCGATGCGTGTCACGCTTCTGTCGCCCGCAGGTCGCCCGGTGCAGACCACCACCGATATTCCCGGCTTCTGGGCCACCAGCTACGCGGATGTACGCAAGGACATGCGGGGGCGCTACCCAAAGCATCCATGGCCCGAAGACCCGACCGAGGCCGACCCGACGCTGCGCGCCAGTCGCCGACGCAAGCCGTGATTTGAATTTTGCCGCAAGCGTCGCTATATTGGAACGATAACAAGAAATTAACATGAGCAGGCTAACAGAACCCCATGACCGAGGGATTGAAAAAAGCGTGGACCGAAATGGTCCAACCATTGCTGCGTCGTCCCCCCGAGATGCAGGTGGCGGCCCTGTGCCGGCGCCATGGCGAAAACGGGGTCGAGGTGCTGCTGATTACCAGCCGTGACAGCGGGCGATGGATCGTGCCGAAGGGCTGGCTGATGGATGACAAATCCGCCGCCGAAGCTGCGCGCGAGGAAGCCTGGGAGGAAGCGGGCGTCAAGACAGCAATGCTGACGCCGGTGCCGGTGGGTACATTCTCATACGAAAAACGGCTCGACACGGGCTATGACGCACCGGTCGAGGTGCAGGTATTTTACCTAGATGTCAGCGAATTGTCCGACATCTACCCTGAAGCGCGCGAGCGCCAGCGCAAATGGGTCAGCCCCACCCAGGCCGCCGAAATGGTGAATGAACCGGGGCTGAAGGCGATTTTTCAGGAAATGTAACGGTTTTGTAACAGTTTCATGACCTTCGCCATTGAACTGACCAGGATCTGCCACTAGCGCTGTCAGCGAATGTTCTGCCTGGGAGGGCCCCTTGCCCGAGACACCCGACAGCAACCAGTGGAAGACACTGGACAAGGATCTGCGGCGCATCTCCCAGATCGAATACGCGACATCCTATGTCGCCCGCCCCCTTGTCGCGCCGGGGATCGCTCTGGTGTTCATGGTGATCGCCGGTCTGGGCGCGGCGCTGTTCTTCGGAACCTATCCCAACAATACCGTCGTCGTGGCCGCCGCCGTATTTGGGGCCTACATGGCGCTCAATATCGGCGCCAATGACGTGGCCAACAACATGGGCCCGGCGGTGGGCGCGAACGCGTTGACCATGAGCGGCGCCATCGTCATCGCCGCGATCTGCGAGAGCGCGGGGGCGCTTCTGGCCGGGGGCGACGTGGTTTCGACCATTTCGAAGGGGATCATCGACCCCGCCGGCGTCGCCGATGCGAAAACCTTCACCTGGGCGATGATGGCGGCGCTGATATCCGCGGCCCTCTGGGTGAACCTGGCGACCCGTGTCGGTGCGCCGGTCTCGACCACCCATTCGGTTGTTGGCGGCGTGATGGGGGCCGGGATCGCAGCGGCAGGGATGACGGCGGTGAACTGGCCCACGATGGGCGCGATCGCGGCCAGCTGGGTGATATCTCCGGTGCTGGGCGGCGCCATCGCGGCGGCGTTCCTGGCATTCATCAAGAGCCGGATCATTTACCGGGATGACAAGATCGCGGCGGCGCAACGATGGGTGCCGGTGCTGGTGGGGATCATGGCGGGCACCTTTGCGACCTACCTCGCGCTCAAAGGGCTTTCGCGCGTGGTGTCTGTCAATCTTGGCACCGCGCTGCTGATCGGGCTTGGGCTCGGCGTGATCTCCTATGGTTTCGCGCGCCCGCTTATCCGCCGTCAGGCGGCGGGCATGGAAAACCGCAACCGCTCGCTCAAATCTCTGTTCGCCCTGCCCTTGGTCCTGTCGGCAGCACTGCTGTCCTTCGCGCATGGCGCAAATGACGTGGCCAATGCCGTCGGACCGCTGGCCGCCATCGTTCACGCCAATGAATTCGGCACCGTTTCCGGTCAGGTCGCGATCCCGATGTGGGTCATGGTGATCGGCGCGTTCGGAATTTCCTTCGGGCTGTTCCTGTTCGGTCCCAAGCTGATCCGCATGGTCGGCAGCCAGATCACCAAGCTGAACCCGATGCGGGCCTATTGCGTCGCGCTGAGCGCCGCGATCACGGTGATCATTGCCAGTTGGCTGGGGTTGCCTGTCAGTTCGACGCATATCGCCGTGGGCGGCGTGTTCGGCGTTGGTTTCTTTCGCGAATGGTACATGGAAAAACGCCTGCGCAAGAATGCCGGCAATGGTGAAACCGCCAAACGCATTCCGCTCGAGGAACGCCGCCGCCGCAAACTGGTGCGGCGCAGCCATTTCATGACGGTTGTCGCAGCATGGGTCGTCACAGTGCCCGCAGCCGGGGCGATGTCGGCGCTGATCTTCCTGCTGCTCAATACGGTGATCCGCTGAAGCGCTGCGCGTTCACCCCCACCATGGGCCGTGAAAGCGCCCCTCCTGCCCCAGCCTCTCAAAGCCGTGACGCCCGAAGACGTCGCGCTGCGCCTGAATCAGATTGGCCGTACCGAACCCCTGTCGCATGCTGTCATACCAGGCCAGCGCCGCCGAAAGCGACGGCAGGGCGTGTCCGGCATGAACCGCCGCCGCCACCACCTCGCGCAGGGCCGGGACCGATGCCGCCAGTTCCTGCGCGATGGCGGGCGCCAGGATAAGGTGCCCTTCGGCGTCCCCATTGTCCTGTGCGCGCAGCGCGTCGGCCAGATCATCCAGCAGCGCCGAGCGAATAATGCAGCCAGCGCGCCAGATCTCGGCGATCCGGGCCAGATCCAGCGACCAGTCATATTCAAGCGCCGCCGCCGTCAGAAGGCGGAAGCCCTGCGCATGGGCCAGAATGCGACCCGCCTTGAGCGCATCCGCCAGAACCTCGGGCGACAGGTCCAGTGCCAACCGGGCACCGCCCAGGATCGTTTCTGCCGCCTGGCGCGTATCCTTTTCGGATGACCAGCTGCGCGCACCAACCGCCGCCTCGATGGCGCTGGCCGATTGCCCGAGGCGCAGCGCCTCGATCACGGTCCAGCGGCCCGTGCCCTTCTGCCCGGCGCTGTCCTTGATCACATCCACCACCGGATGGCCCGTGACCGGATCGCTGCGTTGCAGGATATCCGAGGTGATTTCCAGCAGGTAGGATTGCAGCGCGCCACCGTTCCATTCGCCGAAAAGTACGCCGATGTCGGTTGGGCTGCGACCGGTGCCAAAACGCAAAAGGCCATAGATTTCGGCGATCATCTGCATATCGGCATATTCGATACCGTTGTGCACGGTCTTGACGAAATGCCCCGCACCGTCAGGACCAAGATGCGCGACGCAAGGATCGCCCTGATAGCGCGCCGCGATGCGTTCGAGGATGGGTTGCAGCCTCGCCCAGCTTTGGGCGCTGGCTCCAACCATCATCGAAGGGCCGCGGCGCGCGCCCTCTTCGCCCCCCGAAACACCCATGCCGACGAATTCGAGCCCCTTTTCGGCCAGTGCCGCGCTGCGCCGCCGCGTGTCGTGAAAATCGGCATTGCCCGCGTCGATGATCATGTCGCCAGGCGCCAGCAAGGGCGCGATCCGGGCGATCATCTCGTCCATGGGCCGCCCCGAGGGGATCATGAACAACACGATGCGCGGAACGGCGAGGTCCCCGACGAAGGATTCAAGACTCGGATGCGCATGAAGCCGTTCGCTCAGCGCGCCCGCCTCGTCGAGGAAGGGGTCGAACCTTTCGGTTTCGCGATTGGCCAGTGCCACGTCGATGCCCTGTTCCGCCAGGTTCAACGCCAAGGCGCTGCCCATCGTGCCAAGCCCGTAAAGACCGATCTGCGCGCGTGCCATGCATCCCCCAACCTTCGCCGGTGTGATGCGGATGCTAAAGGCTCAGAGTCCGAGACACCAGCGCATGATCGCCTTCTGCGCGTGCAACCGGTTTTCGGCCTCGTCCCAGATCACCGAATGCGGCCCATCCATGACGGCGCTGGTCGCCTCATCCTCGCGGTGGGCCGGCAGGCAGTGCATGAAAAGCGCATCGGGGCGCGCATGCGACATCAGTTCCTCGTTCACCTGGTAGGGGCGCAGCATGTTATGACGGCGCTCCTTGGTGGACTGGCTGTCATGCATGCTGACCCAGGTATCGGTGACCACGAGATCGGCATCCTTGACCGCCTTAACGGGATCGCGCTCGATCTGGACAGTGCTGCCGCTCTTGCGCGCGAGCCCGACGAATTCGTCCTCGGGGTCAAGCTGCGAAGGCCCGGTGAAGGTCAGATCGAAGCCGAATTGCCCGGCGGCATGCAGGAAGGAGGCGCAGACATTGTTGCCGTCCCCCGACCAGACAACTTTCTTGCCCGTGATCGGGCCGCGATGTTCCTCGTAGGTCAGTACGTCGGCCATGATCTGGCAAGGATGGGTGCGGTCGGTCAGTCCGTTGATCACCGGCACGTCGGCATATTCGGCCATTTCCAGCAGCACGGATTCATCGAATGTGCGGATCATGATCAGATCGACATAGCGGCTCAGCACGCGGGCGGTGTCGGCGATGGTCTCGCCGTGGCCAAGCTGCATGTCGGCGCCCGACAGCACCATGGTCTGCCCGCCCATCTGGCGCACGCCCACGTCGAAGCTGACCCGCGTGCGGGTCGATGGTTTCTCGAAGATCAGCGCGACCATGCGCCCCGCCAGAGGCGTGCCTTCATCCGGGGTGCCGCGCGGGCGATCCTTGCGCGCTTCCTTCATGGCGCGGGCGTTGTCGATCATCGCCCGCAATTCGGCCGGGTCGGTCTTGTGGATATCGAGAAAGTGCTTCATGGCGTGGTGCCCTTGGCTGAAGGGGGAAGGGGGCGCTGCCCCCGCCGCGCGTGCCGCGCGACTCCCCCCGAGTATTTCCGGAAAGGTGAAGGATCAGGACCCCGTGCTGGTTTCGACCCGGGTTGCGGTGGCGTCAAGACGGGCAAGCGCCTCGGAAAGATCCGCGTCCGACAGGTTGAGCGGCGGCAGAAGGCGGATGACGTTATCCGCCGCGGGAACCGTGATGAGCTGTTCGGCATAGGCGGCGGCGACAATATCCGCATTGGGCGCCTTGCATTTGAGGCCAAGCATGAGCCCGCTGCCGCGCACCTCCTCGAACACCTCGGGATGGGATGCGACAAGACCTTCGAGCCCCTGGCGCAGGCGCGCGGCCTTTTCGTTGACCGCTTGCAGAAAGGCGGGATCGGCGATGATGTCCATGACGCGCGCACCCACGGCGCAGGCCAGCGGGTTGCCGCCATAGGTCGAGCCATGCGTGCCCGCGGTCATGCCGCTGGCTGCGCTTTCGCTGGCCAGCACCGCCCCAAGCGGGAAGCCGCCGCCAATGCCCTTGGCGACCATCATGATATCAGGATCGACGCCCGCCCATTCATGCGCGAAGAGGCGCCCGGTGCGGCCCATCCCGCATTGCACCTCGTCGAGTATCAGGAGGATGCCCTTTTCGTCACAGAGATCGCGCAACCCCTTGAGGCATTGGTCTGGCAGCGGGCGGATGCCGCCTTCGCCCTGCACGGGTTCGATCAGGATCGCGGCGGTGGTATCATCGATGGCGGCGTAAAGCCCGTCATGATCGCCCCAGGCGACATGGCTGAAGCCGGGCAGGAGCGGGCCAAAGCCGCTGGTCATCTTTTCGGACCCGGCGGCGGCGATCGCGGCATGCGAGCGGCCATGAAAGGAGCCCTCGAAGGCGATGATGCCGATACGCTCGGGCTGGCCCTTGGCGTGGAAATGCTTGCGCGCCATCTTGATCGCCAGTTCGCAGGATTCCGTGCCCGAATTGGTGAAGAAGACCGTGTCGGCGAAGGTGGCATCGACCAGCTTGTCCGCCAGCGCCTGCTGCTGCGGGATCTGATAGAGGTTCGAGGTGTGCCACAACCGGCCCGCCTGTTCGCTCAACGCGGCGACCAGATCGGGGTTGGCATGGCCAAGCGCGTTCACCGCGATCCCGGCGCCCATGTCCAGAAATCGGCGCCCATCCGCCTCGATCAACCAGCTGCCTTCACCCTTGACGAAGGTCAGGGGTGCCCGGTTATAGGTCGGAAGAACGGACGGGATCATCAGCGTATCCTTTGTTTCAGAAGCCCTTTGAGTGCCTTAGAGGCGCGGGCAAGTCAATGTTTTCGGGAGGATGCGGCGCGCGGGCGCGCCAGGGATCAAGCGAACAGGACGTCAGGCGCGAGTGCGTCGGCGTCGGGCGATGGGATATGCGCGGCGTTTGATCATGGCATGGCTTTAGCCCGTTCCTGACGCAACGTGAAGCGGAATCTGCGCAGCCCCGGCAAACGTCTTGTCGGCGTGGTGTTTTGCGCATACCGCTTTCACATGTTCACCCCCCGCGCCCCGAACCCCGCGCTTGCCGCGCTGCTGACGCTGGCGGCCTCGGCCTTTGCCGCAGGGACGACCCTGTTGGCCAAGGCCCTTGGCACCGGGGTTCTGGGGCCTGCATTGCATCCGCTGCAAATCAGCCAGGGGCGTTTCCTTTTCGCTCTGCTGGCGATCGGCGCGGTCACGGCGGCGATGCGGCCACGCATGAGCCGCCCGCATCTGGGGCTGCATGTGGGGCGGTCGGCCTTCGGCTGGGGCGGCGTCACCCTGATGTTCGCCGCAGCGGCCTTCATTCCGCTCTCGGACGCGACCGCCATCAGCTTTCTCAACCCGATCTTCGGCATGATGCTGGCAGTGCCCTTGCTGGGCGAAAAGGTAGGACCGGTTCGCTGGGGCGCGGCGGTCATCGCGCTGATCGGGGCCGCGGTGCTGACCCGGCCGGGCGGCGGGGCGCTGGCCTTCGGGGCGGTTCTGGCGCTCGGCTCGGCGCTTTGTCTGGGGGCGGAGCTGATTTTCATCAAGCGCCTTTCGGGGCGCGAGGGGCCGCTTCAGATCCTGCTGATCAACAACCTGATCGGGCTCGTGATCGCGACGCTGGCGGCGCTGCTGGTCTGGCGCGCGCCGAATGCGGGGCAATGGCTGGCGCTGGCCGGGATCGGCGTGCTGATGGCGGCGGCGCAGGCCTGTTTCGTCAACGCCATGGCGCGCGCCGATGCCAGTTTCGTGGCACCCTTTTTCTACGGCGCACTGGTCTTTGCCGCGATCTACGACGCGGCGGTATTCTCGGTACTGCCCGATGCGGTCTCTGTGCTGGGCGCGGGCATCATCCTGACCGGCGCGGGCCTGCTGGCATGGCGCGAGGGGCGGCGCAGGCCGCACAAACGCCCGATCGCCGAGTGATACAACGCCACCCTTGACAAGAGAGTGCCCGATCGCTGCCCGCAGGGTTTCACGGCGTCGGAACAGCCGACGCTCAGCCGGCGTTGGTGCGCTCCAGATATGCGCGCAGTTCCTCGGTCTCGTGACGGGCCTCGCGCAGACCGTCCATGGTGGCGGCAAGTTCGGCCTCGGTCTGCGAAAGCTGGTTGGTCAGTTCGGCTTCGCGCTGCTGAAGATAGGTGATCGCCTGATCGCGCGTCTCCTCGGCCTCGTGCAGTTCCTGCGCCATTTTCTCAAGCTCGCCGACATCCGACTGATTGACGCGGATGAAGCGATGCACCAGCCAGTTGGCGAACCAGCCCAGACAGAACGCCACGAAAAGAATGATTGCCGTGGCGATGATAAACTCAGTTCTGTTCATCGGCTGTGTCTTCCTGCGATGGTTCCGCCGTCTCGTTATCTTCTTCGCCCGGTTCTTCGGAGCTTTCAAGAGCAGTCGCGTCTTCTTGCGCGGGCTTGGGGCTGATCACGCGGAATTCGATCCGGCGGTTCGCCTCGCGCCCCGCTTCGGTATCGTTGTCGGCGATCGGCTCGGCTTCACCGTAACCCTTGGCCGTGAAGGACGAGGTCAGGATGCGCCGCTCGCGCAGTGCATTGAGAACCGCCTGGGCGCGTTCCTGGCTCAGGCGTTCGTTCATGACCTCGCGGCCCTGGCTGTCGGTATGGCCGCCGATCTCCATGCGCAGATCACCGCATTCGCGCAGGACCTCGGCGATATCGTCGAGGATCACCGCGCCGCTGCCTTCGATGGTCGACGAGCCCGGCTCGAAATTGATCTTCCGCTCGGACTGGATATCGGCGATCCGGGCCTCGCACTCGGCGGGCGTCGGAATGCTGGCGACAGGGTCGAGCGCCTCGCTATAGGTCACCTTGATCGAGAACTTGGCCCCTTCGCCCAGTTTTTCAGAAAGTAGGCGCGACACCCGCGCGGACGCATCCTTCTTCCCGGTGTTGCCGATCAGCGTCAGGTTGTCGGGGGTGACGGTCACCACCCCGTTCGAGACATGGCTGAGCGCCTCGAGCCCGGTCAGCGTGCGCAGCGACCAGTCCTTCGGCAATCCGTCCGAGACCCGCGCGGTGGTGCGCACCGCCCCCGAAGAGAACCGCGCCTTGGCGAAACTGTCCACGGTCTCGCGCGCCATTTTGCTACTGACGCGACCACGGATCTGCACCTGCCCTTCGGGCGAAAGCGTCGCGACGAATTCCGGCGTGACGGTGGCGCTGTCATCCTCGGGACGGGGCAGCACCGCATGCAGCGCGAAGACATCGGGCAGCGAGGTTTCCAGCCGCCCGATCACATCGTCAAAGGTGCTTTCCTCGGTGCCTTCAAGGGCGACCATGGAAATATCCGCATCCGAAAAGGTCAGGCTCCCGCCGCCCAGCTTGTCGAGCGCGTCGATCGCCATTTCGACCGCTTCGCCCCAGCGGGGCGAGGGCACGCCAAGGGCAAGCGTGCAATCGGCCTTGCGGCTCAGGCCCGCCCGCCCTGCGGCGCGCAGAATCCGCTCGCGCGCGGCCTCGGTATCGGCTGAACAGGCATCGAACCGGGCCTCGCCATCCTCGATCAGGAAGCGCAGCGTGAAGGGCGTGACCACCGGGCGCGGCGCCGAGATATCCAGCGACAGGCTCAGATCCTCGGGGGCGTTGCGCGCCAGTTCGACCTCAAGCCGGCGTTTCGCCTCGGGGCTGTCCACCATCGCCTTGATCAGGACGCGTTCGGCATCGACCGAAATCTTGGCCCGCGGCAACAGTTCGAGCGATTCCACCGCGTAATCCAGCGCCTCTTCCCATGTCTCGGAATGGGGGTAATCCGCCGATTCCAGAAGATCTGTCGCCTCCCCGTCACCGGTGGCATCCACGATCTCCTCCATCAGCGCGTCGCGGTCGGTCGAGGCAGGTACCAACCCGATCAGCGAGGTGCCGCTGTCGTTGCGCAGGATCTCGATTGAGAATCGCGGCGGCGCTATGCCCTTGGTGTCCTCGACCAGCATCTGGTCCATCACCCGCGCCGCGTCCACCATTCGCCCGGCCAGCGACAGCGCCTTGAATCGCATCGCCTCGTTGGGGGCGGTGCCGCCCAGGAAAATCTGCAGCCCGTCGGCATCGACCTGCGTCCAGGTCATGCCGTTCATATCCAGTTCCTGACGCACCGAGGCGCGTGAGCTGTCCTCGATCACGGTCACTGCGAGACGCGCAATCAGAAGGCAGAACACGGCTGCGGCCAGGAATGTCGCGGCGATGGTGAAGATCGAAGACAGGCGCATGCTGTTGGGGCCCGCAAATTGTTGTCGCGCCCGTGTTTAGGCCCTGCCGTCAGCGAGTGCAATCACAGCAGCAGCGCAACGGCGAAAAACGGCAAGGGCAGCAGACCCGCATCGCGGTTCGAACGAAACAGCGTCAGCAGCCGGTCGTTGTCGTCAAGGTCCAGCCTGCGCATCTGCCACTGCATGTGCCAACCCATGGCCCAGGGGCCGAGCAACGCCACCAGAAGCGCCGGGGAGCTGCCCGCCACCGCTGCCATGATCACCGCCAGCGATTGCAGTGCGACGCTCAGGATCAGGAACAGCAACAGCCATTTCGGGGTTCGTTCGCCAAACAGCCGCGCGGTGGATTTCACCCCGATCAGCGCGTCGTCCTCCTTGTCCTGATGGGCATAGATCGTGTCATAGAACAGCGTCCACGCGATCCCACCCAGGTAGAGAACGACCGCCGGCCATTCCAGCCGCCCGGTATGCGCCGTCCAGGCCAGAAGCGCGCCCCAGTTGAAGGCGAGGCCAAGAAAGACCTGCGGCCACCAGGTGAACCGCTTGGCAAAGGGATAGATCGCCACCGGCACCAGCGCCAGCACCCCAAGCGCGATCGCCGCCACGTTGAAGGTCAGCAGGATGCACAGCGCCACCAGCGCCTGCGCCACCAGCCAGGCAAGCGCCTGTTTCACGCTCACCTGCCCCGATGGAATCGGCCTTTGCGCAGTGCGCGCCACGCTGCCGTCGATATGGCGGTCGGTGATGTCGTTCCAGGTGCACCCGGCCCCTCGCATCAGCCATGCGCCAATCCCGCAGCCCGCGAATATCCACAGATCGTGCCAGCTTGCGCGCCCGTCATGCAGCATGCCCAGCAAAAGCCCCCACCAGCAGGGCAGCAAGAGCAGCCAGGTGCCGATCGGCCGGTCGGCCCGCGCCAGCCGCAGATAGGGCCTTGTGCCCGCCGGGGCCAGACGGTCCACCCAATTGCCGGTGACCGCGTCGGCGACCGGGCCCGAGGCCTCTGGCGTCTGGTTCTTGCCGGTCATATGGTGCCCTCATGACAGATGCGAAGATCAGGCTTTTTGTAGATCACCCCTTGGGGGAAGGGCAAACGGTTCCTCTTGAGCGCGACCAGGCGCATTATCTCTTTGGGGTGATGCGGCGTGGCACTGGCGATGGGGTGCTGCTGTTCAACGGGCGCGATGGCGAATGGCTTGCCACCGTGGCAGAGGCGGGCAAGCGCGCAGGTTCGCTGGCGTGCGTTTCGCAATCGGGGCCGCAGCGGATGCCGCCCGATCTGTGGCTGCTGTTTTCGCCGATCAAGAAGGCCCGCACCGACTTCATCGTCGAGAAGGCCGCCGAGATGGGTGCTGCGCGGATTCTGCCAGTGCAAGCGGATTTCACCAATTCCGAACGCATCCGCCAAGACCGCCTTCAGGCCCATGCCGTCGAGGCCGCCGAGCAATGCGGCGGCACCTATGTGCCCGAGGTCAGCAACCTGCAAAAATTGGATCGGCTGCTGTCGGACTGGCCCGACGACAGGCAGCTGATGTTCTGCGACGAGGCACTGGCCGGGACAGCCGCATCGCTCGGCGATGCGCCCGGCGGCAAATGGGCGATCCTGATCGGGCCCGAGGGTGGTTTTTCACCCTCAGAGCGCGACCGTCTCAATGCCCTGCCCTTCGCCCACCCCGTCAGCCTCGGCCCGCGTATCCTTCGCGCCGATACCGCCGCCGTCGCCGCGATGACGCTCTGGCAGATGGCGCTTGGAGACTGGACATGAGCTTCGTTCGCCCCGAGGCCATCGCCGCGATCCGGCGCTGGCGCGAGGTCATCACCGGGACCGGCGTGCTCTGCCTTGGCCTCTGGTGGATGCTGGGCACGACGGGGCTGTTGCATTGGCTGGGCTATGTCATCAGCGCCATCGCCGCCGTGCTGATCGTCAGCGGGATTCAGCGCGGGCGGTTTCGCGGTGATCGTGACGGGCCGGGCGTGGTCAGCGTGGATGAAGGCCGGATCGCCTATTTCGGGCCACTGACCGGTGGCGCAGTGGCGCTTGGCGAAATCACCCGGATCTGCCTTGATCCGACCGGCAGACCGCCGCATTGGCTGATCAGTCAGCCCGGCCAGGCCGATCTGGCGATTCCGCTCAGCGCACGGGGCGCGGACGATCTGTTCGACGCCTTCGCGACGCTGCCCGGGATCCGCACCGAACGGATGCTGGCGTTGATGCGCCGCCCCGGCGATGACCCTGTCGTGATCTGGCACGAACCGGACAGCCGGCCCGCATTGACACCCCGGTGAAATACGGCCACTTGTGACAGCCATTGACGCGCGCAAGGCAGGAGAACGTTCATGTCCATACCCCAATCAGGCGGCGGGCCCATCGAGCGGCATGAACAGCTCGCGGAGTATCTCGAAAGCGGCTGCAAACCGCCCGAGGACTGGCGCATCGGCACCGAGCACGAGAAATTCGGCTATTGCAAGGACACGCTCA